>CAYLNH010000078.1:0-26097 GCA_964384625.1 uncultured Lentisphaerales bacterium
GAACTGGAGGTGGCTGTCTGGTGTAGGTGACCGATCCTGAAACTCCGCACCGCGAACTCCTTCGCCAAGGCTTCGGCGCTCAAGAGGGTGCGGGATCTCTATACGGACCACGAAGGGCAGTAATCGAGGGCTTACTTTCTCTCTGATCTGCACCTTGCGGGGCCCACCGCGTGGGTGTACAATATGCGGGTTTTGAGCGGGTGTAGTTCAATGGTAGAACGGCAGCTTCCCAAGCTGCACACGTGGGTTCGATTCCCATCACCCGCTCCATCTTTCTCAGGGATGGAGTATGGGTTGCGTCTACATTCTCTTCCCTTTCAGTTCCGCCGGCACACCAGAACCCCGCCTTTGGCGCCAGTGTTTAAACCAGATCACAGGCGTCCGGCGGCATCCAGTGGGCGTCTTTGCCGTCCCACTTCACGTTGCAGCCGATTGGATTGGTCTGCGGCACACTCACCGGTTTGCCGCTGGTGATTTCTTCCAGCGCACGGTCCAAATCGTTCACCGTGATCTGCGAAGCATCGCGGGGGTTATCGACGCCGCGGCCGGTGTAGACCAGTTTGCGGTTCTTGTCGAATACGTAGAAGTGCGGCGTGCGCAAGGCGCCGTATGCCTTCGCGACGTTTTGTGATTCGTCCCGCAGGTACACCCACGGAAATTCGTGCTCGGTCATGCGTTCGACCATGTGGAAGAAACCGTCTTCTTCGTAGGTGTTCACGCTGTTCGAGTTGATGCCGACGAAGCGCACACCCTTATCGGCAAACTTCTCCGCCGTCGCCCGAGTCACTTCATCCGAACCAATCACAAACGGACAGTGATTACAGGTGAAGAAGATGACCAACGTATCGGCGTCCGCGAAGTCCGCCAACGAGTAGGTTTTGCCGTCGGTAGCCGGCAGTTCGAAATCAGGTGCACTCGCGCCGAGTTCCAGGGTAAAGGCCATGGTGTGTTCTCCTCTGCTGCTCTGCTGTTTTTATTGCGGCATATTTTGATTCTACATTCTTCCGCCGCAGCCGGCAATGTCATCGATCCCGTCGATCCGCGATCGCGCCCGCCGACCATGCTGTCGGCGGACCGGCATGTTGGCGCACGTTGTGGTCCAGGGGTGAAGCAGCCACATGTCGTCCTGCTTGTCAGGAAGTCGGGACGGGATCTTCCCCGGAGGCAGCCGCGCTGCGTGCAGGCGATCGGTCCTGAACCCCGGCAGAGGGCCCGGCATGCCTCGCAGGCCAAGGGTCGTTGCGGGGTACAGGACCTCCCTGTCCGGTGCCGAAGCGTGATTCGTCGAGCACTTGCGCCCCCATGTCCTTCAGCGGATATATGGCAATTCCAGGCGCCGCGTATAAGGTTTTCAGCTCATACGACCGCAGTGTAAATAACCCGCTCTTCTGAAGAGGCAAAGAACTTGACCATTCGACTTGTTACCCGCGGCGATGACGCGGGCTCCTGCAAGGCTGCCGATCTAGCCATTCGCGATGCCGCCGAAAACGGCATTCTGCGCAATGTTTCCCTGCTCGTCCCCGGCCCGAGCTTTGCCCATGCCGTTGCCGTGTTGAAGGAACTCGACGGCATCTGCGTCGGTCTGCACGCCGCGATTACCGCGGAATGGCCGATGTTGAAATGGGGACCCGTGCTGCCGGTCAATGACGTCCCGACACTCGTTGATCGAAACGGCATGTTCCCGGCAACGACACAGGTACATCGTGACCGCCGGGCTGAGCCCGACGAGATTCTGCGTGAGATCGAAGCCCAGCTGCAGCGGGCGCGGGATGCCGGCCTGCAGGTCGACTACCTCGATCTGCACATGGGCTTCGGCTGGCTTGACGGCGTGCAGGAACGCATCGACGACCTGCGCCAACGCGAAGGACTGATTGCCGGCGACACGGCAGCAGCTCGACTGCCGCGCTGCCCGGACAGCGATCAGGACCTGCCGGAGGCATTGATTACCAGGCTTCGGCTTGCCGACCCCGGCGACTACATTGTCGTCGGCCATCCCGGCTACGCCGATGCCGAGGACTTCCTCCAACTGGCGCTCGGCAAGGACAATCCCGGCGACGTCGCCCGCCGCCGCGATGCCCAACGCCGGATGTTCATGCAGCAGAACGTTCTCGACTTCTGCCGCGAGCACGACGTCGTGCCGACGCGCTTCACGGACCTGTAGTTGCAGCTTTATCCGCCGTCGGACCACTGCGACTTCAACGGCTATGCCACCCGGCCGTAGTTTTTTCTACCGGCAGCCCTTTCCCCCGGCGCAGCCGGACACGGAGCGCGGAGTTGTACTCCGCTTTCTGATCAGGAATAAGAGCGGAGTGAAACTCCGCGCTCCGTGTGCGCCTTCGGCGCCGGAGAAGGACCTCAAACGGCTTACCCCCGCTCTACTGTCACGCCGTCCGGCGCGTCGACCTTCACGTCCAGGCCATCTGACGTCTGCTTCCACTCGACACGAACCGGGCCCTTTGGATGCAGATATGTGCCCTTGGCCCACTCAAGACCAGACGGCTTCGGGGCCACGATCACCGTATCAGGCGCATTCGTCTTGGCGGCCACGCCAAGGACCTCCTTGGTGAGATACCAGGTGGGGGATGCCGCCCAGGCGTGGCAGAGGCTGCCGCCGTTTTCGCCGCTGAACGACTCCCACGTGGTCCAGGCGCCGCAGTCGAGCATCATGCCCCAGCAGGACGACATGAAGGACAGCGCGTCTTCCGGGCAGTCCAGGCGGTAGAGTGCATCCAATGCGTAATAACTGAAGTACGCGTTTGTCCGGACGCCGTTGCGTTCGTCCGGGCGGTCTTTACCGAAGAAGTTGTCAGCCATGGCTTCGCGGAACCACGGCTTCAGTTTGTCGCACTGCTCCGGCGTGGCGATCTCGAACATGACAGCCAATGCATTGCCGTGAATCGACGGCTCCGTGTCCGGGACCTCCTCACGCAAACGGTCGACAAACACGCCGCGCGTCTCATCCCAGAACAAGGCGCGAATCGCGGCCGCCGTGGCATCGGCCAGTTCTGACCAGTTCTTTCCGTCGCGATCAACAGTGTCCAGGAGTACTGCGCCATCAATAAACGCCTTTTGGAAGAAACAGTTCAACGCGCAGTTGACGCTCTTCCGACAATCGTGCTGCGCGATATCGATATACGGATGCAGATCCGTGCCGTCGAACAACGCACCGCCACTCGTCTTCAACGCAACGAGCCCTTCCAGCAGACGCTCCCAGCGATCAACGTAATCGCTGACAATCGAAGTATCACCGGTGACCTCGATGTAGCGCCGGGCGCACATCAGCAGGATCGCTGAATAGTCCGGATGTTTGCCGGGCGTAATGCCGAAGGCTCCTCCCGGCACCAGACCGTTTTCGCCCTGGCCATGCAGGAAGATCTCGATTGAGCGACGCATTACACGCGTATCGCCGAACGCCGCCAGTGCCGCATCAAACTCGACCAACGCATCGCCGATATAGACACCGCGTTCGCGCCACGGGCAATCGAGGAAGGCGTCTTCCATACACTTGTGCGTCGCCTGGCGGCCGATCTCCCAGATCTCCTGCAGCCGCGGCTCCGAACACTCGAATGACGCATCCCGGGACACCGGATAACAGGCGCCGGTCAGATCGAAGTCGTGCAGCTCGAACTTGTCGGTGTCGCCGCTGACCAGGAGCTCGACGTAGCGCCCGCCGCGTGGGTGCATCAAATGCAGTTCCTGTCGGCCCGCACCAGTGCGGCAACGCTCGACCATGTCCACCAGAAATCGGCCGTGCACATTCAGCCCGCCGTCATCGTGCAAACGTTCGCCATATGAGACATCAACTGTTGTACCCGACGCCGCCGTGAAATCCAAACGTACACGCCCGAGGTACTCCTGTTCGAAATCGAACAGCAACGCCAACGACTCTCCCGACTTCAGGTCCTCCTTCGACCTGATCGCGCGGAACGTCTTCCAGGCGCGTTCGCGGACCGGCAAGTCAGCGCCCTGACCGCGCGACCGTTTCTGCCACTCGCCGAGTGCTGCCGGCAACTCGCCACCGGACAAATCGGCGTCTTCCGCAGCCTTCATCTGTTCCTTGATCCACGGTCCACCAACAAGAAACGCGTCATCTGCATCAAGGTCCGCTTCAGCGGCGATGGTCAGAGCGGCGTCTTCCGGCAGCGCCAGATAGAAGTCCCAGACTTCGCTTCGCATGATCTCGCACATCACCAGCGTGTTCCATCCGGCCTTCAGCGAGACAGCGAAGTCCTGCCGCAAGTGCACGTCTTCGCGGTTATTGCCTTTGATCTCTTCTCCGTTAAGCCAATAGCGCCCCCACCAGGCGCCAAGCGTCACACTGCACGCGTCCGGCGCATGGATAAACGTCTTCACGGCAACGAGTGCCTGGACGCCGTGGGCAACGGGTTCGGGATGCACGACGGCCAGCGAATGGACTTGGTCGTGCGGCGGCGCGGCAGCGAACATGGCAGGCTGTCCGGGCGGCCGGATCGGAGACTCATCAAGGAGAGCCAGATTGCGCGGCCGCAACGGTCCCCAGGCCACGCCGTCGACCTCTACGGCAGCCTGCCAGTCGGAGTCGTCGAAGTCCGCCTCAGTCCAGCCGGCCGGCATCTTCGCCAGGCTAAGATGCTCGCCCGGATTCAGAGCGAACGACAACGGCTGCGTCACTGGATTATGGCCGGGCGATTCCAGGCACGTCCAGTTTTTATCGGTGCCGATTGCCATGTCGCCGGCGATGCACTCCAGAATCAGGCCGCCGCGGTTTAACACGCTGTGGAAGGAGCCGCAACCATAGCTGTTGACCATCACGGCAATGACGTTCTGTCCGCCTTGCAGATACAACGCCACATCCAGTTCGTCGTACATCGGAAACTCAGGAAAGAAACGCGCCGGCCCGTGGCAGACGGTCTTGCCGTTAATGATCAACCGGTATCGCGTATCCGCGAAGACCTTCAGCATCGCTTTGTCGGGGGCTTCGTCCAGTTTGAATTCCCGGCGAAACAGGACATAGCGGTTTCGGCCCTGTCCATGTGCGTCCACCCAGATATATGTTGGGTTCTTCATCCTCTTTCGTAATTCTATTCCAGGTCATCCAGATTCAGGGCGCCGTCGTCATCGTCGCCGAGGAGCCCGCCGGCCTGCTTCTTCTCGTCTCGCGGCACACCCAGGTTCTGCAGCAACTGCAGCAGGACAC
Source organism: uncultured Lentisphaerales bacterium (assembly GCA_964384625.1). Classification (GTDB taxonomy): domain Bacteria; phylum Verrucomicrobiota; class Lentisphaeria; order JABSQK01; family JABSQK01; genus CAYLNH01. The sequence continues at coordinate 5,177 of CAYLNH010000078.1, forward strand.
GCTGTGACATCGGATGATTCAGCGGCAGCAGATTCAGGATGATCCCGCCTCTGCCGATGGGGAACTTCACAATGCCCGCGGGCCGGGTCAACGGCACAACCCGGCGCGTGAACGACTCCGGCAGCACGCGATGGATCTCGACGATATCCCACCCGGTCGGACCGCCCTTGAGCTGTTTGATCTTCGTCGGCGTCAACGTGATCGAACTGACTTTTCGCGGTTTGAACTCATACGTGATTGCCCGACGCACCGCGGGGATCTGCTTCACCAGCGTCGGCTTTTTATCATTGCCCAGGGTCAAGGCAATTTCCTGCATCCAGTTGTAGTGCCGGTTTTCCCGCAGTACAACGCGGCTGATGGTAAACGGCCGGCGGAAGTTCAAGGTCAACGGATCGCGCCCGCGGTAGGCGATGTACTTCCAGTGGTCCTCAGAAGTCAGCCCGTTGTAGAGGCTTTCAAAGCGTGTCAGCGGACAGACATCCCGGTAGACGACCGCGCCGGAGAACACACCGGAGGACAACGGCGCATCGCCGTGGAGGAACTTGCTTTCCAGGAGTTGCTCCCGCGTCAGATTGGGTTCGCGATAGAAATCGTGATTCCCGATGCCCGCCATCAACGGATCACTTTTTGCCGCGACGGTGATGCGTTCCTGACCGACCGGCCGGACGATCAGCGACTCTCCCACGGTTTTTGACAGCGCGCCGTGCGCGTTGCCGGCGAGTCCGTTAATCAGGACCCAGCCGCCGCGTTCGCCGAACGCCTGGAGTCCCTGCTTCGAACCGGCCAAGGCGCCGACGGCCTTCTTGGTCCCGGGCAGCATAATAACATCGGCGTCGGTGTAGTTGCCTTCGATTGCCATCTCAAAGCCCAGGCCGCGGTCGATCTTCTTCCACTTCAGCTTGTAGTCTTTCAGTACCAGTTCTTCGCCGCCGTTCTTCGACGGCATCATCGCCAGCCGTGCCGGCCGCCTCGGCTTCGCCAGCAGGTACGCGATGAAGTTCCGCAGGATTCTATCGGCGATCGGCTCACGATTGAGGTTGGGTTGCAGCCGCAGCTGACTGAGGATGTAATGTCCCCTGCCCCAGCCGAGTTCAACGACCGGCGCCAGATTCATGCCGTCCTTCGACGAGGCCTCGACAATGACCGGCCAATGCGGCGTGCGTTGATAGCTGCCTTCAAACACGACATGGTCTGCGGCCCAGCAGCAGAGATCCCGTTCCCTGATCCCGTTGAGCGCCGGGTGCGCGCCACGCGGATAGGCAAACGAACTGGCGGCCGCGGCGGTTCTCACGGGCACCGGCAAGGCACTGCCGGGTACCGGCTTCTTCTGTTCCAGCACCAACACCCGGCCACCGGCCCCGGCGAAAGCAGCGGCAAACCGCAAAGCGCCGTCGGCCCGACCGGAGACAGCGTGCGGACCGACAATCAGCAGGCCGCTCTTGTCCTTGACTGCCGACAGCCTGGCCAACTGCTGCGGGGCCACCCCGCGTTTTCTGAGCCAGGGCGCCAGGACCTCCTTCGGGTCATACAGCCAGATGTCAAGCTCTGCGGGGTTTGCAATCGTCGCGACCGGCGGATGCAATGCCACCGGAGTCCTCTCGCTGAAGACCTCCTTGCCAAGCCGCAAAAGACGAAAGACAAGCTCGGCTTCCGCCCGTTGCGTGATGCCTGCCGGGACCTTTACTTCGATGCCGAGTTCCTTCGAGAATCCCGCGGCGAGACGATGCGTTGAGCTGCCCTGGTCCAGTGTCTTGCCCCGACTTGTCAGGGCCCACTCGAACCGAATCGGACCGGGATCAAGCGTATCATTGAAGACGCGAACAGTCCGTTTGATACTTTGGCCCGTGTAGAAGTTGCGGTTGTACTCGCGGGCAAAAACCGCGATCGGCGCCAGGGAGCGTTTGATCTTCTCACCGGGAATGCGGTCAAACGACACGAACATGTTGAACCCGGCGACATCGGCCCAGCGATAGCCGCGCACCAGCATATTGATGAAGCGCGCGCTGGCGACATTCGCAGCGAGCCGGCCGGACAAGGCTTCATCCCCGCCGATCCAGCCCTGCCACTTCACTTTGCCGCTGTAGAAGTAGGTTTCCCCAACCCAGAGCGGACGCTTGCGGTCCCAGGGGCGACGGACGCATTTGCTCGCCACGCGCTCCAGCGTGTACGCGTTGTCCGGGTAGACGGCCCCCTGCCCCAGGCCGGCGCCCTCCTGCATCGAACGCAGATCATTGGGGTCGACAATCGGGCCGACTTCGCAGTAGTGCCAGTTGCACATTTCGCATTTACCCAGCAGATCGCCGGCGCCGTCGCCCATCACCGGACGGGTAGGATCGACCCGCTTTGACGCGGTCATCATCTTCCACTGTTTCTCTTTGAACCACTTGTGATTGGCCATATTCGAAATCAGATCCAGTTCGTTCTCACTGGTCCAGATGATCACGCTCGGATGGTTGCGGTACGCCTTGGTGAACTTCACCAGGTAGTCCGTGGCGTTCTGCCAGAACTCGTCGCTGTTGGTAGCGAGGTCAATGAACATTCCGTTGATCTGCGAATTGAACCGCACCATGATCCCGTTCTCGTCGCAGTAGCACAGGGTCGAGCGCTGCGGGTCCTTCTTGAAATGCCGATTCCAGCCGCTGTGAGGCAATCGAATCGTATTGCAGTTGTACTCCCGCCAGTGGCCGACAACGTCTTCGATCGTAGCGCCCTTCCCCGTGATCACACTGCGAAAGTTCATCCGCTTGCCGTTGATCCGGATAAATCTGCCGTCAAGCGTGATCTCGCGATAGCCGAAGGTGTCTTGGGCAACGTCGACGGGCTTGCCGTTGGCGTCACGGATCACAACGCGGATCTGGTACAGGTGGGGCTTTCCGGGGAACCAGGGGGTCAGCTTCGCGGCGGAACCGGTCACTGAGACTTCTTTGGTCTCGCCGGGCGCCAGAGAGAGTTGAGCTTCGCCGACGGCGGATACCTCGCCTCCCTGACGGTCCGTGACGGCATAGCTCACCTTGCCGGTAAAAGCTGCGCCGGTGTTGTTCGAAACTTCCGCCGAACACACGATCTTCCTGTCAGCAAACTTCGACTGCACGAACAGGTAGTTCGCATTCACCGCGCCTTGTGTCTCAATCCAGACGGAGCCGGCGATGCCGTCCGGGTTGGCCTTGTGCCAGCCCGTGCGGCCGGGGACCAGCATCTGACGCGAGAAACCTTGTTTAAAATACCAGGGCACCTCCGGCCGGTACTCCCGGCGGTAGTAACCGAGACCTTTGACGCCGACCATGATCTCATTGCTCTTCCCGGGTTCCAGAGCATCCGTAATGTCGATCGAAAACGGGACATAGCCGCCGAAGTGCGTGCCGCAGAGGTTGCCGTTGACGAAGACCGAGGTGGTGTAGTTCGATTCACCGAAATGCAGCTTGACCCGTTTGCCGTCGAGGTCTTTCGGGAGCGCCACAAACTTGCGGTACCAACGCCGATGCAGCATCGACAGCAGGTCGCGCTTATCGCCGAGATGCGGGATGCGCACGCCCAGCCAGGAGAGCGTTTTGGGGTCGGGCATTTCCGTCAGCGGCCCGCGCAATTTCTTCTCGTCGTCCAGATGAGGCGACGGAATCGGCTCCTGATCGCGCGCCATTTCCCAGAGCCCGTCAAGCTCAAAAATGTCGCGAGCGCCGTCGCTCTTGAGCGTCTCACTGCTGAAGTCCAATGCTGCGTTGCGCGCGGGTTCGTCGAGCCACTTGACGGTGTTGAATTTCTCGCCGGCCTGCAGCGTACCGCAAGGTTGAAACGGAATGCGCGAGACGGCGAAGCAGTCGGCCATAACGCCCCAGCGCCGTTGTTTCTTCTTCTCCTTTCCCTTGCCTTTGCTGCCTTTCTTCTCGTCGATGCCGCCGAGCCCAAGCTCCTCCTCCAGATCGTTCTCGAGGGAATTCATCGCCGCCGCCGCCGTGCCTTTGCCGGGCTTCGGTACGACGATGTGCAGGATATGCCTGCCGGCCTTGAGTTCGTGTTCGCCGAGCTTCACCCAACCGAGCGTGACCCAGAACGAAATATCCCACATATCCAGGAACGGGTTGTCGTACGTGATTGTGCCGGGCTCACCGTCATCCACCCGCCAGAGGAACTCGCTGTAGTTGTTTGCCGGCCCGATGCGCGCCCAGAAGGTATAAGTCGCATCCTTGTCGGCATCGAACTCGTACTCCAATCGCAGTTCCTTGTCTTTCAGCCATTGCGGTTTCGCGTCCATCTGCAGGCGCTGTGCCGCAGGCGGTTTGATCTCGAACAAATGGCCGCCGCTGAATTTCGGGTCCGGCCACGTGTCATAGACCTTCTTGCCAAGACCTGCTTTATCCTCGTCGTTCGGCTCCTTCGAAGGCGGCACATTGAAGCTCTTGAAGCTCTCAGCCTCGATCATCGTGAAACCGGGCAGCGGCAGTTCGGGCCGCGGCGGCAGCTCGGACTTCAACGCGACCGGCTTGTCCAGCACCGTGGCGGCAACGATGATGGGGATCCCTTTGCTGCCCGTCGATCGGAATGTGATCGATTCGATGACCTTGCCCGGTCGCGGATTCGTCCAGACCCAGGCCTGGACGCTGACTTTGCGGGCCGCCAGGTTCTTGCCGATGATCGCGACTTTGACGTTGTCCGTCTCCGGCGTGCCCCACCAGCCGACAATCTCCTTGCCCTGGCGGATCGGCACATCCAACGTTTTGCCGTCGGCATAGGTGACGACATAGGTCGCCACCGGGTCCCGGTCGCCCCAGGCCAGCGTGTGCAGAAAGGCGATCGCACCGCCGCTGGCGTTGACGGTTGCGGTCGCTTCGCCGGCAAAGTAATCGCGACCGGCGCCGTTGAGCACGAGGCAGCCTTTGCCGTTGTTCTTCGCCGGGTCGAGGATGGTGAACGGCACCCCGCACAGCGTCTGGCGGCCCACCGGCATCGTGCGAAAGTCATTCCCGCCCTGATCCGTCCAGCCGCCCTTTTTGTCGCCGTCGACCTCATCGCGGAAGCCCATATTGACAGCCTTCGACAGATCGATCAGCGTCGGCCCGGCGACAGCCGTCAGGCCGGCAAACAACAGGCCAAACAAACCAAATGCCCGCATGCGAATCTCCTCTAAAGTTTGATATCGATCTGCTTCGCGCCGATGCCGGCAAGGTCGAAGCAGCAGTAGGCGGATTCCTCGATCGTCTTCATTTCGAAAGATACCTCGGCGCCGTTGACCTTCACGTGTCTGACGGAACTGCCGGGCGGCAAAAGGACCTCGCACCTCGTTTTGTCGGCGTTGGCTGCCAGTTCCATGGACAGACTCTTGCCGTCGTGCTTGTAGCGGTAACGTACATAGCCTTCCGACGCCGGCAGAACCGCTGCGATGTCCACTTCGTTAACGTCCGACGCCGTCCAGCGCGGGACCACCTTCGCCTCAGCAAAACCTGGAGCGGCGTTGTAGGTTCCGGCCAAACCTTCGATCAGGCCGTAGAGCACGGCCGCCGCACCCCAGTTGTCCGGAATCCCATGTGAAGACGCCAGGCCCGGCATTGCAAAATATACCGGCGCATCGCACCGGGTCAGCCCGCAAATGAACCAGGGCACGTTGGTTTGGGCCGCGACAAACTCGATGCGCGTAATCGTCTTGTCCGGGTGCGGATTGTTCCAGCCGTAGACGAAGACGCCGACGTTCTCGAACTTGCGGTTTGCCCCCCACCAGGCCAGGTGCAGGTCCAGCGGCCGGGTAAACCTGCCGCCGACCTTGACGTCCGGCGCCGGCATGAACCAACTGTCAATCTGTTTGCCGCTGTTGACGTATTGCGTTTCGCTGGCGCCGTCCTCGTAGTGCACATTGAATTCACCGACTTGCCCTCTGCCGTTGCAGGCGTGCAGGAGGTAGATGGATTCTGCGCGGGCGCCGATATCGACGGTCTCCGCACTCTTGTACTTGCTGCCGGACGCGATGCCCAGTACAGCTCGACGACCGTTTGCCGCCGGGTCAACGATGTCGAATTCAATATCACAGAAGGTTTGCGTGCCGACCGGCAATCCGCTCATATCGTTGGCGCCCTCGCCCGTCCATCCGACAACACCCTCGGCGCCGTCGCCGTGGAGATCGACATTGGCCGCGTCCGCCAGCGACACCGTGGCGAAACTGCGCTCGGGTTTTTCCGGGTACATCCCGGTCAGACAGCAATTCAGATGTCCGTTGAAGGCCTCGGCCCAATCGGCGACGCGGGTCAGGATGTCGACGCCATACTCTTCACAACCGTGTTCAAAGGCGCCGTGCGCGAGTTCGCCGGCGCAGATCGTGGTGACGCCGGCGTTCATGTAGTCGCCGGGCGGGAAGTTGAAGCCGTTGTCGAAGGGCGGATAGATCGCATAATATTCACCCGGCGAACCGGGCGGCAGGTTCCGTCCAATGCGCTGGTAGGTCTTGATGATCGCCAGGCACTGCGCATGCGTCAACCCGCGATTCAGCGAATACGCGTTTGATTGGCAGACCTGCGCACTCTCGTCCGTATCGCCGACGTCGCGTTTGAAGGACGGATCCTCGCTGACATGGTGGGTGTAGAACTCGCCGTTCCAGGCCAGGTCGTCGACGCGCTGTTTCAATGTTGCAGCGAGTTGCTCGAACTCCGGGGCTTCGCCGCCGCGCCCGGCAGTCCGCAGCATTTCGGCGAGATAGCGACAAGCGGCGGCCATGCCGGTGTTATCGCCGAACATGACGCCGAACTTCGTCCTCTGCAGGTCCACGCGCATCGCACTGCCGCTGATCGCGATGTCATCGGCATGCTGAAAATCCCAGCTGTCAATGGTGTACCCGCGTTTGAGCAGGCCGAAGGTTTCACTCCAGCGATAGGGATCGCTGGTGGCGTAGCGCACGGCGCGGATCGCGTTATCAAGGAGGTCCTTCATCCAGTCGTCGTCGCCGCAGGCTTTCCACGTGTAGTAGAGACCTTCAATCCAGAGGTATTCCACGTCGTTCTCAACCGGGATCCGCTGGAATCGGCGGTCCGGGTTGCCGGGGATCTTGCGGATGAAGTCGCCTTCGGCGAATTCCCAATCGCGCCAGTACTGGCGGTCCGCCGGCAGCATCTGCTTCACCTTGTCCCAGATCATGCCGTCTTCCCGCTGGTAGTCGGCGTACAATTCGATGGCGGACTTGATGTCGTCGGTGAAGTATTTCATTCCCTTCAGCGTGTGCACGTGGTCGCGGATCCAGGAGACGAAATAGCTGTAGCGTTTGCCGTTAATGCGCAGGGCGTGATCGCCCTCGCCCCAGCCGTCCATCGTGTCGAAGATCGCGTTGAACAACCGTTCGAACTCACCGGTATCTTCCGTCAGCGACGTCCGGCAATCCACGCGGACAGCACCGGTGTCGACCACCTTGCCGGCATCATCCAGCAGCAGGATCTGGTGGCTGCCCAGCGCGCCGCTGACAACAACATCCGTTGCTGTATCCGCATCGATGCGAGCGTACTCGCGGCCGCGGCCGTCGAAGACGACATAGGTGCCGGAGCTGTGTTTCGGTAACGGGATTTTGTCGAGCGGAGATAGTTTCTGTTGCTTGATTTCAAGACTCATAACTTCTGCTATTCCGGGGAGTGATACTCCCCTGTTTTATTCTGTGTTATTCGCCGATGCTTATTGCATCCGGACGGAGTTCTTGTACAACGCCTTCAGCGTTGAAGATAACTCAACACCGAACCTGGGGTAGGCCTGCAGCCAACCCCAGGCTACCATGTTTCACGCCTTCAGCGTGGGGAGATCCCGGTTTCCCGTATTCTTCTCTACTTGATGACGGTTGCGGTGGTAATGGCGAAGACGGCCGGGGCGCCGTTCTTGCCGCCGTTGACGGAAACGATGTCGATGCTCGTGATCGTATTCTTGTGGCGCGGGTTGTCCCATTGCATGGAATAAACCGCCGCCTTCTCGCCGCGGCGGGGATTCTCGAAGTCGCCGACCCAGGCCAGCCCGGCTTCCGGCAGCGGTCGCGGCAGCGGCGTGGCCCACGGACCGATGTGCCGCTGATAAACGACGGGGATGTCGACGGTTTTACCGTCGTCGTAGTGGACGACGTACTTGAAGGCCACCGGCGGGTTCGGCGCCGGCCCGCGCTTCCGGCGGGCCCAGCGGCTGTAATTGCGGTCGTAGCCGCCCTCCGGCTGCAGCGTGTGCAGAAAGAACAGGGCGTCCGCCTTACGGCCGATCTTGATGTCCTTGATCTCCGTCTCCTTCACCTGGTTACGGCGGTTCTTCAGCATGAACACCGACGGCACCGGCGAAGTGCTGAAGTCCGACAGGGAGTATTCGACGTTCGAATAGGTCTGTCGGCCGACGGGCAGCGCGGACATCGTCCCCGGGCCTTTGAACCAGCCCGGCTTGCCCTTGTTATGGACATAGGCGTTGAACTTGCCGTCCGGGATTTTTACCGGTTCATAGTCGAGGCCGGCGCCGGCAACCACGGTCTTGCTGCCGCCGTTGAAGGTCGCGCCCATGTTCTTCAGCAGGGTTTTGGTAATCGTCGCTTTCCTGGTGCGGTTTGCCGGGTTCTTCTCGTTCTCGACCAGATTGATCTGGTTCAGAACGATGCCGCCGTCGCCAATGCTGTACCGCATCAGGGCGCCGATGTTCAACAAGCTTTTGACGTTCTTTACGTAGTCCTCACTGCGTTTCACGCGGAGCCAGAGGTTGTCGATAACGACGATATTCTTCTTCCCGGACTTCTGCCAGTCGGAGATTTCCAGAGTGATCTTCTTTGCTTTACGGCCTTTCACGGGGATGTCTTCCGTGATCGGGTTGTCACGCACCGGGATCTCGGCAACGACCGGTTTCGGATCGGCGTCGAAGTAGATCTTGATCTCGGTAATCGGATGGTACAACCGGCTGGGCCGGATCTTCAAGGCCACCAGCTCTTCTTCCTTGGGCAGCTCCAGCGTGAACCTTCGTTTGTCGCCCCGATCCATGATGATCGTGTAGGTGAAGGCCCAGTTGTCGTCGCTGGTGAAACCGTTGACCATATTCCGCGGCCAGTGGTCGACACCGGGATTTTCGTTGCTCGGCTTCCCCAGCTCAACGGGCGTGGGGAATTTGCAGAACGGTGCGATGTCCGTGTGATCGACGATGTACTTGAAGCCATCGCGGTCAGGTCGTTTCAGCGCCATCCAGCCATACATCTTCTGGCCGGTATCCATCACCACATCACGAAGCGTCAACCCGGACGCCAGGGGATCCTGCGGGTAGCTGAGCAGGACGCGCTCCTGCTGGAACTCGCGAATCACATGGTTGTGACCGACGACTTTGTTGAAGTCCGCCAGGCCTTCCGGAGTCAACCCCCAGATCATCAGCCAGCCGCCACTCCTGCAGAAGCTCTCGACCTTGGCGCGGTTCTGCGCCAGCACCTTCAGGTTTGCCGGTGTCGCATCGACAACGGCCACCTGGCCGGGCTTCAAAGCCGCCAGCGGCGACGCCGCCTTGTTGTGCTTCACGTGAATACTATCCAGCAGTTTGGCTTTCAGCCCTCCTGCCTCGACGGCGGCATGCGTCTCTTTGCGAACCGGTTTGAAGGCAGCGGCGTAGCTCAACAGGTTGTTGAACACCTGTTGCGCGACACCGAGTTCGCCGAGTTTGTCGCTGATCGCCAACTGGCTCAGGATGAGCAAGCCGTCGCCGACCTGCGATTCGAAGAGCGCGCTGCAGGACAGGCTGTTGTCGCACTGCAGCAGGCTGCGGCCGCCGCGCGTGCCCTTGCGGTAGGCGTTGCGGTACATCACATGATCGTTCCCCCAGCAGAAGAAATCCGACTGGTCCATGCCCTTGAAGACCGGGTGTGACAGATCCTCACTGAACCCGAAGCGTCCGGTATACTTTGTCGGCTTCAGGTCCGCCGGGATCGCCTGATAGTACAAAGGATGCTTCTGGTCCAGAACAACGACCTTTTTGCCGGCCGCCGCCAGGCTGTACCAGTACGTGTCCGTCGACTTCCCGTCCGGCACGGCGTCGCCGCCCAGGATAATCACCGCGGCGGCCGTCGGCGCCGTACCGTATTCAGCGATCTCAACAAAGCTGATGCCCCGCTTGCGGAGATGGTCTTTGACGGTGCCTTTCGGGTCGTAGACCGCCAGAGCGCCTTGCTTCAGAGAGGGCGTGGCAATCCGGTTCGGCGCGATCACAGTCAACGGTTTCGTATCGCGGAAGACCTCCTTGCCCTTGCGCTTGGCGACCAACACCAGCTCGCCGCCCGTACGCTTCGTCACCGCAGGCGTGGTGAAACGGATACCGAACTGCTCGGCTTCGCCGGGGGCGACGTCGAAGATTTTCGTTTCGCCCGCAAGGCGTTTGCCGTCGACCTTCAGTTCCCAGGTCACTTCGATCGGGTCGGGATGTCGCGTGCTGTTGAAGACCTTCAGCGTGCGGCTGATCTCGGTCTGCTCACCGAAGGTCCAGTTCCATTGGCGACAGAACACGGCAACCGGCGACCACGAGTTCCAGTACATGTGATCGGCTTCGCCGCCCATCCAGAAATGGAAGGAGGCGACTTCGGCCCAGCGATAGCCTTCGCTGAGCATCTTGGCGAAGAACCCGCGGGCCTCCCGCGTTTCGCCGCGGCCGATGAAGCAGCGGTCGCCGCCGATGGTGGCGAAGCGGTCTGTAGCATAGCCGTTGGCGAAGTAGACCTCGCCCTTCATGATGGGGCGATTGGGCACCATCCGCCAGGCGCCGCGCTGCGGCCGGTCTTTGTCGTAATACTGCTTGCGACTGTAGGCCAGGTCCGGCATATCCCGGAAGGCGCCGTTCATGAACTCGGTGTAATGCGCGCCGTTCACCGGCAGGCTTTCGTCGCGCAGGCAGTTGCCGCCGTCGACCATCACCGGTCGCGTCGGATCCAGCTGCAGCACCTTTTTGGCGCTGGCGCTGATCGCCGGTTCGACCTCGCGCCACTGGCCCAGGTTGTTGACGTTGATATAGACGATCTCGTTCTCAAGCGACCAGATATAGATGCTGGGATGATTGCGCTCTTCCTTGACCCAGGCCGCCATCTGGTCGTCCCAGTTCTTGAAGAAATGCTGTTTCGCGCGCAGCGGCCGGCGCCCGCGCTTGTCCGGCTTGCCGTTGGGATCGGGTTCCCGCAAGCCGCCGCCGTAATTGGCCCGCTGGCCGTCAAACGTGCCGGAGGACCGCACGATCATGCCGTGCTCATCGAAGTAGTTCAGCGCTTCCCGCCGGGTCAGCTTGCCCAGGCCGCCGCGGTGCCAGTAGCGCATCTGGTTCTGATGGCTGGTCTTTGCCGTCTTCACCTGTTCCTGCGGCGGCCGGCCGTTGCAGCTGAGGTCGGCCCACATCGGCCACTTGACGCCGTTGAGCACAAACATGTGCGTCGACCAATCCCACTCGCGAAAGCCGAAGCGTGTCTTCTTCATGTCGACCACTTTGCCGTCGACGTCCACCTCGGTCACGACCCAATAGAGGAAGGGATCATCCGGCCACCAGAGGCGGGGCTGGGCCCAGGCTTGCGACAGGTTGATGGTTTTGGTTTCGCCGGCTGCCAGCGTAATCTGCTTCCGGGGGAAGCTGCATTCCGCTTTGCCGCCCTGCCCTTTGTTCCACGGCACAACGGTGTTCGTGATCTCTGCGTTGACCGCCTCGCCGGTGGGATTGTGGACCGTGACTTCCAGTCCGAGCTTCTTGTTCTTGACCGACGGCTTGGCGAATACGTCCGCGGCATACACCGGGCCGCAGACCACCAGGCTGGCGGTTTCCAGAATCCCGGTCCGCACATCGGCGGCGACCGGGAAGTCATGCCTGGCGGCGGTGCCCTGGTTGTCATGGAGGAAGCCGCGCGGGAGATTCCAATAGGCGCGATTGCCGCCGCGCGCCAGTGCCTGTGCGTCACGCGCGGGGTTCAAACTGTAGTACGCATCCTTGAACACGATGACCAGGTCATTCACTGTGCCGGGCTCGATCGCCTGGCTCAAGTCCAGTTGCCAGCCCGTGTGAAAGGTCTTGGTCCAACCGGCATACTTGCCGTTGACAAATACGCTGGCGATCAGATTCGACCGCTGCACATCGAGGAAGAAGCCTTTGCCCCGGGCGGCCGCAGGGACGTCGAGTCTGGCGCGAACCAGGTAGCGATGGCTGAAGCCCATTTCCGGGTGCTGGGCGTCGCGGTCACCGGGGGCGCGATAGGCAAACCAGCGCAGTTCCTCGAGAGCCGGGAGCTCCTTGACCGGACCGACACGGGCTGCCTCGTTGACCGGTTGCTCATCCCAGACCGCCGTCGTCCAGAGCCCGTCCAACTCGGTCCAGGCGCGACCGTCGGGACCGGCCTTGGCGTTGATCTTGAAAGCATTCTGTTCTGCCTGCTTGTCTTTTGCACTGCGGTGGTCCTGACCCGGCTGCCACTTGCCGGCCGGCCGGAATTCAGCGGGCGTGATGCACATGCAGTCGAGCATGTGCAGAATGCGGGACGTCGACTTCTTGCCGCGACGGTTGACGTCGTATTTGTAGTGCTTGAACTCGATGCGGTGCTTGCCGGCGGACAGTTTCTGTTCGCCGAGCTTGAGCCAGGCCAGTTCGTTCCAGGTCTGGATCGGCTGAATGTTCACCGTCGGCACATTGCTGTCGGACGTTGTCCAGGCGCCGTCGTCGACGCGCCACTGAAAGTTGCTGCGCACCCATTCATAGCCGATGCGCGCCCAGACGGCATGTTTGCCGGCCTGCTTGACGGTGAAGTCGTAGCTGACAACCAAACCGTCGTCGGGCAGGTACTTGGCCGCCTGGCCGGAGTTCATGTTGACGTGCAGCAATTTGCCGCCGGACATAATGTCGGCGTTGCCCCAGGCTTCGAAGCCATAGCCTTTGCCGCCCTTCACCTTTTCCACGCCGCCAACCTGTTTCAGTTTCGACACGGACGTCGGGGCCTCGCCCTCAAGCCAGATGTGGTTCTGTGCCGCCGCCGGCCACCCCAGCGCCACGAGCATAAATGCGTACAGCAGTCGTTTGATCATGTATTCTCTCCTTCCAATCCAGTTTCTTCGAATCCAATTCCGTTGTCTTGATCGTTGTGTTTCGCCGCCTTGGCCTGAAGGGGCAAGTCCAGCTTAGCCCAGGCCGACGGTCCGGGTGTGAAATCCGCTTGTTCCTCGAAGCCTGCAGGGCTTCCCAAAATCTGCGCCCAAGGCTGAGCACCCCCTTCAGGACTGAGAAATCCTCGGACCCCTGTTCCAGGCCGTTGGCCTGGGCTATGGTGATGCAGCCCCGTTGGGGCGCTGGTTGCAGCGTCAACGTTTGATCTCGTAGTAGCAGGCGGCGTAGGTCCCGTCGATCTGGAACGTGCCGTCGGCTTTTATCTTCACCTTCTCAGCTATCGGCACGCCGTAAACATCGAGCGGCCGGATGGACTGCGGCTCGGCGCCGGCCAACTTGATGGTTGCCTGCACCGGCTCCAGCAACAGCGGCGGCCCGCCGACCGTGATCAGTTTCGACCAGTCCGCGTTGAATTTGGCGCCCTTCTGTTTGTCGCGCGCCATGGCGGTGATCAGGATGTGCTTCGACCTGGCCAGTTCCAGGTTGTCCAAGGGCGTAAAGATCAACGAGACAAACGGCGTTCTTACCGCTGCCGTCACTGCCGGCAGCTTGACCGTCCTGCCGCCGACAAAGCCGACGACGGCCTGGGTCCTGGCGGTTCGCACCTCGACATAGCGGTCGCCGTAGTTCCACTGCAGTTGGCCGGTCGTGGACGTAATGGTCTTTGCCTGCTTGTCCCAGTATTTGCCCAGATCCGTCATCCGGCTCCGGCCGCCGTCAAACGCAATGGTCACCTTGCCGGCTGCCAGGGCTTCGGGCGGCGTCACCACGTTCGCGGCGAGTTCTTTGGTGTCGTGCCCCCCTTGCGCGATCGACTGGCGCAGGACGTCCTTGCCGGCAAAGAGGTCCTTCGTCCCGACACGGCGGGCGGCAACGACGTCGCCTTCCTCGATATGGTTGTTGTAGATCGCGAACGCCAGCGCCGGGAACTGCCCGATGTAGTGCGGCGTATGCGAGACGTATTTGCCGAGCCCGGGCCAGCCGTCGCCCAGTCGAGATGCCGATGAACAGAAGTGGTAGCTGCAGTCCCAGCCCTGCAGGCCCATGCCGTAGAAGGCGTACAGCGGCGCGGCTTCGGCCTTCCACGGCGCCGGCGGCATCATGCTCCACTCGCTGACGGCGAACGGTTTGTTTGCCACCTGCGACAGGCCGAGGTTCAGCAGACCGCGGCCCGGCTGCGACAGGTGTGTGGCGTTCTTCACCTTGCCTTCCGTAATGCGATGACCGCCGGCGCCGCCGCCGAAGTAGTTATGCCGATCAATCTGATCCCCGACATTGTCGCAGTACAGGTTTGCCAGACTCGCGGCGCCGACGCCCTTCCAGGCGGTGGTCACCAGGATGCCCTTGAAGCCGATGGCGCGCAGTTCCCGGTAGCGGCGTTCGTAGTAGCGGCGCTGGCAGTCGGCGAGGAATTCGATGAAGTCGCCGCAGCGGCGGAGTTGGCCTTTGTATTCGTATTTCGGGCCGTCCTGCCCCCAGTGGTACGCGCCCATCAGTCCGAGTTCGCCGGCATCCCAGTTGTCGTTCTTGTCCCACTTGTTGCCCCAGGCCGTCGCGACCTTGGCCTTGCTGCCGTACTTCTTCTTGATAAACTCGAAAAACTTCCTGCGGGTGAACTTCGCGTACACCGGCATCTTGCCGGCGCGCAGGTTGTTGATGGTATGAAAGAAGAGATTGCTCTCGTTCTGGAACTCGACCACGATCAGTGCCGGGTCGTCTTTGTACGCCAGTCCCGTATGCGGATTCCTGTGGTTGAGGAGTTCCTTGAAGATCGCCAGCACGATGTCCTGCAGATCGCGATCCAGGTTGATCATGTCGCCGACCTTGTAGGCATTGCCCTTCTGTCCTTTCGTCAGTTCCGCCTTGCGCGCCGGATCCAGTTTGTCATGACGCTGCAGGATGACGCCGTGGTGCGGATAGACCACCGACCAGGTCGAGTAGATGCCGTGCTTCTTCAGGGTGGCGAACCAGCGGTCGTAGCGGTCCATGCGGCTGGCGTCGAGTTTGCCGTCGGCAGCAAGCAGGCCGGTCGCGCCGACCACGGTATGTTGACGCACCAGGTTGATGCCCATTTTGCGGTACCAGCGCGCCGACTGCTCCATGGCAGCGGCCGAACGCCGGCCCAGATTGGAGCCGATGCCCCAGAACTTGACCGGCCTGGTCGCCTTCTCAAACTGCAGGTCCTCACCCTTACGTGTCAGAAAGCCGTACTTGCCGGCGGGCGCTTCAACCAAGTTGCTCATGTCGATGACGGACTCGGTGGAGAACTCGTCCTCCATGCCGAGGACCGGGAACCAGGTATCGGGCTTCAGCGCGCCTTTGGTCGTCACCGAGGGTCTCTCCCTGCCGCTGGGTACCCATGGAATACGGACGAAAGCCATACAGTCAACGGCGCCGTGGTTCGGGATCTTTTCGTCGCCCCTGGCGAGAGTGATTTTCAACGAGTGTTTGCCGGCGGCCAACCGGACCTTGCCGGCCTGCACCCAGGCGATGAAACGCATGTCCGGCTTGTTGTTGCCGGCGATGTTCATCCGGCCGCGAGCGCCCTTCCAGTCGATCGTCTTCGAGGTGCCGTTGTCGATCGTCCAGGTCACTTTGCTGCGCAGCGGGTTGCCGCGGAGCCAGAAGGTGTAGGTATCGGCTTTGACGACGTCGAACGAGTAGGTCAGCGTACCGGCCTTGCCTTTATCGAAGTGGCCGGCCCACTGGTTGCCGGAGAGCGCATCTTTCTTCACCGAGTTGTACCAGTTGTGCGACGTGGTCGTCCGTCGGGCCGCGTCTTCACCCTCGATCCAGATTGCTTTATCCGGGCCGACCGGCGTCTTCGTTACGGCGCCGCCGCCGGCTTCACCGGGCTTCATGGCGCCGGACGGCACCCACGGTTTCAGCGTCAGACAGAAGCAGTCGATCGCCCCGTGGTTCTGCGCCTGGCTGTGGAATTTGAAGTTCAGCGTGTGTTTGCCTTTGGTCAGTTTCAGCTTGCCGGCTTTGACCCAGGCGATGAAACGCAGGTCCGGTTTGTTATCGGCCGCGATGTTCATCCTGCCGCGGACGTCGCCGCCGAAATTCACGAGAGTCCATTGCCCCGTATCCAGTTGATAGGAGAGCCTGGTCTTCAGCGGGTTGGCCCGCAGCCAGAAGGTGTAGGTGCCGCCCTTCGGCACGTTGATCGCATACCCGACCATGCCCTCGACATCCTTGTTGAAGTGCGAAATCCACGCGTTGCCGGACAATGCATCCTTTTTCACTTTGTCGTACCACCACGGGTGCGGTTTGTTCTTCCGTACCGCAGCGTCTTCCCCTTCTACCCAGATATGGTCCTGAGCCGAGGCGGACGTCAGGACGAGCAGAACAGCGAGTGTCAGCATTCGCTTCAGTGTCATCTGATCTCTCCTTGTTTGCATTCAAAATCCGTTATTGCCGCCGCGCCGGTCGGCCAAACACAATCATTCGACGCCGCCCTCGTAAGGGATGGTGCTCTGACGGGGAGACAGCGTTGCTTCGACGTCGACGTGGCGGCCGGCAAACTCGTTTGCCGGCCGACCGCTGCCGATAATCTCGAACAGCAGTCCACCGGCGCTGCTGCCCATGGCGTGCAGACGATGACTGACCGATGTCAGCGGCGGGCTGAGCAGGTCCGCGTGCATGTCGTCGAAGCCCACCACCGACATGTCATCCGGAATCCGCTTGCCCAGGTGCCGCATGGCTTCGTAAACGCCGACGGCGATCAGGTCATTCCAGCAGACCACAGCGGAGACTTCAGGGTCGTGTTGCTCATAGTGGGCCAGCAGCTGCTCGCCGGCTGCGTCGATCAGACTCGCCGCTTCGCGGTCGCCGTCGAGGATGCACAGTTCCCCCTGAATCCCGTGTTCCCAGGCCGTCGCGGCGAACGCCTGCTGACGTTCGTCCCGCGGGCCCAGCCACATCACCCGGCGATGCCCCAACTCCGCCAGATGCCGGACCGCCAGGGAAATCCCGGCGCTGGTGTCGATGTTCACGGACGGCAGTCGAGTCGGTACTTGCGGCTGGATGATGACAACCGGAAAATCTGTCAGCCGATCCAGTTCGATCGCTTTCGTCCGACTCAAGGATCCCAACAGTACCAGGCCGTCGATGCGGCGTTGTCCGAGATGCTCAAACCCCGTATCGAAGGCGGACATCCCGTTGTGGCCCGAAATCAGACTGAGCGAATAGCCGGCTTCGTTACAAGCAGACTGCACGCCGCCGATCAATTTGGCGAAGTACGGCTGCCCCACCAGATCCCGGCTGTGCGGCACATCGATCACCAGTCCGACGGTCATTGAAGTGCCGCGCTGCATGCCCTGGGCATGATAGTTCGGACGGTAACTCAACTCCTTCGCGGCGGTCCGGACGCGGCGGATGCAGGCGTCGCTCAAGCGCTCAATCTCACTGCCGGTATTCAGCACTTTGCTGGCCGTACTGACACTCACGTTCGCGAGTTTTGCCACGTCTTTCAGCGACGCCATGATTACGCTCCGTTTCTATTTCGCGAAAACGTTACCGCGAAAGGAGGATTCTTTGTGTTCTGCAGCAACATGGGTGGGGGTTGTGATTCTCCAATTAGTCTGGGAATTTAGCGTATTTCAGGCTGAATACAAGCCGGACGGCGCAAACCGCCGGCGTCCTCCGGCGATCCGCCGCCTGCCGGACCGTATTGCGACAACTTTTTCGCAATAACACTGGAATGGCCGCTGTGGGGTGCATATTTAAAACGATTGCAAGAATCGCCGAAAGTTCCGTGTAACGGTGTATTTTCTGCCGTTTTGCGGCGCGGTCTTTATCTCCGCGTCGGGCGGCAGCAGCGGCGCTGCGCGACAGAATCGCGAACCCGCGGTCGGAGGAACGCGGGACAGAGGCCCGCGCTACTTGGCGGTCGCAGATTCTGCCCAAAACCGTTTGACTTCGCCGGCTTCATGGATTTTATTAAAACGTTTCAACAAAGCGTTGGATTTTTTGTCTGTCAACTGAATTCTGGAGTTAGTGAAGTATGGCAGCACGCCTGCAGGATATCGCCGCGGAAGCCGGAGTCAGCGTTGCCAGCGTGTCGCGAATCATGAAGGGACCGCCGGAGAGCGACCTGTTCAAAGCGGCAACCGTCGAACGCGTGATGCAGGTTGCCGGGCAACTCGGCTATCTGCCGAACTACCATGCCAGAGCCTTGCAGACGGGCCGTTCGCTGGCGATCGGCATGGTCAACCACAAGCCCAGCGAACAGGCGATCGAACATCCGGCCTACGGCGGGCTGTTCCACACCCAGATGGTTGCCGGTATTGACGTCGGCGCCCGCGCCAGAGGATACCAGTTCGTGTCCATCGGCTGGCAGGACGCCTCGGACGGGGTTGCCACTGGTCTGCAGTTTCTCCGCGAGCGCCGGATCGATGCACTGATTCTGGAAACGCATCTGTATCGCACGGCAGAGGCGATGCTCAAGAAAGAGAGCAAGCTGCCGATCGTACTCACGAATCACATCGGCAAAGCGGCGTTCCCCTCTGTCTACCTTGATGAGGCCCCGGGCATTACCGATGCTGTGCACCATCTGGCCGAACTGGGGCACAAGCGATTGCTTCTGGTGGATACGGAACGCGGCGTCGGTTGCGTTGCCGGCGCTCGTCGCGAAGCCTATCGCCAGGCTGTCGGTGCTCTGGGGATCGCGGGCGACGAAGTTATCGTGGAGCCGCGGGACAGCGGGAACTGGCAGGAATCCCTGGTCCAGGACGTGGAGCACTCACGGAACGCAATTCTGGAGCGGTACAAAGGAACGTTCGGTGCGACCGGCATTGTCTGCTGCACGGAGCACATGGGGCTGGGCGCCTACGTTGCAGCGACCGAGCGTGGGCTGCGGGTGCCGGATGATGTTTCAGTGATCGGCTTTGACGACATGTATGGTGCGACGTTCTATCCACCGATGACGGTGGGCAGCCACATGCTGGACAAGATTGGCCAGAAAGCCGCAGATCTGGCAATCGATATTGCCGCCGCCAAGGGCAAAAACCGTCGATTCAAGAAGCAGCATCCGATCAAAGCGGAACTGGTCATCCGCCAAAGCACAGCGCCGCCGAAATAGGTCGGCAACGCAAGGGTTGAGAATCACGTTTCCTTTCAGTTGGTCGATGACTACAGCGTTGTGTTCGAGCTTTGTGCCTGCCCCTCGAACCTGCCGCGTCAGGGGCTCCGGCAGGCCAACCGCTACTACTGGGGCACGTGGCACGAAGCCACGGCCCGTACCGAATACGAGGGTCTGATCACAACCCACGCAAAGAATCCCGCAGTCAATTGATGAACACAGGAGATACGAATGGCAAATACTGGATTCTACGAACGACTGGAGCTGCTGACCTCCAGATATGAGCAACTGATCAACCGGAAGAACGTGGTCGACCCAGACTGGAACAACGGTTGGTATGACCGCTTTGTCGACCCGGTGTTGACCGGCAAACACACCCCACCCTTCTGGCGGTATGATCTTAATTTTGAGACCAATCCGCGACTGCTGGAACGAATCGGCGTGAACGTCGCATTCAATCCCGGAGCCTTCGAGTGGAACGGTAAGGTTCTCCTGGTCGGACGTGTTGAAGGCTACGACCGCAAGTCCTTTTTCGCTATTGCGGAGAGTGACACCGGCATCGACGGGTTCCGTTTCTGGGACAAGCCTCTGGTGATGCCGGAGACTGATGATCCTGACACGAACGTATATGACATGCGCGTCACCCAACATGAAGACGGATGGATCTACGGCCTGTTCTGCACCGAGCGCAAAGATCCGGACGCCGGTCCAGGAGACGAGTCCAGTGCGGTCGCCGCCTGCGGTATCGCCCGAACGCGGAACCTGGTCGAGTGGGAACGCCTGCCGGATCTGAAGTCCGAATCAGCACAGCAGCGAAACGTTGTTCTGCATCCGGAGTTTGTCGACGGCAAGTACGCGCTGTACACGCGGCCGCAGGACAGCTTCATCGAAGCCGGGGAAGGCGGAGGCATTGGTTGGGCGCTGGTTGACTCGATGGAGAATGCGGTAACCGGAAAAGAGACGATTATTGATCCTAAGGTTTATCATACCATCAATGAAGTGAAGAATGGCGCCGGCGCCGTTCCGATCAAAACCAACAAGGGGTGGCTGCACTTCGCGCATGGCGTTCGCAACACCGCAGCCGGGCTGCGCTATGTCGTCTATGCCCTGCTCTGCGACCTGGATGACCCGGCAAAGGTCACCCATCGCCCGGGCGGATTCTTCATCGCGCCAAAGGACAGTGAACGCATCGGCGACGTCTCCAATGTCATCTTCTGCAACGGCGCCGTCGCGAAGGATGACGGCACACTCTTGATCTACTATGCGTCGTCCGACACCCGCACGCATGTCGCGCGAACAACGATCGACACGGCTCTGGATTACGTCCTTAATACGCCTGCTGACCCCTTGCGTTCGGCTGCCTGTGTGCGGCAGCGGATCGAGCTGATTGACCGAAACCTGGCACTGGCCGGTGACAACGAAGTTGACGCTGCACTCAAACGTATGCGTGGTTGAGTCATGCAATACGGCTGCTTCGATCAGGTCAACCGCGAATACGTCATCACTCGTCCGGACACGCCACAGCCCTGGAGCAACTACATCGGGTCAACCGAATACGGCGGCGTCGTAGCAAACCACGCCGCCGGCCGCGATCACCGGCGACTGTTTCTTCCTGCATACGTCACCCAGATGGTCTCGGCGGAAGTCTTTCCGCCACGGATTGCCCGGGGTTCGGGGCTCGCGGCAGGCAGTGGAAGGGTTGTGTGCTGCAGCACATGACCATTTCGCCAACGCCCCCCGAGCCCGAAAACGGGCA
>CAYLNH010000079.1:0-26039 GCA_964384625.1 uncultured Lentisphaerales bacterium
AGCCTCGGGTCATTCCCAGGGCTGAAGCCCTGGGCTACATGACAACGCCCCGCCGGGGCTTGGGTGCATA
The DNA here is from genome assembly GCA_964384625.1 of uncultured Lentisphaerales bacterium. Taxonomy (GTDB): domain Bacteria; phylum Verrucomicrobiota; class Lentisphaeria; order JABSQK01; family JABSQK01; genus CAYLNH01. The sequence continues at coordinate 71 of CAYLNH010000079.1, forward strand.
CGCCAACGGGGTATAGCCCCGGGGTCGGCGTGCACTATGCGGCGCTGTTCCGGTCACATGCCCCAGCGGGGCAGGGTCATGTAGCCCGGGGTTTTAACCCCGGGTTAGGCAACCCCCAAAAAGCCCTGCCCCGGAGGGGCAGCGTAGACACACGCCTCCCCCAGAGAACCCCATCCCGGACAGTTACATACCAATGGGATGTGGTTCCTCGCCCGGGTTTCTCAGCCGGGACCTCCGGCCCCTCATCCCTTCCAACCGCGGGGGTCTGGATCGAGCGACAGCGTATCACCGGTATGCAGGAACCAGCGCAGCAGGCGTTCGCGCAATTCGTCGCGCTTCGTATCATAGTCCGGGTTTTCGATCAGGTTATGGCGTGTATCGGGATCGGCCTGGAGGTCGTAAAGCTCGTCCGTGTCTTCCGGCGCATAGACGTACTTCCACTGTTTCGTCCGAATCATGGCCGCTTTCCGGGCGGCGGGCGCCACCGAATCGATTGCGTCACGCATGTAACAGTAGGGGCTGCCGTCCGGGATCGGGGGCAGGAACTGGGTTTCGTCCGCGTGCCGGCCGCCTTCGGCGAAGACCTCCTGTCGATGTTCATCGGTCTCGCCGCGCCCCAGCGGGAGCAGACTGCGACCGAAGTGGTAGTGCTTCGGCCGCAGTCCGAGGAGTTCCATCAACGTCGGGTACAGGTCCGTCAGTTCACAGAGCGCGTCGGCCGAACGTCCCGCCGGCAGGCGCGGGGCGCGGATGACCAGGGGAACATTCAACAGACAGTCCTCGAACCCGGCCATGAATTTCTCGACCATGCCGTAGTCTCCGGCATAATCGCCATGATCCGAGAAGTAGACGATGATCGTGTTCTCGTAGAGTCCGCGTTCTTTCAGTTTGTCGATGAGCAGTCCGAGTTGCATATCAACCCGACTGATCATGCCGTAGTAAAGCGCCTTGATCTCGCGCCGGTCGCTTTCGTCCAGACGATCCATACCGTGGCCTTTGTAGAGGGCCTTCATGAAAGCGCGGTCCGGGCCTTCCCGCGGCGGGATCGGCTCGGGCATGGCAGCACGATCGTGCAGGGAGAACCACGGCTCTTCCGCAACATATGGCGGATGCGCAAAGCTCAATGGGAGGTAGACACAAAACGGTTGTTCGTGATCTTCATCAAGAAAATTCAGGGCGCTCTCGATGCACGACCAGTCGCCGTCACGACAGTCGCCAGTGCGCTCGCCGAGATAGAACGAGAGTTCGTGCTTGCTGCCGGGACCATGGTGTGGACATTCGCCGCGGCTCACCGGCGGCACGCGACGTTCAACTTCATCAAAGCACAGCGGAATCGCTTCCTGTGACAACAGATCGTTCTTGCCGTAAGCCACGTTGATGTAGCCGGCGTCTTTCAGGTCGCGGAAGAAGTTGTGTTCGTCACCACGAATAAGACTCATCAGAGAGCGATGCCCGGCGGTGTGCGGATAGAGTCCGGTGAACATCGTGCAGCGGCTGGGGCTGCAGTACGACATAGGGGCATAACACTGGGTGAACGTCGCCGACTCCCGGCGGAGGGCATCGAGAACTGGTGTCTTCGCACGCATTTCGGGTGGCCCGTAGACGGCGTCAGCCCGAATGGTCTCCGGCATGTAGAGGATGATATTGGGGCGGCTCATGCAGGACCTCCTTGATCGGGATCCAGCCCCAATCGTTCGAATTGCTCGGGCGGCGCGGCGTTCTCCTGCATGAGTTGGATCAGGAGGTCCTTCATCCTCGCGACAACCGCGGGATCGTCAATGGGGTGCTCCTGGTCCGGGTCGGCTTCGAGATCGTACAGGACCGTCTCCAACGCATCCGGGTCGACCATGAACGGCTTGCCGTTTGTACGCAATACCGGCGCGCCCTTGGTAAACGGCAATGCCGGCACGAGAGTGGCCGACTGCAGTTCTTCGCTGGAAAAGAAGCGGCGCATATGCGTTGGCATCAGCGTGTAGTTATACAGTGATTTCTCGCTGGATACCGGCGCATGCATATAGACGTATCGACCATCGGTAACGTTGACGTGACCGCCGAAAGTGCCGAACATGCAGGCATCATGAGCGGGGGTATCAGCGGCGATCGTCTCACGCAAGGGCACGCCCTGCATATCCGGCGGCCGGTCCACCCCGAAGTATTCCAACAGCGTCGCCGGCAGGTCATGCATCTGCGCCAACTTCCTGCAGCGTTCGCCGGCACGTTTGCAGCGCGGGTCCCAGATAAACATCGGTTTGCGCGCGGCCGTGTTGTACATCGGCTGTTTGCAGAAGGCCCACCATCCGTGTTCGCCAAGATGGAAGCCGTGATCCGTCGTGGCAATCAGCAAGGTATCTTCCCACAGACCATGGTCGTTCATGGCGTCCAGCACACGGCCCAGCGAGTGATCGCACATGCTGACCAGGGCGGCGTAGCGCTGGCGCATGTGCTCGATCATCTCCGGCGTTTCTTTCTCGTTCACCGGGGCGTAATGCGGCCAATCGAAGTGCGGCCCGTCGTAGTCTTCGGGATAGAGCTCCTGGTATTTCTCCGGGGCGCAGAACGGCGGGTGCGGATCGAAACACTCAATCTGCAGGAACCAGTTATCCTCGCCGGCATTGGTCTCGACGAACTCCAGGCCGAGGTCGAAGGTGCGCGCTTGCGTCGTGTCCTTTTCCGCCACCATGTACTTGCGGTTGATCCAGTCCTGGCGCGAGCCGGCGCCGGCGAATTCGGGCACGTCGGGATCGGCGACTTCGCCTTTCCAAAAATCGCCTTCCTGGCCACGCACACTCTCCCAGGACGAATACCGGTTGTGATAGGTGCAGCCGCCGTCTTCCCAGTAGTGGTAATGGTCGCTGGCCAGGTGGGTATAAACGCCGTTCTGCTTGAGGATCTCCGGCATCGAATCGTCGAAGGGCTCCAACGGCCCCCAACTGCGGTGGAGGAAGTTGTAACGGCCGGTATGCAGTTCCCGCCGGGCGGGCATGCAGGGCAGACTGCCGACGAAGCAGTTGTCAAACGTGACGGCGCTGTCAGCCAGACGTTGGAAGTTCGGGGCTTTCACCCAGTCATTGCCGTAGGGCGGCAGGAACTCCCGCGACAGGGAGTCGAAGATGACCAGAATTGCTTTCATGACAGCTCCACAGTTTCGAGTTCATTGAGGCTAAGAAAGTTGCCCCTGGAAATAGCTGCTCGCCTCTCCCCAGGCCGGGAGAACGCTGCCGCAATCGTCTGCCAGGATATCCGGGCAGACGTGAAGTTTCACCTCAGTGACTTATCCATTGTTTGGCTGCTTGCCGCAACAGTTCCTCGCCCGCGGCGATGCTGGAGCAGTGCGTGTTCAGCATCAGCCTTGCAGGATCAAGTTCGTGCAGCAAAGGCAACACATTTTCGGCCGACAGCTCAATGTGTACGATCTTGCCGGCGGCCTGGACCCGGCGGTAGAACTCAAGGTGCGCCGGGCCATTCGGCGGCTCGAACGGGGCCGGAGTGTACTGCAGAACGCGCAGGTATGGCAGCGACAGCAACCGATCCAGATGCTGCCGCGCGTTGCCGCCGTCAAGATGGTACCAGAGCGGTCCAGAGGCCTCGTGCAGGATCTCCAGTTCCGGCAGAACAAACTCCTCAAACATCGCCGGCGACAACATGCAGGAGACATCCGACTGTGTGGTGCGATAGGGTTCAGGCGCCCAGAACGGCATCCAACCGGCGTTGCCGTACCAGAAGTCGTGCCGCGCTTCGATGAGTTCCCGGTAGTATTGCGACGCCGCCGCCTGCGCCTGCGCGCCCATGACAATCGCCTGCTGCATCCATTCCGGCTGATCCATCAGGTTCATGAGAAAGTTGTCCGTCCCCATAAGCATGGAGAGCAGATCGTTGGCGGGCAGGAGGCACGGCCGGCCAAGCAGAAAACCATCCCTGCCGGCAAATTCAGCCATCGCGGTATAGACCGCTTCGTGCCTTGCCGGCCAATGCGCCTGTGGATCAAAATGCAGCTGCGGCGGCCGGCCGAAATCGAACTCCATCTCATCCCACCAGATGGTCTCCGGCCGGAAGCGGGGTGTAGCTCCGAAACAGACAAGCCAGCCGCACAACAAAAGATGGGACGGAATGGCCTCGCCACCCCACCAGGTGTTCTCCAATTGTGCCTGCGCCGCCTGTACGATCCACGCCGGATCAGTCCATTTCTGCTCAGGATCACGCGGGGGCGGACATGGTGTCTGATTGCTGTTCGGGGCACGCACACCAATACACGGGCGGTCAAGTACTTCGTCGTGCCACAGTGCCGTCAGCCGCTTACGCGCCGCCGGCCAGTCCGGTTTGTATCTCATCGTTCTTCCCGCAGCCAAAGCTGCTTCAGCAAACCTGCGGCGCAATCGACGATCATATCGCCGGCTTCGGGTACAAGCCGGGCCCAGTAGTAGGGGTCCGCCGAATAGCCGCCGCCCCGGATCGCACCGGGAGTCGGACAGTAGCCGCTGTAGCCGTCGGCGATGCCGACGACACTGGTGCACCCGGCGGGACTTCGACGTTTGATATCCAGCCCGCAGGAGCAGTACAACTCGCAGGGCTGCGTCACGAACGCGGCGTCGCCGAGGCGGATCGCATGAAGATTCAGGTGGTCCACCGGATCATCGCCAAAGCGCTCCTGCAGCAACACCGGGCCATGCGCGTTCATGATCTCCCAGGCGCCGATTTCCTCGCCGGCGTCAACCCGTGCCAACAAAGCCCGGGCTTCGCGCAGGCGTTCCGAATCCGGCAGACGCACAGGCACAGCCAGACCGGCGCGAGCATGATCGAAAACGAGTTCGTCCCTGAATTCAGCCTGGTGCCAGAGCCGAAGCGTTTCGCCGGCAACTAAATGCGCGGCGCGGCGGACTTTCTGCTCCTTCGATTCGTTGTGTCGGAACCCCTGGTGCTCTATACTGATGTCGCCAAAGGCGCCGTTGAGATAGAGTATGGGAATGGCGCCCATGGCATCGCGCAAAAATGCCCGGGCCACACCGGGGAAGTCGGCGGAAAGAAAGTCGGCACCATAGAAACAAGTCGGATGCGACGTGTTCTGATGGAGCACCGCGATCATCTTGCCGTCCTGGTTGCGGGCAAACAGCGCCACATGCTGCGGGTCATCCGGCCCTTCCAGGCCGGTGGCGTGCGGGTCATTCAGATCACCATGCATGGTGTGTCGGCCGTCATCCCAACAGACCCGCCGGTTGTAGCCGATCTGCGCACTGCCGGACGCAACCGCCAGTTCTGCCGGCGCCAGGGCATCGACGGCTCGCTTCGAAACGTCAAGCAACCAGTCGCCGAGGCGCTCGTGATACGGTTCGTCGATGCCTTTGCGGTAGTTGGTCGGAATAACGGACGGGCCGGCATGCGTGTGGGTGCCGGCAATGACGACGTTGTCGGCAGGGACCCCTGTGGCCGCGGCGATTGCGGTTTTCGCTGGCTGAACAAAGTCCGCCTCCAAACCGGCAAGGTCACAACTCACCAGGAGGACCTGCAGTTCGCCGTCGGCAAGACAAAGCGCGTTCGCCTCCAGGTCATCGCGAATCGATTTCACCACCTGATTGACGCTGGCCCCCTGGATGGCCGTGCCGAGCTCGTTATTGATCACAACACTTGCTGCGCCTGCCTGCATCATGGTGTAGCCTCTATTCAGCAAAGAGCTCCTGCATGATCTCCACGGTCCGATTGACCAGGATCTGGCCGCCCGCCGGACCAACCCGATTGCTGGCGACGCCGGCGCCGTAGTTCCCCGAAAAACCGGGGCGTTGGCGATCCTGTTCATGCAGCACCGCCTCGACGGCTTTGCGGGTCGGCAGATAACCGTCATAGCCGCAAGTGATCTGGGTCAGGAAACACTGAACGGCAGGACTCCGGGCCTTGATGCGAATGCCGAAATCAAGGAACAGCTCGAACGGGTTCGTCGCGAACGCCACCTCGCCGAGACGGACAACATGCAGCTCGATTTCGTGGTTCGGCTGTGACTGCTGTTGATCGTAGCGTTTCAGGACCTCCCGGTTGCGGCGGATAAACGATGCATGCCGCCCAGGATCTCCTGCGGTATCGCTTTGCAGGGCTTTGATCTCGGCTTCAGCCTGGTCGCGTTCCGCCTCCGTAACCAGACGTCGCGGCAGCGCCAGGACCTCCTGGTGATGTTGCAGCCGGGCGTCCCACTGGATCGCCGCGGCGGCGCCGTCAAACCCATCAGCCGCAGCATGTCCCAGACGCCGGGCGATCTCCTGCCGCGATGAGATGCCGCGGCGGTCGCGCATGCGTTGTTCGATGTCCTGATGAAAAAGCAGGTGCGGCGACTGGTCGCCGGCCGGGGCGCATTGCGCCAGAATCGGAATGTCCCGCCCCAGCACGGAGCGGATTTCCAGCCGGGCTTCATGCCAGAAGTCGGCCGAGAGAAATCGCTCGTGTTCGGTTTCCTGCGACGGACAGGCCAGATTGACAATCGCCCCGGTCAGCTCCTGCTGCTCGTCCCAGGTAAACAGGAGATGGACGCCGTGGTCCTCATAGCCCTCGACACCGGCGAAATCGGCAACCGCGGTATCGGCATACATCCGGGCCGCGCCGTTGAGAAAGGCCGCCCGCCGATTCCGACCGACAACTGCCTGGGCATACGCCTGGCTGAAACCGCCGGGAGCGCGACATTCCCACGCAGCTGTCACCGCGGCAGCCACCACACGAACAAAATGCTTCGTGCACTCCGTCGGCGTCATCACGTCGCCGTCCGGTTGCGGATACTTGCCCTCGGGCAGAACCATGCTGGTATGGGTGTGGGTCGCACTGAGGAGGATGTTCGCGGGATCCAGGCCGGCGGCATTGACGGCATCGCGAACCTGACGCACGACGGCCGGCTTGACGCCAACGATATCAGCGGAAACGAAAACGACCTGGGCTCCGGTTCGGGGGTCGGCCAACGCCAGGGCCGTGACCGTAATGGGATCATGCACCGATTCCGAGACGCGAACGTGAAACTGGCCGTCAAGCAAGACCGCCCGCGACGGGGTCAGGTCCTTCGTCGACCAGCCGATCTGCAACGCAGGGCTTGTCATGCGGTTCTCTCCAATCATGCCGGGAACTGCGCTTGCCCGGGCCCGCGCACCGGCGGGAGCCCCTGCAAGAACAGCAATTTTCCTTTGCTATGTTGCAAGTATACGCGGGCAGAATTAGCTTGAGAATATGTTTTTCTGCTAAATACCTTTTTAATTCTGCAAACCGATGATTATCGCTGCGAACACACTTGAGCAGCCGGCAGGGCACCGGTTCCGGCGACCGCCGCATTTTCCGTACTGGACACTGGGCTTTATCCGCACGGGTTGGTCCTACTGGGATTCGAAGACCGGCGCAGAAATCCGATCCGACGCGCCGGCGCTGAGTTTGACGCAACCGGACACCCCGTACACGGTGCACAGTCCGGAGCCGCATCTGCAGACGTACGTGATTTTCCGGCCATTGGCCGAGTGGCTGCGGCACCTGCAGTGGCCGGAGCTGTGGCCGGGGAAGATGAGTCTCCGGGTGCGCGAAGACGTGGATGAGTTATTCCGCCTGGCCGACAACCTGGTACGGGACTGGCAGCGGCGGGACGGGTTTGGCCGGGCGCTGGCGATGAACGCTCTGGAGCGGATCATCCTGCTGACGGATCAGCAATGTCCGAAGCGCAAGGCAACCCGGCCGGACGAACAGATCGAGGCCGCCCTGGAACTCATGCAGAGCAGTCTCGACCAACATCTGTCGGTAACGGAGATTGCGGCGGAGTTGAACATGTCGGCATCCAGCTTTGCACATCGCTTCCGCGAACTGGTGGGGGAATCGCCGATGGTCCATCATGAACGCCTGCGGCTGCAGCGGGCCAGGGACCTCCTGCTGTCGACAAACCTGCAGATCCAGGAAGTGGCCCGTCGGGTTGGCTTCACAAATCCCTACCACTTCAGCACACGGTTTCGGCTGGCAACAGGCCAATCCCCTCGCAGCTTCCGGAGTGCCCCCGGCGGCTGAACGCATCAACCCGAACGCGCGCGCTCAGTCTTCCACGCGTTTGAGCAGGTAGAACATCCGCTTGTTCAGCTTGATGATATCCTTGAGGTTGCCGGGGGTGACCAACCAGTACGCCTGATCAAAGCGATCTTTCACACTGGCGTCGGGGGGCAGTACCTCATTTCTCAGGCCGGTCTTCGGCACGACGCAGGCGGTAATCTGCCCCTGCGAAAGAGGCAATCCGAGCATATACGGATCCCCGGTGACCAGCCCCATGAGCTTGTTGGCGTTCTTGACATCGGCGGCGAGCGGCGTCCCGGGGTAGTCCGGCGTGATGTCCATCAGGCAAACGACGACCGTACACTCTTTGTTGCGGGCGGCGAACCCGGACAACTCGCTGCTGCGGATGACAAGATTCTTGGCCTGCTCCAGTTCGGGGTCGGCCGCCTCTTTGTCGGACGACAGCACTTCCCGGCGTTTGAAATTGATCTTATTGCCGCACCCCTCTTTAAGGCCCTTGATGACGGCGTTCTGGTATTCCTGAGCGACGCCCCGCACCGGCGGCAGGACCAGGAGACCGGTGCTCTTGGTTTTCGTCGCGTCTGCCAGTTCCTTGCCGAGGACTTCGCCGACGGCGCGATACCGGGCCAGCATATGCTGCCGGCGGACGGTTTTCAGGGCCTTGGCCCCCGGATTCGCGTTGTAGACAAAGGCGAAGACGACGCCGAATGCAACGCAGCCCATCAGCGTCACGCCGAAGTCGGTTCCGAGGACGCGATTCAGCTCGGACACCTGGTCTTCGGTCATCCGGGTAATCGACCGCTTTGTGCGATAAGCAAAGAGGGTAAGCAGAACCGCCACCCCAATCCCAATGTACCAGAGAAAGCCGAAATCCATCTTGGACAGCCTTAACGGAATTTCCGTTCGCGGGCGAGAAACCCGTTTCCTACGTGCGCTACCATACTCGCCGGAGGAACGGATGACAAGGACAACGCCCGGGAAAGAAGTAATGCCGGACCCTGGCAAGAAATCTCGCCCGCAATCCGGCGGCCGGGGGTGCTGAATTTCGGCCGGAGCAGACAGCCCGGGCCCGGGGCTGAATCTCGGGGGAGCCCCTGCGGCGGCGGGCGGGCGGGCCGATCCGCTTCGAGCCAAAACGTCGCGACGCCGGCCGGAAGGGGACATTCTGTCGCGCCGCCGATCGCTGAAGAACCACCCCGGCCCGGAGTAACCGGCTCTCCGCCAGCCGGTTGACCGGGCGTTTCGGATTGTGGCCCGGTCTTTGCTGTGAACGACCGCCGGGGTGCGCAACTTGACTTGCTTTTGCCTGATGCAGCACTACGATAATTGTTTCCTGCGCGAGTCTCGTCGGCCGGCAACAGCCCCGGCAGCCGCCGCACGAAGTTGAACCACAGAACCGATCCTGCCGGGAGGCGGTATCTCACACCATGCTGAAGAAGATTCTCAAAGGCGTTTTCGGCTCGCGGAACGAACGTGAGCTGAAGCGAATCTGGCCGCTGGTACACGAGATCAACGCCAGGTTCGATGAGTACGAGGCGTTGTCGGACGACGAACTGCAGGCCAACACCGAGAAGTTCCGGCAGCGACTGGCCGCCGGCGAAGAGCTGGACGACCTGCTGGTGGAAGCGTTTGCCACGGTCAAGAGCGCCTGTAAGCGGCTGCTCGGATCGGAGATCTCGGTCACGGGTCAGGCGAAGACCTGGGAGATGGTGCCGTACGACGTCCAGTTGATCGGCGGCATCGCGCTGCATCGCGGCACGATCGCGGAGATGATGACCGGTGAAGGCAAGACGCTGGTGGCGATTCTGCCGATCTACCTGAATGCGTTGACGGGCCGGAACTGCCAGTTGGTCACGGTCAACGACTACCTGGCCCTGCGCGACTCGCAATGGGTCGGTTTTGTGCTGAAATGGCTGGGGCTGACCGTCGGTTGTATTCAGAACCAGATGCGGCCGGACGAGCGCCGGGAGCAGTACAGGTGCGACGTCACCTACGGCACCAACAGCGAGTTCGGCTTCGACTACCTGCGTGACATGGGCATGGCCACGGATCCCTCGGAACTGGTCCAGCGCGACTATTACTACTGCATCATCGACGAGGTCGACAGCATCCTGATCGATGAAGCCCGGACACCGCTGATCATCTCCGGCCCGGTGGACGTCTCCACCCACCAGTACGACAAACTCAAGCCGCGGGTCCAGGCCCTGTTCAAGAAGCAGTACGCCCGCTGCAACGAGATGGCGAACGAAGCCAAGACGGTCCTGGTGGATACCGACGACGACGACGTCACGGACGAGGAATTCGAGGAAGCCGTGACCAAGCTGATGCTGGTCAAGCTCGGCATGCCCAAGCACAAACAGTTTATGCGCATGATGCAGGAGCCGTCGATCCGCCGGCTGATGGCGCGCAAAGAGGCCGAGGTCCATTCCGATCAGAACCGCGGCATGCTGCAGGACCTGAAGGACCAACTGTATTTCAGCATTGACGAACACGCCAATGACGCCGACCTGAGCGAGCTCGGCCGCAAAACGCTGAGCCCGAAGAACCCGGAGCATTTCGTCATGCCGGATCTGGCCTCCGGCTTCGCCGCCATCGACAAAGACGAGGAGCTCTCGGACGAAGAGAAGAAAGAGGCCCGGGAAAGCCTGCAGACCCGTTTCGATGATCGCAGCGAGACGATCCACAATATCTCGCAGTTGCTCAAGGCCTACTGCCTCTACGAACGGGACGTGCATTACATCATCGAGGACGGCAAGGTGGTCATCGTCGACGAACACACGGGCCGGCCGATGTACGGGCGGCGGTTCAGTGAAGGTCTGCACATGGCGCTGGAAGCCAAAGAAGACGTCACCATCGAGCGCGAGACGATGACGCTGGCGACGGTCACCATCCAGAACTACTTCCGGATGTACGACAAACTGGCCGGCATGACCGGTACCGCGGTGACGGAGGCAAACGAGTTCAAGGACATCTACAAACTCGAGGTCCTTGAGATCCCGACGAACAAGCCCTGCATTCGGAAAGACTATAACGACCTGATCTTCAAGACCAAGCGCGACAAATACCGGGCGATCATCGACGAAATCCGCGACTGCCATCAGCGGGGCCAACCGGTCCTGCTCGGTACGGTCTCCGTGGAAGTCAGCGAGATCCTCGATAAGATGCTCAAGCGCGAGAAGATCCCGCACAGCGTCCTGAACGCCAAGCAGAATAAGGCCGAAGCCGAAATTGTCTCGCGCGCAGGCGAGAAAGGCGCCGTGACGATCGCCACGAACATGGCCGGCCGCGGCACCGACATCGTTCTCGCTGAAGGCGTGCCGGAACTCGGCGGCTTACACGTTCTCGCCAGTGAGCGCCATGACTCCCGCCGCATCGACCGGCAGCTGCGTGGCCGCTGCGCCCGGCAGGGCGATCCCGGTTCCAGCCGCTTCTACATCTCGCTGGAGGACGACCTGATGCGCCTGTTCGGCGGCGAGCGCATCACCCGCCTGCTGGAAAAGTTCGGCTTCGAAGACGGCGAAGAGATTTCCGGCGGCCTCCTGAACCGCACGATCGAAAACGCCCAGCGCCGCGTCGAGCAGGAGCATTACTCCTACCGCAAGCATACGCTGCAGTACGACGACGTGATGAACGACCAGCGCTCGATCATCTATGGTCACCGCAAGGAAGTCCTGACCAGCGACGAACCGCGGGAGATCCTCTTCGACCACATCTTCAGCGCCGCCATGCAGCGGCTCGACATGTACGCCCTCGACCTCAAGGAACACGGCTACCCGTTCGATCGTGAGGAGTTCCTGCACTGGCTGCATATGACCTTCGCGGCAGTTGGATTCGCCGACGCCGATCTGGAGGTCGATCCGAAGGACTTCGATCCGCACGCCTTCATCACGGAACTGACGAATCGCGTGCAGAAGACCTACGAACGCTTTGTGGTGGAAGGGGAAGACCCCGAGTTCATTCAGTACATTGAACGTCAGATCGTCCTCAACGCACACGACAGTCTGTGGCAGGAACATCTGGACGAGATGGACTACATGCGCAACGCCATCCGCCTGCATTCGTACGCCCAGCGCGACCCATTGGTGGAGTATAAGAAAGAGGCGTTCAATATGTTCCAGGAGTTGGTGGCCCGTATCGACGAGGAAGTCGCCGGCTCCCTGTTCCGCTCGACCCAGCGCATAATGGACCGCCGCAAGCAGCTCCTGGCCCAGCACGAACGCCAGAACACCGAACACGCCGTCCTCGGCCAGTTCGAAAGCGGCGGCAGCGAGGGCGCCGAAGCCCCCGTACAGGTGATGGTGACGCCGGACGGCCAGATGGTTGAGGTCCCCGCCGAAGCCCCGAAGCAGGAACCCTTCCGCAACACCGGGCCCAAAGTCGGGCGCAACGACCCCTGCCCCTGCGGCAGCGGCAAGAAGTACAAGAAGTGCTGCGGCCGGTAAGCCGGCCGGCTTTCCCGGGGCGTCAAACGGACGGTCGTTTCCATCCCTGCACGCACTCCTGCGGGAATTCCCCCTCAAACCCTATAAACTTTTTTCGAGAATCTTGTTTTCAAGCCTATTGACTCGGCTGTAAGTGCCGTTACGTTGGGATGTTATCGTTTTTCTTTGAGGTGTGATAACGTCGTTTTCCCGACGAGCCCAATGGCCTCGAACCACGTTTCGGTCGAGGTGTCCGCGGCTCGATCTTGTGGGATCAGGGGTGGGGGGACTTTTGTTGTGTTGACCATGAGCCGCCCGGAAGCAAATTTCGGGCGGCTCCTTGATTTCCGGCTTGCTCCCGGCATAGTAAGAGCCGTTGCCGGTAGGTTGCCGGCGGCCATTCTCTGAATGTTGATTCTGGAATTTCTGGATGACTGATTTTGTGCATTCCTCAAGCTCCAGGACATGTTGGGGGCAAACACTGACCGTCTGCCGGTTCATTCTCAGCTTGGTGTTGAGTTGGCTGGACGGTGTGTGGGCCATGGTTGGTATTGTTCCTGTCGACCACCAGCTGTCCGGACTTGTTTCTGCCGGCAACGGATTTGCTCTGTTGCCAGTTTCGTTTACGCCACGCCCGGAGACGTTCCCGGGACCCGGCCTCAAACGACGAACCCGCAGGGGTGATCTCGGGAGACGACCGCCGCAGCGGCGCCGCCGGCCGCGGCAGCAGCAGTGGCTCTTCCAGGCAGAATAGGAATCGCCTGATCAGCATCCGGCGCAACAGGTCCGGGTGGCATGATGCTCTTCGCTGAAGAACGCTCTGAGACGAGCTCTCCGCTCGATTGGGCTCGCCCGCTGGCGGCCCGCCTGCGCCCCCGCGACTTCTCCGAATACGTCGGCCAGCAACACATTATTGCGCCGGGCAAACTGCTGCGTCGCGCCATCGAAGCCGACAGTTTCACCGCCGTTATCCTCTACGGCCCGCCGGGCACCGGCAAGACCAGCCTGGCCCAGGTGATCGCCAACGTCACCGCAGCGAATTACGCTAAGCTGTCCGCCGTCGGCGCCACCGTCAAGGACGTCCGCGCCTGCGTGGAAGAGGCCAAGATGCGGCTGCGCCTGCACAACCAGCGCACCGTTCTGTTCCTGGATGAGATCCACCGCTTCAACCGAGCGCAGCAGGACGTCCTGCTGCCGGATGTGGAAAGCGGGGTGCTGCGACTGATCGGCGCGACGACCGAAAACCCGTTCTTCTATATTGTCGGCCCGCTCGTCTCGCGGGCACAGGTGTTTCAACTTCAACCGCTGGCCGCGACCGATATCGCCGAACTCATCCAACGGGCCTGCAGCGACCCGCGCGGGTTCCCGGAACTCGACGTCGCGGTGGAACCGGATGCCGTCGATTTCCTGGCCCGCATCAGTGAGGGCGACGCCCGCCGCGTCCTGACCGCCCTGGAGGTCGCGGTCCGCAGCACGGCGGCTGTCGACGGCAAGGTGGTCATCGACTTGAGCATTGCCGAGGAGTCAGTCCAGCAGAAGGCCGTCCAATACGGTGACGACGGCCACTACGACACCATCAGCGCGTTTATCAAGAGCATGCGCGGCAGCGACCCGGACGCCGCCGTCTACTGGCTGGCAAAGATGCTGGCGGCCGGCGAGGATCCTCGATTTGTCGCGCGGCGACTGGTGATCTTTGCCTCGGAAGACGTGGGCAACGCGGACCCGCGGGCGTTGACTCTGGCGGTCAGCGCCATGCAGGCAACGGAAATGGTCGGGATGCCGGAAGCCCGGATCATCCTGGCGCAGGCCACAACCTATTGCGCCACCTGCCCCAAGAGCAACGCCGCGATCAAAGCCATCGACAGGGCCGCCGGGGACATCGAAAACGGCCGGGTTCTGCCCGTGCCGCTGCATCTGCGTGACACCCATTACCGCGGAGCCGACAAGCTCGGCCACGGCAAAGGCTATGACTATCCCCACGACCACGCGGACCATTTCACCGTTCAGGAGTACCTCGGAGTCGACGCAACCTACTATGAACCCGGCGACCTCGGCTACGAAAGCAAAATCCGCGAACGCCTGAAATACTGGCAGGACCGCCGGCAGACCGGCGCCGCCAAGGCATCCGAGGCCGATGATGACCAAGAGTGAACTGCGACGACAGATGAACGCCCGGCTGCAGGAAGCCTGCCCGCCCACGGCCAGTCAGGCCGTCTGTGAGCGACTCTGGAATCTGCCGGAGATTGCCGGCGCCGCGGGCTGCGCGCTGTTCGCCGCGCTGCCCGGAGAGATCGACCTGACCCCCCTCGCCCTCCGGCTGCAGGCTGCCCATCGCATTCTGGCCTACCCCCGTTTCCAGGCCGCGCAGCGGGGATACGAAATGGCCCAGGTACAAGATTTCCGGACCGACCTGGTTCCGGGCAAGTTCGACATCCCGGAACCCCGGGACGCATGCTCGACACTGCCGGCCGAACGGCTGGCCCGATTGGTCTGGATTGTCCCCGGCCTCGCCTTCGACAGCGACGGCGGCCGGCTCGGACGCGGCGGCGGGTACTATGACCGCCTGCTGCATGGTTTCCGTAATATCAAGGTTGGCGTCGGACGCGACTGGCAATTGGTCGAATCCGTGCCGATGACCGCCCACGATGTGAGAATGGACCTCGTGGTGACGGATCGGCGATCAGTTGTCGGCGCCGCCGACGCCGGCATAATGAAAGGGAATACGTGATGGATGTAGTTGTAGTCGTTATCTCGGCCGTGATCTCGGGCCTCGTCTTCTTCGGGGTCGGTTTCCTGATCGCCCGCCGATTCTCTGCCAAAGCCGAAGAAGCCGCTGACCAAGCCGCGCGGGAAATCAAGAAAGCCGCTCAGTTCGAAGCCAACAGCATCGTCAACGAGGCCAAGGCAACCGCAAAAGAAGACATGCTGCGCAGGCGCGATGAATTTGAGCAGTCGACGCGGGAGACCCGTCAGGAACTGCAGGAACGCGAGAACAAGATCAAGCTGCGCGAAGACAGGCTCGACCTCAAGGTGGACGAAATGCAGCGCCGTCTGGACGAACTGGCCGAACGCGACCGCGCCCTGAACCAATCAGCCGAAGAACTCAAGGGTCGCGAAGCCGAACTCGAGGGGTTGATCAGCAAACAGCTCAACCAACTCGAACGCGTCTCCGAGATGACCCAAGACCAGGCGCGGGAACAACTGCTGAAGATGCTGGACGAGGAGTTGACCCACGAGCGCGGCGCCATGATCCGGCGTTCGGTTGAGGAGCTGAAACAGAACTCCCAACGCGAAGCCCAGAAGATCATGGTCCAGACCATGCAGCGCTATGCCGGCGAGTGCTCGTACGACCACACCACCTACACAGTACCGTTGCCGTCAGACGAGATGAAGGGCCGGATCATTGGCCGCGAAGGCCGTAATATCCGCGTCTTCGAAGCGGAAACCGGAGTAAACGTGCTGATTGACGACACCCCTTCGGCTGTCGTCATCAGTTGCTTCGAGCCCGTCCGTCGAGAAATCGCCCGGCTCGCCCTGGAGCGACTGGTGGCCGACGGCCGGATTCATCCGACGCGCGTGGAAGAGGTCGTGGCCAAAGCCCGGGAAGACATCAAGACCGAGATTGTCCACGCCGGCGAAGAAGCCCTGCACCAACTCCAGATCGGCAGCGTCTCGCCGCAGATCAGCGAAGTGCTCGGCCGCCTGCGATACCGTTTCAGTTACACCCAGAACGTGTTGGAACACTCCATCGAGGTGGCGAACTTCATGGCCATGATCGCCGCGGAACTCCGACTCGACTCGACGGTGGCCAAACGCATCGGCCTGTTCCATGATATCGGCAAGGCCCTGGACCACGACAAAGAGGGATCCCACGCCGTCATCGGCATGGAATTCCTGAAGCGCCACGGTGAATCCGAGGAAGTGGTCAACGGTGTCGGCTCGCACCACGACGAAGTCCCCGCGGCAACGCCGCTGGCGGCGCTGGTCAGCGTCGGCGACGCCCTGAGCGCGAGTCGTCCGGGAGCACGCTCGGAGACGACAGAAATCTATCTCAAACGCCTGGAGCAGTTGGAAGAGATCGGCCGCGACTTCGACGGCGTCGAAACCTGCTTTGCCGTGCAGGCCGGCCGCGAAGTGCGCGTCATCGTCGAACCCGACAAGATTTCGGAAAACCGCGCCAACAAGCTGGCCCGGGATATTGCTGTCCGCGTTGAGAAAGAGATGCAGTACCCCGGCCAGATCAAGGTCTGCATTATCCGCGAAACACGTTCGGTGCAATACGCCAAGTAGCCCAGGGAGGGGCTTTGCCATGAGTGCCAGAATTCTGGTTGTTGACGATGAACCGGCAATTGTCCACGCGCTGAAGACGCTGTTGGCGCGCGAGGGATACGAGGTGGTCGACACGGGGGACGGCGAACATGCCGTGGATCTGCTGCGGCAGGAGACCTTCAGTCTCCTGATCAGCGATATCTACATGGACCCGGTTGACGGTCTGGAGTTGCTGGCGGTGGCCCGCGAGCAGGCGCCGACGATGCCGGTAATCATGATCACGGCCTATGGTTCGGTGGACAGCGCGGTGCAGGCCATGCGCCAGGGCGCCTTTGACTACATCACCAAACCCTTCAAATTCAATGACCTGATCCAGACCGTGCAGCGCGGCCTGGCGTACGGCCAGGCCCAGACCGCAGGCGGCGGGTCCGATATCCTTCGCGTCCGCTACTACTACCAGCAACTGGCCGGCGACAGCCCCGCCATGCGGCAGGTATATCAGGTATTGGAAAGCCTGGCGCCAACTCGGCAACCGGCTCTGATTATCGGCGCCCCCGGCACCGGCAAGACACTGATCGCCCATGTCATTCACACCCACAGCGGTCGGCACAAGGCCAATCTGATCGAAGTCGACTGCAGCCGCGGCGTCCAGGAACTGCAGCAGCGGCTGATCACCGAAGGCGGTTTGGAGCAGGCCCGGAACGGCAGTCTGCTGTTGGAGAACCTGCACGCCGCCGACGAGCGTCTGCAGAAACAGCTTCTGGCCCTGGTCTATCGTCTGCGCCCCACCGGCGACGACGCCATGGACAACAACATCCGGATCATCGCAACCAGTGAACGCGATCTCCACGCGATGGTGCAGCAGGAGGCGTTCAGTGAGGAGCTCTACTATCAACTGGCCGCCGTGTCGCTGGATCTCCCGCCGCTGCAGCAACGGCGGGAGGATCTGCCGATTCTGATTCAGCACTTCCTGAATCGCTACGAAGACCAGGCCCAGCGGCAGATCACCATCTCCCTCGCCGCCTTGAAGGCCATGGAGGCCTACCCCTGGCCCGGCAACCTGCGAGAGCTGCGGGACGCCATAAACTCCGCCGCGCAAGCCTGCCGGCAGCAATCGATCCAGGTCGAAGATTTGCCCCCGGAGCTGCAGGCGCACAACGGCGGCAGTGCCCAGCAGACCGATGACGACGCCGCGGAATTCCGTTGGCGCAACCTCCGCAATTTCCTCAAGGCGAAAGAACGGCAATATCTGGAACAGGTCCTGGAAATGACCGACGGCGATCGCGAACGCGCCGCCAAGGTTGTCGGTATCAGTCTCGAGGAATTCAACACCAAATTCGACAGCGAGTAAGACAACATTCCATGAAAACGCATCAACTCAAAATGACGGCTCTGGCCCTGACGCTTTGTCTGGGGCTGTGCGGGTGCAAAACCATCTCCGGCTGGTTCAAGAGCGATCCCCGGGATTACGTCATCGGGATTTTTGACTTCCAGTGGGAGCCGGAGGAAGGGAATCGGCTCAACGCCGTGGAATACGGCGGCAAGACATTCTACCTGAAGGCCCCCCCGGTACTGTCCAGCGCCTTTATCCAGCGGGTCGAGTCCTTCTCGGTCAAGGGCGGCGTCGGTCTCAAACTCCATCTCTCACGTCACGGCATGATGCGATGGCACCAGGCGTCGGCCGTCTATCGGGGAAAGCAGTTGGCGATCATGTTTGATGACCGGTACCGCGGCGCCTTGCGCGTGCAGAACATCAACGACAGCGGCGTCATTACCCTTCGGGGCCCCTACAACGCCGAAGAAGTAGAGAAGATCAAAGAACACGCGGAGAAGAACTTCCGGCATTAACCTGCTTTACTTCCCTGCCGCCAGGACGGCTGCGGCATGGCGGGCAAAATGCCCGCGGATATCCGCGCGGTATCCCTGCAGCAGACCCTGCCCCAGACCGTCATGATCGCCGCAGCGATACAACGCCCGGGCCAGGACGATCTCACGTAATGCTCCTTCACGCCGGCGTTTTTCCACCGGTTTATCAACCAATGGTTCGATCCCCTGCATGACATGTCCGGCCATGCCGGGCTTCTGCAGCAACCGGGCCAACGGGAGTGCCGCGCGCCTGTCGGCCTGATGCTCCAGGGCCAATGCCAGGGAGCGATGGTGCGACAGCGTCGTCTCCGCGTCGAGCTCGTCAAGCTTAGCCAGCAGCGCGGGAATGACGTTGCTGTCGCCGCCATAACCGGCGGCCAGAATCAACGCGTCAACGGGAGTCGGCAGATGGGCGTACTCTGCCATGTGTCCCTGATAGATACGCGCGTCGAACCGGGCCTTGGTCAGAGCCCCGATCAACAGCTCCACACCCGCATTACTCCCCAGAAACCCAAGCAGCTTGGCGTAATCCAGATTTTCCGGAGCACCGGCAAAGGCATCCAGAACCAGGGGAAGTGACGTTTCGGGCTGGGTGAAGATCACGGCCAAAGCGCGGCTGCGTTCTTCAAAGCTCAGGTCCTCCCGGCTGAAATCGGCAACCGCCAGACGCAACTGATCGGCAGCCAGAGGAAAGCTGTCCCGGTCCGTCAACACCGAAGCCGGTAACGCGCCCATGGCGATCAGCTTCTGTTGGAGGTCCTTGACGTCAATGGCCCGGGGAGCGATCCCGGCACGCACTGCCGCTGCCGCGGCCAGACCGGCGGCGTACCCCTGGTTCAGGAGGTCCTTCTGCATGCGCATCATCGCCACCGCGTCCCGGTGCATGCTCGTGCCGAGCCCGATCACGAGCAGACCGTCAAGGCCTTGCGGCAGCAGCGCGCGGTACGGCGTGTAAGGATCCCCTGACGGCGCCGGATGGTTCATCACTCTGGTCTCGTCGGTATGCGGCAGCAACGCAAAGAAGGGCAGACTCGGATACCCGTGCGAGTCGTAATCACTGCTGGAATGGACAATGCTGTCCGGATATGTCCGGCCAATTACCTGGTCCAGGTAGGACAAAACGACATCGCCGACGACACGCTGGCGTTCGCGGCTTTGGATGAACGGCAGTGTGTCAAAGCACGAGTCGGGGGCCACGGCCTGCCGGGACCCGAGCAGAGCGCGGGTCACATCAATGACGTCGGAATCATCGACCAGGAGATAGTCGCTGTTGACGTAGTCCCGCCCCAGCGGCCGCGTCGACAGCCCAACGCCCTGCGAGGCAATCTCGGTTTCGTCGGCGCCGAACATGATCTCGGCCCCCGCCGCAGCGGCGACCTCAGCATTGCCGGTCGCATCGATGACCACGTCCGCCCGAACTGCCCCATGGCCGTACGGCGTCGCCACAGCGACACCGCGAACCGCGTTGCCCGACTTCAGCGTACCATAGGTCAACGCCTGCAGCCAGATGCTGCCGCCGGCCTGCCGCAGTTGGCGCCGCAGCCATTCCATCTTGTACTCGACCCCGTGTTCCTCGTCGAGAAACGGGACCTCCTGCGCGAACCCGATGCTGAGACCCGCGTATGGCTTGGTGATCAAACCAATCGTGCCGACGCCGCCCAGGCACTCCTGATACTCCAATACCAGGACCTCCTTGCCCTCCCGCGCAGCAGCGATCGCAGCCGCGGCGCCGGACGTGCCGCCGCCGACCACAACGACATCAACAGCGGCCAGAACGGGGAGTGCGTCAGCCGGGCATTCGACGGTTTTCGCCGGCTCGTCCGTCAGCCGCAATCCGTTCCGGCGTTCGGCCAGGTCAAGTTCGCCGGCGCCTGCCGCGGCCGAACTGACGCTGACCCGCAGTTCCGTCGGTCGGCGTTGCGCGGCAAGCGCCGCCGCCCGGCCGCCGGCTCGGCGGCCGGCCGCTTCGGCCGTACGGCGGGACAATGTCAGCGCTGGGCCGCAAGCCGTCTGGCCGTCCCGGACATACACCATCTCAGCCGCCCGGAGCTGCCCTTCGTGATAGGTCAGGTCGCGCGCCTGCTGCTCCAGCTCTGCCCAACCCGCCGGGGTGTCTGCCGACAGGCTAAGCGGCAGGTCGTACTCATGGTAGACCGGCTCAGTGCCATGTACGTTGAGGCCGGACGGAACCGACCGGACAGGCAACGCCGAAGCCGGCGTGCCGCCCAATACGACCCGCGAAAAACCAGCGCCGGCAACCGGCCGTGACACCGAGACCACCGCCTTCGCGGCGACTGCCTGACGCCCGGCGCGATTCGCCAGAACAACGCCCGCAATCTCGCCGTCGGCAGCAAGCAGCGACCCAACCGGCAGGCACCCCAGCAGGATCTCAACGCCCGCGGCAAGCAGCCGGTCCTCCAGAACCCGCTTCACCCGCAACGGCGTCGTTGTCAACCGGCCGTTGAAGACCGCCTGCAATAGTGGCGACGCCTCTTCCGGAAGTTGGTCACACCATAAGCGCAGGGACCCGCAGAGATCGTCGCCCAGGTACATCCGCGGCGCCGCCAGCAACACGTTCGCCCCGGCGGCGCGCGCCGCCAGCGCGGCCGCCGCCGCGGCTACGGTGCCGCCGGCAACCACAACATCCACCTCCCGGACCAACGGCAAGTGCCGCGGACTGACTGGTATCTTCATGTTATGCTCCAGACCTCGTTCAACTGCGGACCGAACCCCGGGATCGCAGCATCTCCTGCTGTTTTGATATGTCTCATGGGATCTACAGATTAACTTGCCGCCGACCGCGCCACCAAGCTCGCACGCGATGGTTGACTTATAGCATGAACCGGCTAGCTTTCGTACTAATGAGTGAGCTTGTCAGCCAAAATCTGCTGACTGCTGCCGAGCGGGTTCTCGGGCTGCCGCTCTGCGTGCACCCGACCGCCGGCGGGGCAGTACCGCCGAAGTGGAGACTGCACCGGACCCCGCCATGCCTGGCAGCCAAACGCAAGGACCGGCTGGCCTGCAACCAGTTCGACGGCCAACGCGTGCACCAGGAACTGGGTCATGCGCCGGACGGCCGCATCCATGAATGCCCGTTCGGCTTCACCGAGATCGCTGTCCCGCTGATGCATTCCGGCCGGCAGCTCGGCGTTCTGTTTGCCGGTCCCGTCTGGGCCCGGCGATCAAAGCCGCCGCACCGCGACCTGCCGGTGGTGACCGACCGCCGCTGGCTCCGGGATCGGCTTGTCCTGCTGCGGGCCATGGCCGGCAATCTGGCCGAGCTGTTGGCCGGCAATTTCGATGATGACCGGGTCACTCGCATTCGTCGGTTCCTGCAGCAGAATCTGGATCAGCCGGTGACGATCGATCAACTGGCAAATCACTTGTCGCTGTCGCCATCGCGGGCCCGGCATCTGGTCAAGCAGCTCTTCGGCACGCCGTTTTCGAAACTGGTGCAGTCGCTAAAGCTGACCGAGGCCGCGCGGCTCGCGATCATCACCGACGCGCCGATCAGCGAGATCGCGCTGCAAGTGGGCTACGAAGACCAGAACTACTTCACCCGTCTGTTCCGGCGACAGTTCGGCACGCCGCCCAGCAATTACCGCAAGCAGTTCCTTCTGGAGAAGTAGAACTCACCCAGGGCCGACTCCGGGCGACAACCGCAGCCCGCGGCGCCCACCCATCGGCAACTGATGGAATCTCAGGACTGGTGCAGCCATCCGCCCGCGTTTTGCCGGGAGCAGTTCCGGTTCGCAGCCGGGCACGAACGGGGATCTCGGCGAGCTGTTTGAGGGTTTGAGGAGGGGAAGAATGAAGCCGAGAGCCGAAAAAGCCCCGGTGCGATTGAGGCAATTGCGGCAGGAAATGCTGAACCGGTCTTACCCAGGCCCTCAGGCTTGGTAGCGGGCAAATGCGTGCCCCACGGCAACCGATCTACTCTGACGGAGCCGCCCGCCGGCTGCGGCGGCATTGCATCGGCGTCTGCCCGGTGATCTGCCGGAAACGTCGGAAGAAGTACTTCACGTTGGCGAAACCGGCGGCCCGCGCCACCGCCTGGATCTCAAGATCCGTCTGCTGCAGGAGGTCCTGCGCCTTGCGAATCCGAACTTGCGACAGGTACTCGATCGGCGGCCGGCCAAGCTGCTTGCGGAAGGCCCGGAACAAGGTCGTGCGGTCAATCCCGATATTGGCCGCAATCTGGTCCACGTTGATTGCCGACGCCAACATGCCTTCGGTCAACGCGACAGCCTGTGCCACAATCCGCTCAGCGGCGTCCGCCGGCTTGGCTTCGGGCACGTCGCCGCCCCCCATGTCCGCCGCCAAAGCATAGAGCAGCGACAGGATACGTGACGCGTCCTCAGGCCGGCGGCCTGCGTATAGTTCGTGAATCCGGCTGACCTCCGTGCGGACGCGGTCCGGGTCGCTCGGATGCCGGACCGGGCGGTCCGCGGCAAAGCCGCAGCTCCGCATCCAGGCCGCCGCGCCGTTGCCGGTGACGTAGAACCAGGAGACCTCCCAGGGGGCTTCCGGGGCCTCGCTGCAGGCGATATGAATCCCGGGCCAGAGCGTGAAGGCGTCGCCGGCACCAACCGGAAACCGGCCGTTGGAAGTCTCCACAACGCCCTGGCCGCGCATTACGATATGCGGGCAGAAGCAGTCCGGGAGACTCTCATACCGGCTCTCCCCACAGCCGGTCAGAACCCCCAGCATCCGGATCCAGATGCTGGCGCCGGCAGGGAATGGCTCCAAGGGCCAGGTGTGGACGCGGTTCAAATCCTTCATCGACGCACTCCGGCGACGGGCAGACGACGCCGCGTCGCGTCCCCGAATCCGACGTCAGAAGAACGTGGGGTCAAGGGTGCGGGAAGCGGCGGCGGGTTGCGCGTTACGGCCTCCTATGTGGTTTTCGGCAGCACCCGACATGCCTCAAAGCAGGTACTGCAGCGGGAAACGGACAAACCACCGCCCCGGCGCAAGGTGGGGCGATGGCCAGCCTCCAGAGACCTGCGTACCACGACGCAGGCCAGTTCGAAAAAATGGAGCGAACGCCGGATCGGGGGTGACATGGACTAGAGCATAGAATCCGGCGTCGCTCTTCTCGTGTCGTTGCCTCCGTGCCTCCAAACTCACATCAGCTATTGCAACAAGAGTATACCGGCAATGAAACCATAGTCAACCCGTTTTAGGCTTATTTTCTGGATTTTTTCCGAACGCGACCTGAATAGATGCAACAAAACGTAACTCCATGCCCGGGGCGGGGAACGGCGCGGGCGAAACCGCCTGCCCGCAACGACCGGTTCCGGCCCGGTTGCCGGTTCGGCTGCGGTCGACCGCACGACCGGGTTCTGCCGGACAACGCCGTACGGGAGACGTACCGGAACCGGGCAACGCCGAAGGCTCACACCGGGCCAACCAGATGGGTGCGGCGCAAACTTCTCAGCCCGGGACGGAGGCCAGGCGCCGCTTCGTGGAGGCACCGTCGAATTAGCGATGCGAGCATCGCATTTCGACGTCAACGCCGCCGGCCGGATGCTTGGACCCGCTCTCCGAGTTGCCCGTCTTCGGGCTTGGGGGAGGTTGGCGGAAATGGGTATGCACTTCAGCACACAACCCTTCCGCCGCCTGCCGCAGGCCTCGAAGCCCGGACAATCCGTGGCGGAAAGATTTCCGCCGCGGCCATTCAGGACCGTCCCGCGCTCTCGCGGGGGTGCTTCACCGCATCTCCCTCTTGCCGCCATTTCAGTCGAGTTCTGCCGAATTGCACCCCGGCGGCGCAACGGCCGCCGCTCTCCCGTGACAATGGAGGACCCGCCGCTGCAGCGGACGCCTGCGCACAGGTCAGCGGGCCCCGCTGGAACGGAAGGGGGGCTCGCTTGACAATATCTGCCGGACACCCGCCCCCTCCGACAGGCCCGATACGACCTGATCGTCCGCATCGCCGGATTCGCCGCCGGCGCCGCGGCCAGACAAGACGACGCCCGGGAGAGTTGATGCGCCGAACGATAACGGTACGGCACCTATTTCTGGACCTTCACTTCGACTTCGCCCTCAGCCTTCGGCAAGTCGACTGTCCGCTGGCGCTTGCCCACCTCAACCCTGTGCTTGCCGAAGAACGCCTCTACCCGGCAAACCCCACGCTTGTCCGTCTGGCCTTCGAAACGGGTCCACCAGCGGTTGAACACCAGCTCACGATAGGCTTCGGCAGCGGGAGTCGGCGACCAGTCCCGCTTCCAGATGGCCGCCTTCGGCCGCCAATGCCTGCCTTCCCAAAACCCCCACATCAAAATGCCGTTCACCGACGGATGCGCAAAACAGACGGCATACAGCTTCACCAGACCTTCCGCTTTGACCTTCTCACTGTCGCTGTTGATGTCGAATTCCGTCACTTTGAGCGGCAATTTGAACTTCGCCAACCGATCCAGAACACGCTTGACCTTCTTCCCGTCGACCCCTCGAGCGCCGAAATGCCCCTGCAATCCGATGCCGCCAACCGGCACGCCGGCTTTGATAAAGCCGGCAATCTGCTTCTCATATTTCGCCAGATCTCCACCCGTAAGGATGCCGTAGTCGTTGACATACAGGACAGCCTTGGGATCGTGTTGCCGACACCACCGGAACATGTCATGCCGGACCTCGGCACCCAAGCGTTTCTCAAAATGGTGGCCATGCACCATCTCGTTGTTGACGTCATACTCCGGGATCCTGCCCCGGTAGCGTCCCATCACCGATCGCGCCCGTGCCTCAAGCTTGGTCCGCAATGCGTTGTCATCCAGCTGTTTGATCCAGTCCTGCACATACTTATCGACGGCCCAGTAGACGCAGTGGCCGCGAACGGACACGTCGTTTTCTTCGCACCACTTCAGCATCGCATCAGCCCCGCCGTAGGCCAGCTTACCCTTGGTGCGCTCGGTGGAATACCACTTCAGGGCATTCTCATGGACGGCACAGTTGAAGTTCGCCTTCAGGACCTCCTTATACTTCTGACGGTCGGCCAGCGGCACCTTCGTCCCGACGAACAGGTGGCGTGACATGGCCGTGCCGAACCAGAATTCGTGCCGCAGCTGCGTGACCTTGACCGGCACACCCGGCGTCGCCCGGACAATAATGGTCCCCTGTCGGTGTTCGGCAATCCTGGCTTCGCAGGGCTTCAACAGCTGTGAAATTCGGTCTTGCATAAGGCGGGCATCCTCGGGCGGGTTGGCGATCAGGGCAGTGGCGGCGGGCAACATGACGATGGCAGAAAGAACTGCTTTCATTGCGGCATCCAGGTTGGCATTTGCGCCTACCATAGCCCGGCAGTCGCGTCTTGAAAGCAAATCGCCCGACAGTTAGGTTGACGCCGCCAAACTTGGAGCGGATCTTCCATCGTTTTTGCCCTGAATTCCGCTGATTTGAGCTTAATGGGG
>CAYLNH010000080.1:0-26002 GCA_964384625.1 uncultured Lentisphaerales bacterium
CAGGTTTTCGAAACAGGCGGTGTCGATGGTAAGGCTCATCGACCAGAAGCAGAAGAAATCTCAGCTACCCGACTCCGCGCAAGGCTTCGTCGCGCCACGGCAAAAAGTCACAAAAGGCCACAAAAAGGAAGAGGGCAAATAGTCGGCAAAGCCGCTGCAAGACAACTCCTCCTTCGGCAGCTTGTCTGCCGACTACAGCAAATCCTGTCTTCAGGATTGGCTCAATGGTCCGGCTCATCGACACCAAGACGAAGTCAGCGGCGCGCAAGCCGCCGACCCCGGCGCGAGCCGGCACAAAGTAACCCGCCTCTCCGAGGCGGCTCATCCGACCTCCATCTCACACCTCGCGATGTGTAAGCAAACCGCCGGGGCTTGTTTCCGGCGTCCGGTCCGGATACATTAAACAAACGGGAGAGGCGGTATCCTCCAGATCCAAGAACCCAGCAAATCGCAAATGACCTGCAACCAAAACACAGGCCGGAGTTGGAATGAGAACCGATCCCAACCAACCGATTCTATATTTCTTAATAGTAGGCCTGACCCCACGTTTTCGTTCGTGGGACTATATTTCTTAATAGTAGGCCTGACCCCACGTTTTCCTGACCCCACGTTTTCGTTCGTGGGACAATGGCAATTGGGGCGTATTGCGGGGGCGTGGTTTTGTATTTGCCGTTACTGGTGTTCGGGGGCGAGTAGTCACTGTCGAGGCGAACAATCGTGGGGGGGTCTCAGCAAATGATCTCCCCATAAGGGGGATTGTAGACCTGCCGCCGGTAGCTGGCGGCCCCACAATGCCCTTCGCGTTCACGCGCAACGGCAACCAACTTACAGTTCTGGGACCAGCTGTCCCTGCGGGCGTGAGGATTGGTGGACCGGCGTGCTTCATGCAGAGGACGGCCCACGCTTGGTTTGACGTGAAATTTGGCGATAGGACAGTTAGGGCCATCAATCCTACACAGTAGGGCGGCACGACATTATGATAGCAGTTGATGGAACAACGATCTTCACCCTTGTGCTTGTGTTCTCTCCTGCCGTCTTGATGTTTCTGCTCTACCAGTACAAAGCCCACAACCGCACTTGGGTGATTCAGTGCCTGCGAACTGCTGCAGCATTCGGTCTGCTGCTGGGATACAGTATGGGGGTGGCACAGCTTGACTTGCCCGTCGCCTTCGTCCTGTCATTGGCATTGACGGTTTTCCTTTCGGTCGCGTGGCATGCGACTGCAAGGCTCCCTGGACGGCTGTTACGCTTCTTCAGGATCAGCGTGACGGCGCTGGCTCTCGGGCCGATTTTGGCCATCCCAAAGTCTGCATGGACTTGGGTGATTGGATGGAGCACATTTCCTGAGGAAAAGGCTCTTCCCTCTTTTATCATTACGTATCTATGGACCCATCCGCTATCCAGCATACCGGCGTTCGTGTTGGTGTCCCTGGCAGCGGATTGCATTGCGCGTCATGGTAGGGATGATCCGGCGCCACCGCGCCCCCGGTGGGCTCAACTCGCTCTGCGCGGAATCTGGATGGCTCTTTTGCTGACCTGTACTGTCTGGCTTGCGGCCGGGCTGCCGGATGTTCACAGATCCTGTCGCAGTGGCAACTATGCGTTGACTGCGTTCGTGCTTCGCGTCCGGCCGGGAAGCGTTAACTGGAGAGAACGAGTGGGCTCTCATGGGAACTCTTTGCTGGAATGTGCGGCATCGAACGGCCACGTGCAGCTGGTTCATCTGCTTCTTCAGTACGGCGCCGACCCGAAGCAGTCGGTTGTGATCTCACTGGCTTCCGAAAAGGGAGGAGGGACGCTGTTGCATTGGGGAGCGGCCATGGGTGACTTGTATGCGATTCGCGAGGCCCTGGACGCCGGCATCCCGGTAAGCTCGCGCGATGGATTCTCGAGCTACGGCCCGGGTGAGACTCCGCTTCATTTCGCCACCATCGCAGGACGCTCCAAGATGGCTCTACTGTTAATCGCTGACGGAGCGCAGGTCGATGTCCACAACGGCAGTGGGCTCCGGCCCCTGCACTACGCGGTTGTTCGAGGAGATTCCGAGCTCGCGCTGCACCTGCTTGAGCATGGCGCCAGCATCGGTCAGGAGTCAGATTTCGTCTCTCCCATGGTCGCGGCTCTTCAGCATCCAGACGTCTTGGAGATCCTGCTCAAGGAGGGCGGAGACCCAAACGAAAGAGATGGATACGGCTTTTTGCTACACCGCGCGGTCGATTCGCCAGCGAAAAAGAAGTCCGTTGAGATGTTGATTTCTGCGGGTGCCATGGTCAACTCGTTGGATTCGCGGGGGATGACTCCTCTGGATGTCGCTGTAGCTCCGGATGTGCGTGAGGTGCTCCTGAAGCATTGCGCAAAAAGCGCCCGTCAACTTGGTACGAACGAAGGTACGAAGTGACTGGCCAGAATACCGATTTGTCCACAGAACTCATTTGCGTTAGCAGTAATCGTCAGCGGCGGCTGCGCTACTCCCCCTGCAAATCCAGACGCTGCAACAGAAAGGAAAGCACGTGAACTCAACGAAGTGGAGCTCCATGCTAGTAGTGAGCTGCGCAGTTCTTCTGGCGGCCGTCGGGTTTCTTGTGGGACGATCATCTCGTTCTCATAGCCTTGCGGAGCGATCAAGTAGCCGCGTACCAGAGCAACCGATTGGTAACTCGCCCTGGGAAACAACTGCTTCCGTGCCTAAGACCTTCTTCGAGCTCCGCCGCGAGTACGACGAACTGCGGAAGACCCCCACCGGCGTGCAATGGGACTTCATCGAGAAGGCGGAAGCGTACGCGAGGAAAACCAAGGTAAAATCCGGCGGACCGGATTTTAGTAGTTCCTTTCGGCAGTCCTGCCGAAAGCAGAAAGTATGAATACAAAGGGACCTCGTCAATTGATGCCATCAGTCGGCCCGGGTCTCGGAACGCAGAAACACGATCCCGCACCCTTTTCGCGCCAGGTGCAGTGTGCAACCCAAAGCCCGGTGAACCCGGTTGGGACTGTCCCATTCGATCACTGCGATCTGTGTGGACCAGCCTGCCTGAGGTGGGGTTTCTTCCCGGAGAGGAGGAACCCGTGCCCGCGCACTGTTTCTGTGAGACAGTACGGGAGTGTTTCGGGGGTGGAGCCGGTCTGATTGCGTTCGGCTTCTACCAGCTGACGTAGTTCGGGATGTAGATGTCCTGATCGACCCGGAAGAAGACCGGAACGTCGGGGTCTTCGTAGAGCTTGTTCAGGCGGCGCTGTCGCTGCATGGCTTTGTTTGCTGCGAACGGTTCGAGCCGCAGGACGTAGATTTTGCCGATGCGGCCGGCGCGGCCCGCGGCCGGCCGGCGATAGCGCAGACCCCATTCGCCAACGCGAATCCGCTTTTCTTCCAGCTTGCCGGCGAGGACCCGGAGGACAGCGTACTCGTTGACCACGATGCAGTGTTCGTACGGCGCGATCTCCTGTGGTTTCGGCACGGGCGTCTGGTCGAGGAGGCGGGCCTGCACGACGGTCTCCCGCGGCCGTGGGTGTGCGGCCGCCTGCTTCTGGAAGCCCGCATGGGTTGCCGCGACTTCCGCCGCCGTGAGCGCCTTGCGGTACCAGGCGAAGGCGTGGAGCCGGCCATACCACGGGGGATAGCCGTCGGGCAGGAAACAGCCGAAGCGCAACTGCTGTCGGCGGCCGAACCCGCGGCTCAGGGCGGCCTTGAAATTGCTTGTGGCGAGTGTTTGTTTGCCGTTGACGAAGCAGGTCATGGCTCCGGGTTTGTAGGCGACGACGACATGATAGAGTTCCGCCGGATCGCTGATGCGGCCGATTTCGATGAGCGGCGCGTTTGCTTCTTCGGGCGCCGGATCGCCCAATGAGATGCGGCCGACAATGCGATCATTGATCTGGCCGATCCAGAAGCTCCAGTTGTTCTCCGATGCCATCGCCGCCACGCTGCAGGGGCGGCCCCAGCTTTTCAGCTTTCGGGCGCCCGGCTGCAGGACCAGTTCGAAACTCAGTTCGTTGGTCTGCCGCAGGCCGGTCATGGCGGCTTCACGGGATTTGTCGCTCCAGTAGGAACTGCCGTAATGCATGGTCGCGCCCGGGGTGCGGATATTGCCGAAGCGGTCCATGACGCGCGTCAACTCGCGATGTTTGATCGGGATGGGCACATGCCGTTTGCTTGCCGGGTCGAGTTGGAAGTTGATGGCGGGGCTCCAGGCGATGAGGATATCGCGGGTCTGCACGGGCCAGGCGGGCTTGATGATCTGGACGCGGGGGGGGACCGGGTTGGCGTGCTGGGCCTGGTCGGTGAAGCCGTTCAGGATGAGCTCGTCGCCGTCGTCGAGGGGCTGGTCCAGGTCGACGAACAGGCTGGTTTCGTCCAGGCCGATCCGGTAGCTCCGGATGCGTTTGCCGGATTTCAGGCTGACGCGTCCTTTGGGAGCGCGGATTCGTTCGCTGAAGGTCACGCGGACCAGGGCCGATCCGAGCAATTCCGCCCGCCGGACCTTCGGCGGCGCCGCCGGCCGGACGACGACGCGGCCGGTCAGCACCCGGTTTTCGACCGTGGCCTGCACCAGGTAGGTCCCGGCTTTGCCGAACGAGTGTTTGCCGACCGGCCCTTTCAACGTCGTGCCGTCGCCGAAATCCCAGGCGGCGTCGGCAGTGATCTGTTTGGACTGCAGTTCGACGGCAAACGGCGCTTCGCCGACGAACTGACCGAGGGGATACTGGAAGTCCTTGCAGCCGGCCGTGTCGACCCAGGCGAAGGGGAGCACATCGTTGTGTGCTGTCTGGAAGTTGACGATGCCGTCGACCCCGTCGTATTTGTCATTGAACCAGGCAAAGGACACGTCCTGACGATTTTTGCGGGTGACGTGGCTGTAGCCGTAGAAGGTCAGTGCCCGGGGGTGGTTGGAGTAGCGGGCGCGCTTGACGAAATGGCCGAGCTGCACCATTGCCGAGGCCTCGGGCGAGCCCTCAAACAGGTGGTTGTAGACGTAGACGCCCTTGTGCAGGACATCGACGTGGATCAGCCGGTAGCTGTTGTCCGGCGCCACGCAGCCGTTGCAGCCGCCGTGTTTCGTGACGAACCGGTTGCCGGCGGGCAGGGAGATGAGTGAGACATCGGGCCAGGGGAACTGGCTGCCGGCAAAGCGGCCGTCGGCGGAGAGGGTGACGGGGATGTCCCCGGGGGACTTGTCCCAGACGGCGACGGTTTCCCGGGGCTGGTCGAGCCGGCAGCGCACGATGCCGGCGTAGCGGCCGTCGGGCTCGAGGCGGGTGGCGATGATGACCCAGTCCCGGCCGGCCGCCGGATCCCGCCAGAGGCCGAGGATCCCCTTGGCGCGGCAGACGGGCTTCGGCTCCACTCGGGCCCGGGCGTCGAGGTCCAGGGTATGGATCACCATGCCCGGATGCTTCTCATCGTCGGCGGCCGTCTGCAGGACCCCGAACACGAGTGTCTTGCCGTCGGCGGTGATGGCCGGCCAGGTGCCTTTGGCGGGCAATGTCTGGAGCTGGCCGTTGTTGCTGTCAAACAGCATGAGGGGTCCGCGGCCGCCGTGCATGAAGGACTTCTCCGCCCGGACCCAGACCATTTTGGTGCGCTTGCCGCCGGTGAGCGCCAGGACCTTGGCGGCGTAGTCGGTTTCCTGGCCGGCGGCGGCGAGGGCGGCAAGCAAGAGGCCGGCAGCGAGGGGGCGGAGCGCGGACTGGGCTGTCAGAGATGGCAACATAAGGGCTTTCCGACGAGGGATCTGTCAGACTGTGGGCGCCGCAACTGCCGGTTTGAGACACCGGCGTTCCGCTTTGGTTGCGCCGGCAGGGCCGCTGTTCAGGACTTGTCCGCGGCGGCCTTGGCCTGGTTTTCCAGGTCCTTGATGTGGGCTTCGCGGGCGCGATCGATCTTAGCCTGGATGTTCTGGTCCTCTGCCGCTTCGCGGTAGATGATCTTGGCCATGAAGTAGGCGCGAAAGGCGCGATCGTAGTTTTCCGCCGCCATGTAGGCGTCGCCGAGTTTGATGTAGCCCAGAAACTTGCGGGTGCCTTGGGGGTAGCCGGTGATGGCGGACTTGTAGCTGAACGCGGCTTTGCGATATTCTTTGAGCTTCATAAAGCAGTCGCCGATGGCCAGGTGGGCCTCGGCGCCGGCCGGTTCATAGCTTTCTCCGTAGCGCGAACCGAGGACGGCGTAGTAGCGCAATGCCTGGCGGACGTCCCCCTTATTCCAGGCGTGTTGGGCCAGCACGTGGAGACGTTTGGCATCGCCTTCTTCTTCGAAGGTCAGGGTTCCCTGCCGTTTCAGTCGCTGCTGCTCGCGGGTTTCCAGGCGCTTGATCTGTTTGCGCCAGGCCTTTTCCTCCTGCGCCTCGATCTCGGCCGGCGTCTTTGGCGCGGTTCGACAAGAGACCATGGTCATGATGAACGGCAGTGCCAGCAATAGGGTCAGATACCTCACCGCAACTCCTCCGGAACGTTCGCTGAAATCGTTAATTTTCGCTCAACAAGATTGACGGATTGACCGGGGCTACACTAGCCCCGGTTGGCGGGGTTTGCAACGGGTTTCCGTCAATCCGGGCCGAACTTGGACCAGATCACCTGCCAGCGCAAATGCCGGTCCCGGCGATTCTCGAGCCAATCCCGGACCGCGTCCGGCCGGCAGCCGGCCAGTTCCTTGATCTCGGCTTCGGAGCAGCGAAACAGGACGGCCTGGGCGCGGCTGCCGAAGATCGGCTGCAGCCGTGCGGCGGCGCGGCGGAAGCGGCGGTGGTTCCAGACGTAGCGGCCGACGACGCTGAGGACCACCGCAAAGGCCGCCCCGAAGACCAGCGGAATCGGCAGAGCCCAGACTTTTTCCGGCGGGCGCACCAGGATGTTCACGATCTGCGCGAGCAGCAGGCAGAACATCGACCCCAGCACCAGGTAGGTGTCGCGCGGCGTGCGGAACATGCCGCCGATCCAGCGGCGGAAGCGGCTTTCGCTGGTCTGATACGCCAGGTACTCCTCGTAGTTCCTGGTGCGGAAGCCGATGTGCGCAATGTGCGTCAGCTCATGCGTGATCAGCTCCGTACGGCTGTAGATCCACCATTTTTCGCTGTTCTGGAACGCCTTGCGGATGACGAAGACGGCGAAGAAGTCCTCCTGCGGATACATGGCACACCCGGCGAACAGCAGTCCCATGCGATCGTTGGTGAAGAACCCGGGGACCCAGTCGATCCCGAAACCGTAGTGTTCCCGGGTGATCCGGCGGGCGGCGTTGAAGACTTTCTTGGGAATTGCGTTCTGCTTGATCAGGCGGACGCCGTACAGGTTGATCTCGTTCTGGCTTGCCAGAATCTCGTTCAGTTCCCGGATATTGCGCTGGAGTCCCTCGAGGCGAACGGCGAACTCCTCCCGGGTCTCGTCGGGCCCGATGATCAGGCCGGCATCGTCCAGGGCCACGAATGTCGGCAGATCGCCGTTGCGGACCCCCTCGAGTTTCTTCTCCGTGATGATCTTCAATGCGGACTCTCCGGACTGGCAACCGGAAGCAATGTACGGCAACTGCCCAGGCAAGGCAAATCGACGGGGGTCGGCGGGCAGAAAAGAAATGAGGCGCGGCTGGGGAAGACCGCGCCCGGAGGAGGGGAACAGTCAGGGGCGTCGGGTGGGAGAAGTTACCCGTATGCCCTCAACTGTGAGGTTGGTTTTAGATCCGGCATGCCTATCACCGTATCTGCTTTATATGACCCCGGCGGCGGGGAAGGGTTGCAGGCGGACTTGAAAAAAACCGCGAAAACCAGCGGTTCGTCATGATTCCCCGGCCAGATGCGATACTATACGGACTTACCCCGCGGGGAAACTGTATCCAAGGAGCAACCGGGCGTGACCCGTTTTCTGGCAAAACTGTTCTGGCCGGCGATCATCGGCGGCGGCCTGCTGCTGGCCCTCGGCGTCTTCATGGCGCGGCACGGGGCAGTCAGCGGCGTGGAGTTTTCACCGGACCTGGTGAGCCACCGGAACTACCATTACTACGCGGTCTTCGGGGTGCGGGTCTGGCCGAAACAGACCCGGCAATGGCGGACGGATCTGGAGCAGTACCTGCACCGCCGCAACCTGGTGCCGCCGACCGATGTGGGGCCGCGGTGGCATCCGGTGCTTGAATCCAGGCAGGGCAAGCCGGACCGGTTCGGCCGGGCCCAACCGATGTGCGTTGAGCTCAAGTGTCTGGCCGGCCGGAGCGGCGAGTGGGTGACGTGGTCCAAGCAGCATCCGGAGCTTGCCGCGAAGCTCTGGCCGCGCGTCGTGCAGTTGGCCCGGGCGGAACGTTACGACCAGATTCGCAATGCCGTGCTGGCGGCCCGGCTGGCCGAGAAAGACGGCCGGTTTGAGGCGCACTACCGGGAATTCGTCGGTGATTGACGGCCTGCGGCGGCGGGCAGCCGGGGGGGCATCGCCGGGGCCCTGCCGCGGCTCCCAGTCGACCAAGTTTGACGTTTCGCTTCTGCCTTTGGCCGCCGGCGGCCAAAGGTCTTGCTTGCCGCCGGCCGTGGGGGGTCGGGCTTGGGTCCCGGGCCGTCGGTTATCAGCGGAGCGACGCGATGGCCCTGGGCCGTCGGGTCGAATGAGCCTGGTCAATTCATAAGCCTTCTGCTGCGGGTCGGGACGGGGTGCGGCGGAATCAGAACGGGGGCGGTCGAGGACGGCGCCGTACGTCAGCCCCGGGGGAAAACCGCGCATTCCGGTTGCATTGCACCGTATTGCCCGCTATCTGTCTTTCTTCCTGACAGGCTCAAAACCGGGAGTTCGCCTTGGCTGCTGACACGAAGATCTCCGTTCTCGTTCTGGTTCACAACGAAGCCAGATACCTGCCGAAATTCCATGACGGGCTGCTGCACGAACTGAAGAAACAGGATGTGCCGTTTGAGATCGTCTACGTCGAGAACGGCAGTGACGACGAGAGTCTGACGACGCTGCATGGATTGCAGCGGGCGGATGCGGATATCGCCAAGGTTGTGGAACTGCGTCGTCACTTCAGCCGTGGTCTGGTGCTGGCGGCTGGAATTCAGCACTGCACCGGGGAGCGCGTGGTCTGTCTGCCGGCCACCGGCTGCGTCCCGGCCTCCGCCTGGCCGCGTCTGTTGGAGCGCCTGGCCGACGTCGACTTCGTTCATGGCCGGCAACCGGATCGCAGCCGGCCGCTGGCCTGTTGCCTTGCCGGCTGGCTGCACAACCATATTCTCAGTCCGATTGCCGGGGTGCATCTGCACGACATGTACTGTGAGGCGTTCGCGGCGCGCAAGGAGGTCCTGGAACAGATTCTGCCGGTGCCCACCGCGATGGAGCATTTCCTGGGGCTGGCGGCCCGGCGTCAGGGGTATGAGGTCGAGGAGGTCCTGCTGCCGTGCAATGACTTTGTCGACGACAGCGGCTCGTTTCCGGGACATTGTTTTCAGGGGGTCTTCGACGTGCTGTTCGTCCTGCGGGCGGCCGCCTGGCTCTACGGCCCGCTGCGGGCGTTTGCCGTCGTCGGCGTGCTCTTCTTACTGCTGGCGGCTCTGGCGGGGGTTGGTGCGCTGGTCCACTATCTGTTCTATGGTCTGGTCGACAACAACGGGACGCTGCTGTGCCTTGAGATCGCGTTGGGTCTGGTGGGTCTCAGCGTAATGGCGATGTTGTTGGGGACGGCGGCTGAGGCCTCGCGGTCGGTGGTCCGCCCGAATCCGGAAGACTGCATCAAGTCGAGTGACGATGCCTGACCGCGGCTGTTGCCAATGACGGCGCCGGCGCGTGCCGGCCGGCCTGGGCGGCGGACTTCCGGGTTGCCAGGATAATTACCAGGAACAAGAGGCCGAAGAGCAGCAGGCCCCCGAGGATGAGCATGAGGGTGAATGAACTGCCGCGGCGGCGGGAGGCGGCAATGCGCACACTGCGTTTCCCGCGCCGGGCCGGTCGTCCGGCGCGGCCGCGCCCCCGCGGTTTCTTGTTCCGGACCGGGGCGTGTCGGCTCGTCGTCAAGGCGCCGTTGCGCCGTTGCCGGCCGTTTGGTTTCTGTACGGGCCGGGTGCGGTTGGCGGTGCCGACCGGCGAGGCGTGCGTGGTCGTCTTGCCCTGATCCGGATCGTCGCTGCCCAGCGGGCGGAATTCCATGTGCCGCAGATGCTCCTGCGGGTTGGCCAACTGCCCTTCGAGCAGGCAGGGATGCGGCGGGATTCCGACGGCCGCCAGGGCGTTGAGGTGGGCGTCGATGTCCCAGGCGACCCGGCGGAAGTAGATCCGGTCCTTGTCGGTATCGTAGACGCAATAGCAGGCGTCGAGATTGCCGTCGCGGGACTGTCCGACGCTGCCGACGTTGACGACATATCGCATCTGGCGGTTGCAGCGGAGGTCCTGGGGCGGCAGATAGTGCGGCACGCCCATGTCGCCGACCATGTGGATGCTGGGGATGTGGGTATGGCCGATGAAGATGATCTGGTCCTCACAACAGCCCCAGCAGTGCTTGGCGTCCAGCGGTTGGTAGATATAGCGAAAGAGCGCCGGTTCGGACACATCCGCGTGGGCGCAGGCAAAGCTCTCGCCGCCGATGACCAGCGGCAGCTCTTCGAGATAGCGAACGGCGCCCGGTCCCAACAGATCCCGGGTCCATTCCAGGATGGCTCTGGAGTCGCGATTGAAGCGGTCGGCCCGGAGTTTGCCGGCGACAGCGGCGTCGTGGTTGCCCAGGACGCAATGGTGCGTGTTGGCGATCACCGATTCGACCACCGCGTCGGGGTCGGGGCCGTAGCCGACGATGTCGCCGAGGCAGACGACTTCATCGACGCCCAGGCGGACAATGTCTTCCTGGACCGCCTTCCAGGCCTGCAGATTGGCATGGATATCCGACAGTATTGCGTAGAGCATTCGTGATCCTCAAATAACCGGCCATAAGATAGGTTCAAGACGGGCCGTTCGCAAGCCGCGGCAGGCGCGGCTGACGAATGTCAGTTCTGTCGGCATTTGCTGCCGGCAAGTGGATCGACCAGACGCTCCCAGGTGGTTTATTCGCCTGGTGAAAAGGCTCATTCCTGGAACAGCCTTTCCCCTCCCCCCGCGTTTCGGGTGCCGGAAAGCCGGCTTTCCGGCGCCCGAAACGCGGGATCGTGGGGGGACCTCCTTCCCGAATGAACTCATTCACCGGGCCGACAAGCGACCCGGGGTCTTGAGCATCGAAAACAACATGCCACCGACAGAAGTCCTGCGGACCGTCTGGGACGGTCTGCTTCCGTTCGTGGCCGCGGTCGTCTCGACCGCGCACTGCCGCCAGGCATTCCGTTCGTGGCCGCGGTCGTCTCGACCGCGCAATTCCGTCCGGCGTTACGTTCGTGGCCGCGGTCGTCTCGACCGCGCAATCCTACTCTCAAGCGCGAAGCGCAATCCCACTCCTATACGCGAAGCGCAACTCGTGGCCGCGGTCGTCTCGACCGCGCAATTCCGTCCGGCGTTCCGTTCGTGGCCGCGGTCGTCTCGACCGCGCATCCTCAACTTTTGAGAGTGGCAGCAGAACAACATGCGCCGACAGGCCCACCGATGGCGGGACCGGCAATGCATCTCACGCTCTTATGCGACTCCTGCCGCGGTGCGAGAGAATGATCAACGGAACTGATATGTGCCCGGGCGCGGACGGTAGGGTTTGCCGGGGTCCTGGTTTCGGTCTCGGGCCAACCGCGGCGGTTGCTGCAGCCGGCGCCGAGCGCCGCGGCCCCCGGCCGTCTCAGTTCTCCCCGTCGTCCCCGGACTCGTCGTCAGCCGGCAGTTTTCCCCAGGTTTCCAGGCCCAATTGTTTGATGCCGCAGTCCAGCACGTCGGCGATCTTCATCGCCGTCCGCCGCGAAGGCCGGTGTTGCTGGTTGACGATGCGCCAGATGGTCAGGTAATGGACTCCCGTGGCTTTGGCCAGGGATTTGATGGTATAGCCGTGCCGCATCATCTCCGCCAGCAGGAGACCGTTCTTCTGATGCATTGGGCGGGGTTTAACCACGCGGAACTCTCTCTGCGTTTGGCCTTGTTGTGCTCGGCGTGCGGGGCAGGCCGGGCGCCGGGAAACTCTATCAGAATACATCGCCGGTGCCGAAACGGCTGTTGCCGGCGAGCAGAAACAGGCAGGAGGTACTCAGGGTATACATGATGATCGACAGATTGCCCCAGAACCCATCGTAGCTCTGGAGGAAGAACGCCATATTCGGGAAGAGGAAGTAGACCGCCAGCATGGCCTTGCCGAACACCGAGTCGCTCAACGCCACGATGATCGGGACGATGGCAAT
The DNA here is from genome assembly GCA_964384625.1 of uncultured Lentisphaerales bacterium. GTDB lineage: Bacteria > Verrucomicrobiota > Lentisphaeria > JABSQK01 > JABSQK01 > CAYLNH01. Next base: position 12,249 of record CAYLNH010000080.1, read on the forward strand.
TGCGAAGGACAGCAGGACGTACACGGTCGTGACAATCATGGAGACGACGTCGGAGAACCAGCAGGAGAAACAGATCGCCACCGCCGTGATCGGCACCAGGATCATCAGACAGGTATACTGGGAGAAGGCGACGCCGGCGGTCAAGGCCTTTGCCTTTTCCGGATCGGCCATGAACTTGCGGCAGATCAGCATCACGGTCACCCAGCAGCCGGTATTTGCGATGCCGATCCCGAGCGCTCCCAGGAACTTGCCGGAGACATACTCCAGGCGGCTGACCGGCTTGCTCAGCAGGATCGCAATCATCCGGCTGCTGATGTCCCGCGGGATTTCGCTGGCGGCGTTGAACACCGTGACCAGCAGCCCCATGCCGCACAGCAGCACCGTTCCCAACAGGACGTTGTTGCGGCCGAGCACCGATTCCGAGGTGGCGCTGTGAATGCTGCTCAACTCGAAGACATCCGTACCGTTGACAAAGAAGGCGAAGATGCAGCCGATGAGAAACAGGATGACGGTTGCCGGCTCTTTCAGCCGTCGAATTGTCAGGTTGAATATGGCCAACATATCGGGTTACCGCTTCTGGGGATTCTGCGCCAGCATCTCGCGACAGATCGTCTGCAGTTCTTTGGCCTGTGCGGCCATGGCATCGTCCCCTTCGGCCGTCGCCCGGACCCATAGTTCCTCATAGACCTGGATCAGGCCTTCGGAGACGACCCGGGCTTCGGCCATCTTGCGGATGTATTTCATCCGTCCTTCCTGCGAGGCCTGGGCGAGGGCGCCCAGACCCGTCTGCCAGACCGTCAGCTTTTCCTGTTGGCTGCGGATGTCGCACCGCTCGATGTAGTCGAGATACTCGGTCAGAATCTGCTCCTCGGTCATATCCTGCATAACCACGGCCCAGGCGCGGGCCGCGGCGGGGGAATCCGGCGCTTCGGCAACGACCTGCTCCATCAGCGCGCGGCTTTCCGCTTCGGAAACCAGACCGCCCAGCTCGTACATCAGCTTGATGCGTTTTTTGGGGTCTTCGGCCTTTTCCAGCTGGCGTTCGACGCTGGCGATTTTCTGCCGTTCCTTGAAGTAGTTCTGGAGAAAGTCGGGCAGGTGCTTGATCAGCGCTTCCTTGCCGGCGGCGCCTTCCGGGGGAGCGTAATAGAGCTTCCGCCGCAAGAGCGCCTCCGCCAGGAAATAGCCGAGAAGCACGGCAATAAAGATCGCTGCCGAAAGGACGCGTCCTTTCACCAAGATTCTCCCAGTTTAAGCGTCCGAACCCATCAGCGAAGGTCTAACCTGAATAGTTCAGAAGCCTTCTGCTGCGAGCCGTCGTTGGCCGCCGTCTCAAGCAGTCCCAGCCGCCGCCGCTCGGCTTGCGACTGCAAGCTCTTGATCTGACGCCCACTGACGACTCGTCCGCCCACGGCGGACAGGCTGTAACGAATTTTATGAATCAACCAAGCTCTAGAAGAAGTCGCCCTGGTAGACGTTCAGGACATACGCCGCATCAGCGGCTCCGCCGCTGACGTCGCTGAACTTCAACTCGATGACGCTGCCCGCTTTGCCCTTGTTGTTGTGCAGGGGCAGCCGGACCTTGATCGGTTCGTCGGTCGGACGTTCCGGTGCCGGCACGACGCGCTTGCTGTCGTCGATCGGCTTGTCGTCGTCATCGTCGGTTTTCAACTCGACCAGCTTCGGATGCGTCACCTTGTCGGCCTTGACCTCGATGTTCTCCAGGCCCGTGACCGGTTTGCCGTCGATCAGCACACTCACCTTGGCCGATCCTTTGCCGAGGCGAATGGTCAGGACATTGACGGCGAACGCATTCGGCGCGTCGAGTTCGACGCAATAGCTTTTGTCGTCGAGGTCCTCGATAACGTCCTGATAGCGGGTTGTGGAACTCTTGCTGTAGGGGATGTAGGATTCCGCGTCGAAATGCTGACCCGGGAAGACATCGCGAATGGTCTCCTGGATCAGTTCTTCGGCTTTCGCCTTGACTGCGGCCTTGGCATCCGGGTCCTGGACGTAGCGTTTGGCGACTTTCTTGATCTGGTTGATGATGCGCTGCTCGATGTCAAGCGACTGGTAGGCCCCGCCGCTCATGGCAATGCCCTCGCCGTCGGACGGCATCATCGCGTCGACGTCGTAGTCGTACCGGGTGCTTTCCCAGTGCTCCTTCCACATCATCAGCTCGTTGAGTTCGCGGGGCAGGTCGTTCTCTTTGCCCTTCATCAAGGCCTTGGTCCGGATGAAGCTGCTCAGCGCTGTGGGCCGGGCGCCGGTGAGACTTTTGGCCCGCTGGAAGTACTCCTGGGCCCGGGCGACCTGGGTCAGATCGATTTCCTTGCCGGCATAGTGGCCCTGCCACTGCTTGCGCATGATGATCTGGCCGCCCATCATCGGCAGTTCCCAGCGGTTCTTGACCCGCGGGTGTTTCGCCCCCAGGTCAACAATTGCCAGTGCCTTTTCCGGATCAACGGGGCCCAGCATCAGGGCGCCGTCGCGATAAGCCCGGAAGAAGTCCGGGTCGAGCTTGATGATCCAGTGGATGTAATGCTCATACTTGTCCGCGGTCTCCGGCGTCAACTGGTTGCCGCCGGCATAATAGAGGAAGCGCATCCAGATGATGTCGGCCATGAACTTCTGGAACCCGGCGATCGGGACTTTGCTGACAAAGCCGCGGGACTTGGCCAGTTCCACCTGCTTGCCGTGCAGGACCTGCGCCAGAATGCCGGCGCCGATGACTGCCACGAGAAAGACAATCCCAAGAACAATATCGTTTTTTCTCATTGTCGTACCCTCCTACTTCAGGTCGCGCCGGTTAAAGATGAAGCCGGTCAGCGCGATCAGGGCGATGCTGTACACCAAGCCCCAGATTGCCGCCAGGATGACGTAGCTCCAACTGATCTCCAGCCCGTGGGATGCCTCGCCGCGGAGGTTGAACAGACCGAAGTCCGGGATGATCCCGCCGTAGATGATCTTGGCGGCCGCCAGCGGCGGAATCGAGCTGAAAATGAAAATACTCAGAAACGTCAGAATCGCTGCCGCGGCTTCGCCGAGAATGGAGGCGAAGAGCAGCGCCAGCGCCGCCATCGGCACCACCGACGCGATGGTCAGCAGGTGGGCCTGCACGGCTTCCATCGGGATGGCGTCGTAGGCCAGATTGTGCACCACGCAGAACCCGATCGAGATCATCGCCGTCACCGCCAGGGCAACGATCGTGATCCCGACAAATTTACCGAGCAGATACTGCGTGCGCCCCAGGGGCTTTGACAGCAGCGCGGTGGCCGCGCCCTCGCGCAATTCGCGCGGGATATCGAAGGCCAGCGCCAGGACTGACAGCAGACCCGCAATCGAGGTCAGCAACAGCGACACGTCGACCATCAGCATTTTCTGTTCAAACGCCATCAAGTACTTGTACATGCACGAGATGGCAATCATGGCGATCGCGCAGATCACCAGGAAGTACAGCACCTTGAGTCGCAATATGCGACGCCAGACGCTTTCTGCTACCGCGAGGATTTCACTCATTTCCCTGCTCCCTTTTGGTTAGCGGTTATCCTCAGTTCTCCGTTCTGAATTGTCAATCGTCCTCTCCCGTTGCGTCCTTCGCCTCGTTGGCCGCTGCCGCCACCGGGTGGCCGTGGTCCTCTTCTTCTTCCCGCAAGCCGCGGGTCATGCGGAAGAACAGGTCTTCCAGACTTTCCCGGCGCCCCTCCACGGTGACGCCGTCGGGCAGCTCGCGGTCCTGAATCTCGTCGGCCCGGGCTTCGTCTTCAAATTCGAGAATCCACTGGCCGTCTTTGCCGCGGCGGCTGCCGTCGGCTTCGGACAGGAGTTCCTTGGCAAATTCCTCTTGGGCGGCCGGCACGGTCACGTTGCAGCCGTTGGAGGACAGGAGTTTCGACAGCGGTCCGGAGAGTTTCAGGCGGCCGCGACTCAGGATGCCGATCCGGTCGCACAGGTTTTCGACGTCGTGCAGGATATGGCTGCAGAAGAAGACGCAGACGCCTTCTTCCTTGCGTTCGCGCAGAATCTGCAGGAGTTCCTTGCGGCCTTCGGGGTCGAGGCCGACCAGCGGCTCGTCCAGAATCAGCAGCTCCGGCTTGTTCAGCAATGCCTGCGCCACGCCGACGCGCTGGAGCATGCCGCGCGAAAAGCCGTTCAGGTCCTGGTTCCGGTGTTCGGTCATGCGGACAATGTGCAGGACTTCTTCCACCCGGTTGCCGCGGTCGGCCTTGGGGATTTTCAGCAGCCGGGCGCAGATATTGAGAAACTGGCCGGCGGTGAGGTGTGAGCCGAAGGCCGGGGTATCCGGCAGGTAGCCGACTTTTTCGCGGACTTTGATGTCGCCGCACGGCTTGCTCAGGACCCAGGCCTTGCCTTTGGTCGGCCGGATCAGGTCCATCAGGCAGCGGATGGTGGTGGTCTTGCCGGCGCCGTTCGGGCCGAGAAAGCCGAACACCGTGCTGCGCGGCACCAACAGGTCCAGATCGGCGATGGCGGGCTCCGGCCGCAGCCTCCAGAACGAGCCCCGGTAGTGCTTCGTCAACCCCTCGGTTCGGATCGCCAGATTATCGTCCATGGGCAAAGGCGTGGGTACTCCTCACACTTGCGGCATATTACGGGTGCCCGAGTTCCGCGGTCCTGACTGTTGCCAACTCCTCATTAACGCCGGCATCTATTTGCTACGGCATCCAACGACAGTTCCAATTTGACCTGAAAAACGCGAATTGCAACCAGTTCAGGGGGGATTTAACAAATTTCGCCTAACCACCGCTGAGCACCGTAATAGTGGTTGTCAGGCGATTTCAACGCACTTCTGCTGGACAGCGATCTCCCCGAGAACTACGTTGCCACTGCTTTCGGGCAGGAGCCATACTTGGGTACAATGAGATTCTTGGCGCACAAAACAGAGGCGGATTCCCCGTATCCGGGCACGATGTTCCGGCCCGCCGCCTTGCTGTTCCTGCTGGCCGCTGTGACTTTCGCCCTGATCAACTCGCACCTGGCGTTCTTTCTGGACGCTTCGGGGCTCTCCGGCAAGAACCCGGAAGCCGAACTCAAGAAGATGACCGCGGCACGCCCCAAGAAAAAGAAAGGCCCCGGCCCCCGCGCCGTCCGCATGCCCTGGCAGCAGCCGCTTGCTCTCCTGCCGGCGCCCGGCACCGTCGTCCTCGACGGGGAAGTGAACGACTGGGTGTTTACCCGCGGCGCCTTCCTCACCGACGACTATCGCGAACAGGCGGGTATACTGAGTGTCTGGTTTCATCTGCTGTACGACGACCGGAACCTCTATGTCCTCGCCCGCGTGCGCAATCCCAACCGCCGCTCCAACTCCGCTGCGGTGGATGCCGACCCGACGGCCGGCGAGTGCCTCCAGATCCAGTTTCAGACCGACCAGGTCTTCGCCGTCAACTGCTGGCGGCAGCTTGATCAATGGGCCATCCAGAAGCACATCTACCAGCGCCGTAAGACGGTGTACGAAAACGCCGCCGCCGCCGGCGCCGCGGTGGCTGCCAAACCCCACGGCGACGGCGGCGGCGTCGACGTCGAGTTGAAACTGCCGTGGACGCTGTTGTCGCCGAAGGGGTTCGCCGGCGCCCCGGCGCCGGCGCCCGGCGCCCGGTTGCGCCTGGGAGTCGCCGCCCGGGTCAACGCCGATCTCGTTCTCGGCCGGCTGGCCGGGTCGAAGCGGCTGGACCGCCGCCGTCTCGGCCATGTCCCGGTGCTGGCCGAGGCGCCTGAGCGGCCGCCGCTGATGGCCCTCAACAAAGGTGATAAACTGTTTCCCTGCCGGCTGGGTGACGACCGCGTTGTGGTCGGCTGGGATACGCCGATCCACCGCTACCGCAGCCGGAACCCGCTGCTGCCCTGTCCGCGCTTGTCCGGCATCACGCCGGACGGCAGCCCGGACGACTGGCCGCTGACCACCGGCATCATCATCAATGAGGATGTCCGGTACGCCGGCCGCGGGTCCGTCTGGCTGCATGCCGGACATGACGACCGAAATCTGTATGTCCTGGCGATCGTGACCGATCCCTCGCCGGCGGCGCCGGGGGACGCTGTCGCTCTGCAGCTGCAGACGACGTCCCGGCATCAACTGGACCTGGTCCCGGGCCGGCTGCAGATCGACGGCAAGACGATCGGTCAGTCGGCGCATTCTGTGCGGCGTGACGGGACCGGTTATGTCATGGAAGCCGCCGTGCCGTGGTCGGCGCTTGGCGGCCTGCCGGCCAAGCCGGTACCTGCGACCTGTCAGGCCCGGCTGAACCCGAAATGGACCTTGCCGGGGTTGATGTCCGCCTTGCCCACCGACTACAGCCCGGCCAAGCCCGAAACCTGGGGCCGTCTGGTTCTGACTTCGGCGCCGAGCCCGAGTCCGATGATTGTGACGGTTGCCACGGGGGACTCCTTCCCGACCCAGCCGGCGGGCAACAGCCGGCAGGCGGCGCCGCGGTGCGGCCAGGTCAACGCATACGCCGCGTTCACCACCGAACTCCGGCTGATTCCGGGCACGGCCGTGATCGACGGCGGCATGGACGAATGGGATTTGCGCGGCGGCGTCTTTGCCTGCAGCGACGTGCGGACGCGGCGCCGCACCGATGCCGGCTGGATCCACGCGATGTATGACCGGAACGCGCTGTATCTTCTGGCCCGCGTCGCCGACGCCACCGCCCGCGGCAAGGCCAAAGGCGCCGGCGACGATTCGGTTACGCTGCGGCTGGTGACCGACCAGGTGAATCACATCACCATGTTCCGCAATGTCCGCGGCAAAGACGTTGTCGAGTTCTCCACTTCGCCTTTGCGGCGGGGCAAAGCGGCCCGTCTCAAGCCCGAGCAACACCGGGTCAAGATGGCCGTTCGCCGCGACCCGGGCGGCACGGGCTATGTGCAGGAAGCCGCGATCCCGTGGAGTGCCCTGGTGCAGGACCGCGAACCGCCCAAGCCCGGCGAGCAATGCCTGTTGACCGTTCAACTGGTGACGGCCCCGGGCGTCGCGGCGCGTACGGTGATGATTTCGGCCCCGGAGTTCCGCAATCTCCACCGGCGCTACCGCGAATGGGGCGCCGGCACGTTCCTGGCCGCCGGCGATCTCAAGCCGCGCCCGGTCCAATTGCAGAACGGCCTGGTCTTGCCCGTTGCCGTCGAAGCCGGCAAACCGGTTGTCGACGGGTCGCTGCTCGATCTGCTGACGCGCAGGCTTGAATAATTCGCCAGTCGTCTACGGCGCGCCGGAACCGGATTCAGTTTCGTCCCCGGCGCGGGGGCATCAGGTCGAGATAGGTGTCGCCGGGAAAAACCGCTCGGGCCAGCGTCAGCAGCCGATTGCGTCCGGGATCGATGTCGCGCATCCCCAGCAGTTTGTCGTTGTGGTAGACCTTGACCCGGTTGCAGACGAACGAGACCAGGACCTCGACGGCGTCGGTGTTGTGGGTGAACCGCAGCACAATCGCCGGTTCGAAGCGGCATACCTTGACTTTGGCGGGCGGCTGTTGCGGATAACTTGCCGGATCCAGCAGGAGGTCCCTGAACCGGTCGGCGGCCGCGCCCTCGGGGTATTCCGGGCCATCCAGCAATTCATGACCGTGAATGGCCGGCAGATCCTTGTCCTTCAACGTTGCCGGGCTGATGCGGTAGACCTTGAGCCGGCCCCGGCGAATTACCCGGTCCCGGTCGCCGTACACCGGCGCCGTCGGCGCGATCGGCAGCGCGCGACACCCCATGGCGCCCAGCGCCAGCACCAACAGCACCGAAAGCCGTCGGATCATCGGCACACTCCCCGGCAGCAGGTCTCGTAGCAGGCCAGGTATTGCGGGACAATCCGGTCCTTGTGGAAACAGGCAATCGCCCGTTCCCGCCCGGCCCGGCCCATCCCGGCAGCCAGCGCTTCGTCGCGACAGAGACGGATGATGAATTCGCCCAACGCAGCATGGTCGTCCGGGTCCGCTGTGAACCCGGTCTCGCCGGCCGCAACCACTTCCGGGATGCCGTCAACATCGCTGCTCACCGTCGGCACGCCGGACGCCATCGCCTCCAGCAAGACCATGCCGAAGGACTCCCGGTAGCTTGGCTGGCAGACGACATCGGCCAGGGGCATGATCGTCTCGACGTTGTCGACTTTTCCCAGGTAGGAGACCTGCTTGCAGACGTCCAGCTCGCGACAGAGCGCTTTGGTTTCGACAATGCCGGGGCCGTCGCCGACGAATACCAGCCGGGCTTTGACCCGGTCCAGCGCTCGGGCGAAGGCGTGCACTACGCCGTGCACGTTCTTCGGCGCGCGGAAGTTTGATACGTGCATGATGATCTTCTCGTCGGGGTCTGCCAGGCAGTCGCGCGTGTTGCCGGCGGCTGCCTCCGGCGAGAACACGTCCGGATCGATGAAGTTGTGGATGACGCGGATGTCCTTGTCGACCTTGAAACAGTTCAGCGTGTAGTCGCGCTGGAATCTGGACACGGTCGTGACCACGTCGCTTTGTTCGATACCGTAGCGGTTGATCGGGTAGAGCGGCTTGTCCTGTCCGACGATGGTGACGTCGGTGCCGTGCAGCGTCGTGATGATGCGGAAGTCGCGGCCGGTGATTTCCTTGGCCAGGTGCGCGCACAGCGAGTGCGGGATCGAATAGTGTGCGTGGACCACATCCAGTTCATAGTCCTCGACGACCTCGCAGATCTTCGCGGTCAGCGCAAAAGTGTAGAGCGACTGGTTGAACAAGGGGTAGTTGATCGGGTCAACCGAATGAAAGGAAATATGCCGTTGGAAGCGGCGCAGTTTGAACGGCGTCGCGTATGAGATGACGTGGACCTCGTTGCCGATTTCGGCCAGAGTCGCGGCCAATTCGGTGGCGACCAGTCCCGAGCCGCCGATCGACGGGTAACAGACAATACCGATTCGCATCAGTCCAGCTCCCCTTTGACGAACGTTCCGGCCGGGTCGTCAACGCGCAGCGCGCCGTCGGTGATGTACGGCTCGCCGTAGGCGCTGTTGATCAACAATCCGTAGTAGGCGAAGCGCGCTTTGAGCGATTCCATGAATGCTTTGGAGCCGATGTACGTCGGCTTCTCGCCGGCGGCGGGCGAGTAAAACTGGCTGCTGTAGCACTGCAGCGCCTCGATTTTGGTCGCGAAACTGTCCGTTACGTCGACCACGAAGGATGGCGGTTGCTGGTGCAGTTCCGGGTGGAAGATGACCTGACGCGGCCGGTAGATGGGCAGGTCGGAGTCGAACTTGCCGTTGCCGGCGTAGAAGTAACAGCTGCGCGCCAGATTGTGGACGGCGGTGTGGTCGGGATGCCGGCACGGCCCCCAGATGGCGACCAGGACCTTGGGCCGGGTGCGGCGGATCAGGTCGACAATGGGTTTACGGGCGGCCTGATTGTCTTCCAACGCGCCGTCCGGCAGCCCCAGGTTCCATCGGTGCTCCAGTCCCAGGACCCGGTTCGCCGCGGCCGTCTCGCGGTCCCGTTCCGCCACGGTGCCGCTGGTGCCCGCCTCGCCGCGCGTCAGATCGGCGACGCCGACCTGGCGGCCGGCGCGAATGAACTTGACGATGCTGCCGCCACAGAACAGTTCGGCGTCGTCCGGGTGCGCCGCCAGAAAGAGGTAGTCCAGTTGGATGTCGTTTGCAGCCATAAGACCGGTACCATAGACCCCTCAGGCACGATTGAAAAGGCAGCCGCCTTCACGATGGGCGAATGTCATGCAAGTGCTCGACCAGCCCCGTCGGCGTTCATCTCCTGTTTCCGGCCTACACGGGGCTTGTCCCCGTGGGGCCAAGATTATTTCTGCCGACGGTGATACGGACATCACTACCTTCCGCGGACCTGGCGTTTTGGCAACGCCAGGTCCGCGGAAGCAGGGGAAACGGTTGCTCCCATGCCGGACGAATCTTCGGACCACGGGGACAAGCCCCGTGGAGCCGGGAACGTCTCAGAACGCGGTTTGTCGAGGATTTACGAATGTCATGCAAGTGCTCCATGGTTCACGCGGCATGTCTACTTTTGGGGGCTACCCATCCGTTTGCCCCCGCCGGCTTGTCCGTAAAAGACCCCCGGCCGACAGGCGACCGGGGGCCTGATAATGCGTCGAGCAACGGTTGCTGCTCGAATGCATCATGATTTGCCCTCAGCCGCAACTCCTCACGCTGAAGGCGTGATCGTTTTCAGCCTGGGGTTGGCGCAGCCTACCCCAGGAGATGCGGCAATCAGGATCAACGCTGAAGGTGTTGCCGTGGGCTTTGCCGGGTTGGCGGCGGAAGGGCTGGCAGGTCCGAAAACGACAGAACGGGGCGGGAATGAACCCGCCCCGTTCCGGTCTGGTCAATCGGTTGTCGCAGCCTACGCGGTGTACTGGCTGGCGGCCGTCGTGCCGCCGCGACCGGTCCAGTTCGTGTGGAAGAACTCACCGCGCGGTTTGTCGACGCGCTCATACGTGTGGGCGCCGAAGTAGTCACGCTGCGCCTGCAGCAGGTTCGCCGGCAGACGGGCACTGCGGTAGCTGTCGTAGTAGTTCAGCGCCGAACTCATACTCGGCACCGGCACGCCCAAGTCGATGGCGGTCTTGACGACTTCGCGCCAGGCGTCCTGTGCCTTGATCACGATGTCCTTGAAGTACGGATCCAGCAGCAGATTCGGCAGGTCCGGGTTCTTGTCGAACGCTTCCTTGATGTTGCCGAGGAAGGCTGAACGGATGATGCAGCCGCCGCGCCACATCAACGCGATCTCGCCGAACTTCAGATCCCAGTCGTATTCTTCCGCCGCCGCGGCCATCAACTGGAAGCCTTGCGCGTACGAACAGATCTTCGATGCGTACACGGCGTCATGCAGTTTCTGGATAAACGCCGCTTTGTCGCCGTCAAACTTTGCGGTCGGGCCCGGCAGTTCACTGCTGGCGGTGACGCGCTCTTCTTTGATAGCGGAGATGCAGCGGGCGAACACGGCTTCGGCGATCTGCGGGATCGGCACGCCTAGGTCGAGACCGGCCTGGCTGGTCCATTTGCCTGTGCCCTTCTGGCCGGCGGTATCGAGGATCTTGTCCACCAGCGGCGAGCCGTCTTCGTCTTTGTAGGCGAGAATGTCGCGGCTGATCTCGATCAGATAGCTGTCGAGCACGCCTTCGTTCCATTCCTTCAGCACTTCGTGCATCTCGTCCGGGGTCATGCCCAGACCGACAGACATCAGTTGGTAGGCTTCGCAGATCAGCTGCATGTCGCCGTACTCGATGCCGTTGTGCGTCATCTTGACGAAATGACCGGCGCCGCCGGTGCCAACCCATTCGCAGCATGGGCTGCCGTCATCGACTTTCGCGGAACAGGCTTGCAGGATCGGCTTCACGTGCGGCCAGGCTTCCGGATCGCCGCCCGGCATAATCGACGGACCCGTCAGCGCGCCTTCTTCGCCGCCGGATACGCCGGTACCGATGTAGCGGATGCCCTTTTCCTTCAGCGCTTCGTAGCGCCGGATCGTGTCCGGGAAATGGCTGTTGCCGCCGTCAATGACGATATCGCCCTGGTCCAGGTGCGGCACCAGTTTCTCGATCGTGGCGTCTACCGGGGCGCCGGCTTTCACCAGAATCATGACCTTGCGCGGGCTCGACAACGCGTCGACAAATTCCTCGATGCTGTGCGTGCCGACGATCTTCTTGTCTTTACCGCGGCCGTTGACGAAGTTGTCAACCTTGCTGGTCGTGCGGTTGAACACCGCCACCGAGTAGCCCCGGCTTTCCACGTTCAGGACGAGGTTCTCGCCCATCACAGCCAAGCCAATCAATCCAAAATCAGCCTTATCCATACGTTCGCTTCGCTCTCTTTAGTTAATGGTTCTTGGTTCTTGGTTCTTTGTGAAGACTAGGAAATCCCTGTGATCCGCAGGGCCTCAATCATCCGCTTTCAACGGCCGGAGCCATTGACCGGTGTGTAATGCGTTGCGTTACACACCGCTGAATGCGTTGAAGCCGCCGTCTATCGGCATGACGGTACCGGTGACGAAACCGGAGGCATCGTCGCAGCAGAGGTAGAGCAAGGAACCAATGAGTTCTTCGGGCTTGCCGAGACGGGCCATCGGTGTGTTGTCGATGATCTTCTGGCAACGCGCTGTCGGGGTGTCGTTGTCACCCATCAGCAGTTTGTAGTTCTGCTCGGTCAGGAAGAAGCCCGGGGCGATGGCGTTGACGCGCACGCCGCAAGGCGCCAGGTGTACCGCCAGCCACTGGGTAAAGTTGTTGATCGCCGCTTTGGCGCCGCCGTAGCTCATGACCTTGGTCAGCGGACAGAAAGACGTCATCGAGGAAATGTTGATGATGTTGCCTTTGCCGTTCCTGGCCATGGTTTTGCCGAAGCCCTGGCTGGCCAGCACGGTGCCCAGATAGTTCAGGTTCAGGGTGAACCCGATGCCTTCCGGATCCAGTTCGAAAAACGTGCCTTCGATGCCGTCAGCCAAATCAGCAGGCGTGATCATCTCCTTGCCCGCGGTGCCCTTGGGATGGTTGCCGCCGGCGCCGTTGACCAGGATGTCCACCGGACCGAGGTCGGCTTCGATGGTGGCGTTGGCGGCGGCAATGCTCTCCGGTTCCAGCACGTTGCAGGCGACGCCCTGGGCTGTGCCGCCGGCATCGTTGATTCCTTTGGCCGCTGCATCGGCGGCTTCCTTGCGCAGGTCGAGAATGGCGACTTTCGCGCCGCAGGCGGCGAGAGCTCGGGACATTTCGCTGCAAAGCACACCACCGCCGCCGGTTACGGCTGCGACTCTGTCGGTCAGGTCGATCTTGAAGGGCAACATGATGATTCCCGCCTTTCTTCAGGTTCCGGATTCGCTTCGGAAGGGCTACAATAGCCTCACGCCATGGGCGGTCAAGCGCAATGTGCCAACGTTGGCGCATTTGCTGCAGGAGCCGCGAAGGGGGTGCGGGTGAGATTTTGATTCCGCCCCAAGCGACGCCAGACGCGGCTTGGTGAGTCTCTGCACCCCCTTCAGTTCAATGGCGACACCACCAACCGCTCCTTTTGCTCCGGAAATGGCCGGCGACCGTTTGGCTGACCGTCCTTCAGCGCCATTCCAAGTCAGAGCCGTTGGACCACGTATTCCGTCGTCAGCTCCGCCGGAATCAGGGCTTCCGCCGCAAGGTCACGGAAGCCGAGGGGCACCAGAAGGTTTTGCTCGTTGTGCTGGTAACCGGTCTCAAACAGCCAGCGCAATGTCGGCTCGTGATCGCGTGCCTCGCAGTCGGCGAGAAACGCCAGGAGATCCTCGTCGGTCATTGCCCGCGGGTCCTCCTTGTCCGGGTGCGGACCAGTCTTCAGCCCCGTGAAGCCGCCTGTCACCGCGCCGACAACGACGCCAAGGATTAACCCTGCGACGACCAGAAGCATATACTTTTCAAGGCGGTCGTTGACGAGCCCGATAACCAGGGGGATTCCAGCGAAGACCAGCGGGCCCAGGATTGCGCCGCACCCCATGCGGTTCAGGCGCGACTTCCGCACCATCCAGTTCTGGTATTTCTTGCAGTGCGGACATAGTGCCGTGCCGATATTCTTCTTGCGGGCCACGCGCTCCAGCGCGCGCAACGCCTGCCCAATTGCCTTCTGGCGCATGCCGTCGTCGCTGGATACGACCGGGACTCCGGTGACATTCGCGGTTTCCGCCCCTTCAATCAGATAGGTAAAAGGCTGGCGGCAGTACTCGCAGTTGATCCGGTGTCCCTGGGCGTAATTGACATTAAGGGTCGGCGCGGAAATAACGTCGCATTATTCGGGGCAGACATACCAACCT
>CAYLNH010000081.1:0-25720 GCA_964384625.1 uncultured Lentisphaerales bacterium
TCCGAGGGGAAAGGCCGGCAGAATGCCGGCGCTCCGAGGGACAAGGCCGGCAGAATGCCGGCGCTCCGAGGGGAAAGGCCGGCAGAAGGCCGGCGCTCCGAGGGGAAAGGCCGGCAGAATGCCGGCGCTCCGAGGGGAAAGGCCGGCAGAATGCCGGCGCTCCGAGGGACAAGGCCGGCAGAAGGCCGACGCTCCGATCACGGCAGCGCTGGGTTCTCGTGGAACACGGAGGCCGGGAACTGCTTGCCGGTTTCGGGATGGCGGATCGTGCGCTTGAGGACGAAGTCGAAGAGCAGCGGGTTGTAGGCGTAGATCTCGTTCAGATGCCGGCGTTCTTCGCCGGTGATCATGCCGAGGCGCTGCAGTTTGCCGGTCCAGATCAGGCAGTTCACAGCGGGCAGCGGGTAGTCGCTGCCGTTGACCAGTCGCGACTGCAGGTCCTCCCGCGCCAGCAGCGTGATCAGCGGTTTGGACAACCGGTTGATCTGGGTGATGGCGGAAATGTCGGCGAATAGGAGGTCCTTGTATTGCGGGTCCTCGAGCAGGCGGATGGCCAGGTCGAAGTTCTTCGTCTTCCGGCCCGGGTGATCCAGGTCGCGGCTCTTCCCGAGGCTGCCGGCATGCGCCATGATCACCTTGACGCCGTGGTCCAGGGGCCGGCGCAGCCGTAAGGGATTCCCCCACTCCTGAGCGGCTCCGGCCTTCACCGCCAGTTCCTTGCCGGTATGCGTCAATAACGCCATCTGGTACTTGGCCATGCTCTGGTAGAACTCCTCGCAACGCGGGTCGGCGGGATCGATGCCCTGGGCGTTGGGTAGCCACTTCACGTAGCGCGCGCCCTGCTTCGCACACTTCGTCAACGCGGTAATCGCATCACGACGATATGGATGGACCGAGATGAGCGGAACGAACACGTCCGGATGCGTTTGCGCCAGCCGCATCACATACTCGTTGGGCACATGGAACTCCGTGTCCTTGTGGTTGACCAGGCCGTCGGCGTTGTAGTTGCAGTCCAGCGCCAGGATGTGGTACTTGCCGCCGGCGCCGTGTTCAATCAGGGCCAGCAAACGCTCCAGGAACTGCTGATCGGCATTGTCCAGATCATCAACCCCGGCCGAGCTCATGTAGATCCGGCCTTTCCATCGATGGATCGGATGGAGCCAACTGGTCATCCGCGGGTTGATCTCGGCGCCGGTACCGCCAACGCCGACCCCGAGAATATGCACATGATAGTCGCGCAGTCCGGCCCGGTCGACGTCGTCGCCGGCCCGGGCCGCCAGCGCCCCGGCGCCGGGGCTCATCCCCTGCGCCATGTCGGCGGGGCGGTAGTCGAAGGCGCCGCCAAGTTGCCGTAGCATACGGTCGGCTCCAATCCGTGAGACTGCCGCCGTCGGCAACGGCCGGCAGATATCGTTCAGGGTTGCTTACACCGACTCGTAGATCGGTTTGTGTCGCCGCAGCGCGGCGAGCCGGAAAGCGCCGGTGCGGTACTCAGTGGGGAAGTCGAAGTCGGACCCGTCTTCGGGCGCGCCGAACCGGTAGAACTCCTCATACTGCGACAGATCAACCCGGTGGCGGCCGTCCAGGAGGTGCTTGACGTTCGGCTCCAGTCCGTTCCGGTAACCGGGCTGCACCACCCCCGCATAGAACTCCGCCTGACAGCCGGAGCCGTAGCTGAAGAGCGCCAGTGCCTTACCGGTCAGCTCCTCCCGGCAGTTGGCCAGCGCCGATTGCAGTCCCAGGTGGACGGAAGCGGTGTAACTGTTGCCGACCTGACGGTTGTAGACCTGCGAGTCGTGGACCAGCGTCAGGTTTTCCGGCGTCAGCAGGCCTTCGGCCTTGAGCAGTTTGCGGTGAGCGATTTCGGCCATCCGCGTAAACGGCATGTGGTAGCAGAAACGGGCAAACTCAGACAGCTCCCGGCCGGTCTGTTCCTGGAAGTGTTCCCAGGAAGCCAGGAGTGCTTTGGTATAGACCCGGACCGAGAGCTTGCCGTCGACCAGGGCTTCCTTGCGATAGTTCGGCCGCCAGAAATCCATAACGTCTTCGGCATAGAATCCGGCGACCGGATCGAGCGCGAGCATCTGCGGTTCGGCCGCGACCACCATGGCAACGGCACAGGCGCCCTGGGTCGGTTCGCCGGCGGTGCCCAGACCGTACTTGGCGATGTCGGTACCGATGATCAGCGCTCTGGCCTGCGGCCGCTGGCGGATCAACGCAGCCGCCAACTGCAGGCCGCCGGTGGCGCCGTAGCAGGCCTGCTTGAACTCCAGACAGCGGCAGCGCGCGGGAAGGCCAAGCAGACCGTGGACATAAAGGCCGCCGGATTTCGCCTGGTCAACCCCGGTCTCCGTGCCGAAGACGAGGAATTCGATATTCTCTTTGCCGGTCCGGGCGAGGACCTGGGCCGCGGCATTGGCGGCGAGGGTAACCGCGTCTTCCCCCGGCGGCGACACGGCCATCTTCTCCTGTCCCAGGCTTTGACGATAGTGGTCCTCATCCAAGCCGCGCGCCGTCGCGAGGTCGCGCATTGCCACATAATAGCGCGAGGTGAAAAAGCTCATTGCCTCGATGCCGACCGCGATGCTCTGTTCGCCCACCAGTCTACTCCAGAATCAGTTGTTCATTGCCACACATGTCGTCGATCGTCCGCGCGCCCAACAGGAACATTGCCGTCACAAACTCGCGCCGCAAGCGTTCGATCACGACGCCGACGGCAGCCGCGGATTCCATGGCCGGCTGCAGGAACGGTGCGGCCATGCCGCAGAGCCGGGCACCGAGAACGACGGCCTTGACCATGTCGATGCCGTGGCGCAAGCCGCCGGAGGCAAACAGGGTCGCGCGGTCACGATACGGCCGGAGCAGCCGCAATGCCGCGGGCGTCGGGATGCCCCAGTCCTGAAAGGCAAAGCCGAGATCGCCGGCATTGCCCCGCCGCCGGTTGCGCTGCTGCTCAACCCGGCTCCAGGAGGTGCCGCCGGCGCCGGCGACGTCGAGGTAGGCAAGGCCCTGTTCGAGTGCCAGTTCCGCGTCCGCCGGGGAAATCCCGCAGCCGACTTCCTTGAGTACCACCGGTTGCGGCAGGTCGGCGGCGACGGCGCCGATGCGGGCGGCCAGCCCGCTGAAATTGCCGTCGCCCTCGGCCTGGATCGCTTCCTGCAGCGGGTTCAGATGCAGGTACAAGGCGTCCGCCGCGACGCAGTCAACGGCGTCGCGGCATTCGTCGAGACCGAAGCCGCAATTGAGTTGGACGGCGCCGAGGTTGGCGAAAAGCAGGCAGTCCGGGGCATAGCGGCGGATATCGAAACTGCGGCGGGCGGCGGCGGCGGCAAACATAACGCGCTGCGAGCCGACGCCCATGGCCACCCCGGCAGCTTGCGCGGCAATCGCCAGGTTGCGGTTGATGGTCGCCGCGACGTCGTCGTCACCGCCGGTCATGGGAGAGATCAGCAAGGGGAATGACAGGCGTTTGCCCATCAGTTCGACAGCCGGATCAACCGCCTGAATATCCAGTTCCGGCAGGGCGCGGTGGGTCAGGCGGACATCATCGAAGTAGTACTTGCGGCGGTCGCTGTCGGCGTCTTCGCGGATGATATCGATGTGTTCCTGCTTCCGGCCGTTGATCGAATCACTCATCCGCCGGGCGCTCCAGGTTTTCGTGGGCCTGCATCAGTTCGCCGGGATTCGTCTGGGCCGCCAGCAGGGAAAGTTCGCCGCAAAGCACCGTGGCGCCGGCGATCGCCGCCAGCCGCCGGGCGTTGACCCCCGGTTCGGCTTCACCGCTGCAGCCGAGCAGCTCGAGGTGCTCCCGGACGAAATCGTGGTCCTTGCCGCTGCCGACGGTGCCGACAATGATGTTGGGCAGGTCACAGGCGAAGTACAATTCGTCGCCGTCGCCGTCGGCAACAACAATCCCCTGCGAGCCTTCAACGATATTGGCGGCGTCCTGGCCGGTGGCCAGATAGAGGGCCAGCAGCATGTTGGCGAAGTGCGCGTTGGCACTGCGCAGGCTGCCGGCCAACGTGGAGCCGATCAGGTTCTTCTTGACGTTGAGCGCGGCGATCTCTTCGGGGGTCGTCTTGAGGAAGCGCTTGCACAGCTTGGCCGGGATGCGGGTCTCGGCAATGACGTGTTTGCCGCGGCCGAGGATGCCGTTGACCGCCGACACTTTCTTGTCCGTACAGTAATTGCCGGAGACGGAGACGTAGTCGAGATCGGGAAAATTCGCGGCGATCCACTGCAGCACGGCGTCGGCCGCGAGGGTCACCATATTGTGTCCGGCGGCGTCGCCCGTGCTCATCTCCAGCCGCAGGAAGACGAGGTTCGCGGCAATCTGGTGGTTGACGTCGAGCAGTCTGGCGTACCGGCTTGTCGCCTCGGCCGCCGCCGCCAGGTCCTGCTTGTGCTGCTCCAGGGCGCGGGCGAACTCGACGGCGACCGCGGCACTCGGGGCTTCCACGACGACGGACCGGGTCATACGGTCGTCCGCGATGGTGACGGCGATGCCGCCGGCCCTGGCGGTCACTGCGGCGCCGCGCTCGACACTCGGCCAGAGCGGCGTTTCGAACGTCGCCAGCGGCACGCGGACCTTGGCGCGGCAGACGGGGCCGGTAAGGGCCAGCGGGCCCACCACCCGGAATGGAATCGGCACGCGGCCGTCCGGTTCTATGCGTGACCTAGCCATGATTTGATGTCAGCGGGCAGTTCGTTGACCGCAACGATTTCGGCTTCCTTACCTTGCGGCATTTGGACGACGGTTCCGACTTCCCGGCCCACGAGAGCTTTGCCGAGGGGGGTATCGTAGGAGATGATCCGGCGCTCCGGATCACTGTCCCAGAGGCCGAGCACATGGTAGACCTCGGACTCACCTTCAACCGAGAGTTCGACGGAGACGCCGGGCATGACCGTATTGCTGATCTCGACATCGGAGAAGTCGGTCGGTTGGATTTCAACCAGGTCCGCCTCCAGCTCTTCCCGGCGCGCCAGCAACAGGCGCTGTTCGTCTTTCGCCGCCTTGTATTCGAAGTTCTCACGCAGGTCGCCGTAGCTCCGGGCCTGTGAGATCGCCGCGCTGTTGGCGGGGATCTTCTTGCTGATGATATCCTGGAGTTCCTCGCGGCGGGCGTCCACACTGCGGAACGAACTGCGCTTGGGCATTTCGCGCGTGGCGGGTTCGTCCCGGCGGCGTTCCTCAACGTACTTCTTGGCATTGGGATAGATACGGCAGATCTTGACCAGGAGGACCTTCTGGTCGTTCAGGTCGAGCGCCGTGCCGCCGCGAACGTTGCGCACGAAGGATTCGATGCCCTCGGGTTTGCCGTTGTCCATCAGGGCGCTCTGGAAATCCTCGTCATTCAACAGCAGGCCGTGCAGCAGTTTGCGGCCGCGGATAAACTCGCCCTTGGCCTCCTGGCCCAACGCGTCCAGCACGAGCCGCGGATTGGCCAGCAGCGGCGCCGCTTCCGGGACCTCCTTGCGCCAGAGCCAGACGACCACGTCCGAACGGGCTTTGTGGTCGCGAAGCTTGCGCAGACAAACCTGGCTGATCTCGTCCAGGGGAACATCGAACTCCGCCAGCAGGGCTTCGGCGGCGGGCCAGTACTTCAGGGGCAACTCGGTCATCACCTCCAGGAACCACTCCTTGCCGCGAACCCGCCAGCAGACCTGGAACCAGTGGTCGATCATCTTCGATTTCATGCCGATGACGACGTCCACGAAGCCCTCATTCATCGCGACCGCGTCCTGCGGCAGTTGCTCCAGCAGCTTGAGCAGGTGTTCATCGTTCCGCGGCGCCAGTTTCCACATCTGCGACAGGGTCTCGCCGTAGTCCTGGGCAAAATGCGGCTTCGGGCCGGAGAACTTATAGAGCCGGAGATAATGCGGCACATGCGCCGCGGTCAGCTTGATCTTCTTCACCTTGGCCAATTCGAGCTTCAGCTCGTGCAGGCTGCGCGCGTTTTCCCAGGTGATCTCTTCCAGCGCCGCGCCGGTGGGGTTGGTCACGGTCTGCTTCGGCGACTTCTTCTTGGTCTTCGGCTTGCGATCACGCCAACTGATGAATTCGCGCGGCCCCAGAAACTTCGGCACCAGCAGTTTCTCAACCACCAGACGCGTACTTACCAGCGGCGGACTGAAACTGTCCGCGACCTGCCGGTCGAACTCGTCGGGAGCCGTCTCCCGGTCAAAGCTGCCGTTGCCCTGCAGAAACTCGTCGACCAGACTGCCGGGGACAACGAAATTCAGGTTCTCCAAAGACTGCTGCAGCGTGAAACTCTGACGCGAATTGAAGGTGAACTGGATGTTCCCGGTCAAGGCGTCAATCTCGTCAATCACGCCGAAGTTGTAGGAATCGTGCCACACCTTCAACCCCTGCGCCAACAACGCAAACATCTCAAAGCGCTCGACAACCGCGCGAATGTCAACGCGTTCGTTGTTGACGCCCATGGCGCGGATCATCCCGGCCGGATCGGCGTATTCCTGATATTGTTCGCGACTGAGCGCCGCAAGCACATCGCGCACCAGCAGCAGCTCGAACCCGCGCTTCGCCAGCTCAACGGCCAGAGTCGACAACTGCTCGTCGGCAGCCGCCTTCTTCGGGTCGTCAATGACCATCTCCAGGTTCTGTTTCAACGTCTCGCCGGCGGCATCGTCCAGTACGGGCGCGGCGGTTACGGTCTCAATAATCTGGCTGATCGCCGGGCGATCGCCGTCGGCAGCTTTGATCAGCAGCTCCTCCAGAACTGCTGCCGGCGCTTGGCTATCGGACATTGGCTGGGTACCTCAGTGTTTTCAGGGTCAAAGAGCAAGCGAAACCGATCGGAAAAGCGTCGCAACTGCGCCGCCCGCCGTCCGGGGTCAACAATGATACCACCATTCCGCTTGAACACAACCGACTTGGCCGGGGTTCGGAGACAGGCCGGGATCGACACGGAGAATCTCGTCTTGTTGCCGGCTGCATCCAACGCGAAACCTGCCCCGAGGCGCCTGAAGCTTAATCTCGATGCTGCCGGTTTCCCGCCGGGTGAAGCTGAGCACTCGCCCGCAAGTCCGTTCGTGCTGTGCCCCATGCAGAAACGGCACAAAAAAAGCCCGGCGGGTAAATCCGCGCCGGGCGCCTTCGGGGGGATGTTGTGCAATGAAAGTATTGCATCATTGGCCTTTCGTGTCAAGCCATTCTCCGGAAATCCCCCCGAGATGCTCATAAATACTTCACAATCAACCCATTGCATTTTGAAAAAGTTTGCCGGAATAATTTTAAAATTATGATTGCTAATGATGGAACCTATAATACTAAAGATTGGTCTATAGTAAAGAACGGTAGATCACGGAGAATTGCGGGGTTCGTATGCCGAATCATCAGGTCCGACGGGATTCGAAGCAACAGCAGATCGTCCGGGACATTGCCGGCCGGATTCGCTGCGGACAGTGGCCGCCGGGCGCCAAACTGCCCACCCGCGTCGAGCTCGAGAAGGAATTTCAGGTTACGACGGTCACACTGCAGCAGGCCTTCGACGTGCTGAAGCGAAACGGTTTCGTCGTCTCCAAGGGCCGTTGGGGTACGTATGTCGCGGATGATCCACCGTGTTACAACACCTACGCCCTGGCATTCCCTACCCATCCGGGCGATGACCACAGCTGGTCCCGCTTCTACTGGGCCTTGACGCAGGGCGCCAGCGCCCTGGCCCGTGAAAACAACTGCACGATCAACACCTGTTACGACATCGATCCACCGGCCGACTCCGAACCCTGCCGGCAGCTTCAGGCCGACATCCATTCCGGCCGGCTGGCCGGCATCATCTTTGCCAACGTGCCGTTCCCGCTGGCCGGCACACCGATCGTCGCCGACGACGGCGTTCCGCGGGTGGCGGTCATGAGCAATCTTTTCTCCGGCCATCCGCACATCGGGGCGGTCTACCCCGACAACCGCTCGTTCATCAACCGTGCGGCGAGACGACTGGCCGAACGCGGCTGTGGCCGCGTGGCAGTCATCACCGGCCACCGTTTCGGGGATGCCCCCCTGACGGAGTTACTGGAGACGGCGCCGAACTACGGGCTGACAATCAAGCCCCAATGGATTCAAGGCAACAACCCGCACGACCCGCAGTGGGTCATCCATACGCTGATGCTCCTGATGCAGGGACCTGCAGAAAGCCGGCCGGACGGCCTGATTGTCATGGACGATCATTTCGTCCCGCACATCGAAACCGGCGTCGCCCATTGCGGCCTGGCGGTACCGGATGATCTGAGCATTGTCGCCCTGGCCAATTTTCCCGCCGACCACGAGTGCTCCATGCCGATCCTGCGACTGGGTTTCGCATCCCACGAAATCCTGAGTATCTGCGTGGAGCAGTTGAGCGCCCAACGCGAGGGTCGCAAAACCGAGCCGGTCACGCGCATCCCCGCCATTTTCGAAGACGAGTGGTTTGCCTGCTATCACCCGGATCAGGCCCTCATCGGCACCACCGCGACCATGCCGACGGACAACCGCCTCGCACCATTTTAGCAACCGTAACCAACAAACATACAAACAAGGACACCCTTGATGAAACATCCATATCAGTGGTTCTTCTTCCTGTGCACCGCCATGCTGACCACCGCGGCCCTCGCCAGTGGCCGCGGCCGGCACAAGAAACTCTATGTCGTTCCCAAGCCCGGCGCTGTGACGGTTGACGGCGATCTGAAGGACTGGGACCTGTCCGGCCAGATCCACACCTATGTCATTCCCGAGACCGCCGAGATGCAGAGCTCGCGGCTGGCGATGATGTACGACAAGGACGCGCTCTATATCAGCGGCGTCGTCAAGGACACCTCGCCGATGATGAACCGGCACGATCCGAAGGTGGACCCGAAGCGCGCCTGGGACGCGGACGTCTGCCAGGTCTTCATGAGTCTGGACCCGCGCCTGGAATATCCGGTGGAAGGCAGTTCCTTCGCGAAGGACCCGATGGCGCCGGTGGGCACCATGTATCTGTGGTACTTCACCGACCGCAAAGAGCCGTGCCTGGCCATGTACCGCGGCATGCGCTTCAACAAACCCCTGCGCCCCGACCTCAGCAAGAACGGGGTCATTCCAAAGGACAAGTTCGACGCCGCCTATAAGAAAGGTAAAGACGGCAACAGCTACACCTTTGAATACCGCATTCCCTTCGACACCATCGGGCTGAAGGCAAAACCCAAAGCCAACGACATCCTGGCGGCGGTGACCTGCACCTTCTGGAGCCGGCCGGATGGTCTGAAGACCGCCGGCGGCGCCGCCTGGGCCTACGACGTCATGGCCGGCCCCGGCTTTCCCTGGCAGTCCACGCTGTGCTACGGCAAGCTCATCTTCTCGGCCAAGGGCAACATCCCCCGCGAACTCGTCGAAGAAGGCCTGCCGCCGGAGAAACCGCTGCCGCTGAAGTTTGCCTACAACGTCCCGGAAGACAGCCAGGTGACGGTCCAGCTCTACGACGAAGACAACACGGTGGTACGCCTGCTGGTGGCGCAGGGCGATCGCCGCGCCGGCAAGAACGTCGAACTCTGGGACGGGCTCGACAGCAAGGGCGCCCCCCTGCCCCCGGGCAAGTACACCTGGAAAGGCATCTACCACGCCCCGATCAAACAGAAGGCCCTGTTCTCGCCGCACAACTCCGGCAAGCCCACCTGGCCGACCGACAACAACCGCGGCGGCTGGGGCGGCGACCACGGTGCGCCAACAACGGTCTCGGCCATCAAAAACGGCATGATCCTCGCCTGGAGCAGTTGCGAGTACGGCTGGGGCATCATCAAAGTCGACCTGAAAGGCAACAAGAAGTGGGGCAGCAAACATGCGGCAACCTATATGGCGAACGACGGCAAGCGCCTGTTCGCGGCCGGCGGCCACGGCTTCCACCGCGGCCCCGGCGTCAAGGTCTTCGACCTGCGCGACTGCCGCCCGATCAAATTCGGCACGGTCGCGGAGATCCTGCCCGAAGGCGGCGACGACAAGTCGAATTACGTGACCGGCCTGGCTTACGGCGCCGGCAGGATTTACGTCGCCTACGCCAAACGCAATCTGATCGGGATCTATGATGCCGGGTCCGGAGCCGCAGTGACGACGGTTGACGTCCCCGATCCCCATCGCCTCGCCGTCGCCCCCGACAAGTCGCTCGTGGCCATCAGTGCCGGCACCATCGTCCGCGTCAAAGACGGCAACGTCACCACTCTCGCGAAGGACCACCTGGACCAGCCGACCGGCGTTGCCGTCGCCAAGGACGGCACGATATACGTCACAAACCAGGGCGAGCTGCAGAGCATCTCCGTCTTCGACGCGAGCGGCAAATACCTTCGCAGCCTCGGCAAGAAAGGCGGTCGTCCGGCCATCGGGAAATACGACCCGGCCGGCATGTACCAGGCCGGCGGCGTCGCCGTCGACGACGACGGCCGCATCTGGGTGGCCGAAACCACCGACGGCCCGAAACGCATCAGTGTCTGGGACGCCCAGAGCGGCAAGAACCTGAAGGAGTACTTCGGCGCCTGCTCGTACTTCGGTTACGGCTATATCGATCCGGCCAAACCAAACGAGATGTACGCCCACCACGTGCTCTGGGAGATCGACTGGAAGAAGAATACGACCACACCGAAAACCACCGTCTGGCGCAAGACAGAACCGAATATGATCGGAGCGCCCAACCCCGCCGGCTACGGCGGCACCGTCCACATCATCACCGCGAAGAACGGTACGCAGTACATGTGGGGCGGCGCCCGTCACAAGTCGATCCTGCTCCGGCGCGACGGCGATATCTTCAAGCCCTTCCTCGCCACCATGCACATCGGCTACGGCTGGTCGCTGTATCGCAAGCAAGGCCTGCCGCTGATGGACGACAAGGAGAAGTACGGCAACGGCCAGTACCTCTGGCAGGACGCCAACGACGACCAGATCGTCCAGCCCGAGGAAGTCGCGAAACTGAAGAAGGGCCGCATCCGGCTCGGGATCCGCTGGTGCGACAAAGACCTGACCATCTACACCGGCAGCCACGTCCTGCGCCCGCAGAAGTGGAACGGCAAACAACCGATCTATGATCTCGATAAACTCGCCGACGACAATATCAAAGGCGGCGGCTACCTCTGGCGCGACGACCAAGGCAACTCCTTCACGCTGAGCCACGGCAAGCAGGGCCTGACCAAGTGGGCGCCAACCGGCGAGAAGCTCTGGAACTACCCGAATCTCATTCGCTGGCGCGACGCGCTGAACCTGCCCATCGTCAAAGCCGGCCGGCTCTGGGGCATGACCGGCCCGCTCGGCGTCGCCGGCGATTTCTCCGGGAACATGACCTACTTCGGCGTCTGCCATGTCTACCGCCGGGACGGCGTCTATGTCGCCGCCCTGAATCGCGACGGCCGCACCGGCGGCGCCGGCCCGGACGTTGGTCAACCCGAAGGCCAGGCCGGGCAACTCGTGAAACTCAAGATCGCCGGCAAGGACCGCTACTTCCTGATCGCCGGCGGCCAGGACGCCCGCGTCATCGAGGTCTTCGGTCTCGACACCGTCAAGGACCTCCCGGGCGGTACCTACGAGCACACCGAAGCCAACGCCAAACTGGCCAAACAGAAGCTCGAGGAGTACAAAACGCTCATCGCCAAGAGCCAACGGCTGACCATCACCCGCGGCCGCAAGGGACTCGACATCGCGCCGCCCGTCCGGAAGATCACCGATACCAAACGCAGCTTCGAAGTGCGCGCGGCCTACGACGAGAACAACCTCTACCTGCGCTATGACGTTACCACCAAGTTCGAGTTGGCCAACAGCATCTCCGAACCGCAGTTGATCTTCAAAGGCGGCAACTGCCTGGATATCCAGATGACCACCCAGCCGCCGGTTAAGGTGCAGGGCAAAAAGGGCAAGCGCGAGCTGCTGCCCGGCGACGTCCGCATCCTTATCACGCGCCAGGCAAAGAAACCGTTCGTCATGGTCTACAAGCCGAGGCTCGAAGGCTTCGCCGGCGAACCGGTCGTCTTCAAATCGCCCACCGGCCAGGAGTCCTTTGACCTGGTCGAACAGACCAATCAGGTGAAGCTCGACTACAAATGGCGCAAGACCAAGGACGGCTTCCGCGCCTACGTCACGATCCCTCACGCCGTCACCGGCTGGACGCCGAAACCCGGCACCACGATTCAGATGGACGTCGGCTACATCTACGGCAACAAACAAGGCAGCAAAGCCGCTCTGCGCGCCTATTGGATGAACAACGGCTTTTCCGGCAGCGTGCTCGACGACATCCCCAATGAAAGCCGTCTTGAGCCGCACCAGTGGGGCAAAGCGCAGGTCGAGTAGTCGTGCCGTCGGCGGCACTCCCTAAGTAATTCTGAAGACAGAATTTCTTCCAGGGCGGCGGCCGACCGCCGCAAGGAAAAGAGAATCGGAACGTCGGCAGCTTGCCTGCGGACCAGCGCAAATCCTGCTTGCAGGATTGGCCAGACAGAATTCCTTCCAGGGGGGCCGACCGCAAGGAGTAGGAGTATGAGAAAGCGCAGCCAGAAATTCCAAGCCCCGACGGAACGGAACGGCGCTCGCAAGCCGACACCCGCAGGCGCGAGCCGACCGCCGCAAGGAGTAGGAGTATGAGAAAGCGCAGCCAGAAATTCCAAGCCCCGGCGGAACGGAACGGCGCTCGCAAGCCGACACCCGCAGGCGCGAAGTGGGTACTGAGCGCCCTGGCAGTAGGGTTGGGGCTGGCCGCCGTCGTGACCGTTGTCACGATCGCCAAGCCGCGGAGCACCCTCGCAGAGGGAAGTGAGTCGAGCGACAGCGAGTCGACACCAACAGGGGCAGACGCGAAGGCCCTGACGCCGGTGGCCATCCAGCCGCCTCTCGGTGCGGTGGCGCGCGTCGGCAAGGTGTTGCCGATCACCTTCAATGTGAAACAAGGCGGCCAGGTGTCCCTCGCGGTCTA
This sequence comes from uncultured Lentisphaerales bacterium, assembly GCA_964384625.1. GTDB lineage: Bacteria > Verrucomicrobiota > Lentisphaeria > JABSQK01 > JABSQK01 > CAYLNH01. Next base: position 12,912 of record CAYLNH010000081.1, read on the forward strand.
CGACGGCAAGGGCACGATGCTGCGGACCTTGCTGACCGGTGAGAACCTCGACGCCGGCCGGCACACAGTCTACTGGGACGGACTCGACCGCTTCGGCCGGCCCGCACAGCCGGGCAATTACCAGTGGCGCATGCTGCGCACACCCGGGTTCAAGGCCGAGTACCTGCTCTCCGTCGGCAACAACCGTCCCGGGGGCGACAACTGGAACGAGTGGATCGGCAACCACGGTCCGCTGCACAGCATTGTCTGCGACGGCACCTGGGTCTATGCCGGCGGCATGGGCGAGAACGTGCCCGGCAGCGGCCGTTTCAAGCTCGACAGCTCCGAAACCGGCTGGCTCCAGGGCAACCGCATGGCGTGGGGTACAACCACCGGCATCGCTGTCGCCAATCTCGGCACCAGACGGATCGTGCTGCGACTCATCTCCAATGCCGATACGTCCCGCGTCGACGCCGCACATCTGGACGGCAAGGACTTCGGCCGGCCCATCAATGTCCTCGACGACGACGACAGGAAAAAGCGATGGATCGGCAAAAGCTACGGCTTTGCGGCGAACGACAAGGGCTTCGTTATCGCCTCGCCGTCGCAGAAGACCCTGCACTGGTACAGCCACAGGCAGTTTTCCCGCAAACACAAAGCCCCCGCACCGCCGCAGCGCGAACTCAAAGTCCCGGCGGCCGGACCACTCGCGATGAAGCCCGACGGTACGTTGTTTATGCTCGCCAACGGCGCCATTTCGATCGTCGGCGACAAGGGCAAACTGACGGAACTCATCCCGGCGACGGAACTCGACGGGCCGCGCGCCCTGGCCTACCAGCCGGAGACCGGCGACCTGCTGGTGGCGGTCCACGGCGACAGCCGCCAGGTCCTGCGATTCGACGCCGCCACCGGCCGGCGCAAAGCGGCCTACGGCCGGCGCGGCGGCCGGCTCTGGGGACCGTACCAGCCCAAAGACTTCCGCGATATCAAAGCGGTCTGCGGCGACGGCCGCGGCGGCTTTCTCGTCATCGAGGGCGGCAACTCCGTCCGCCGCATTGCGCACTTCGCCCGCGGCGGCACATTCATCCGCGAGTGGCCGACCGGCCAGCAGTTCTTCAACTTCGCGTCGTTCGATCCGGCGGATCCAACAGTTGTCATCTATCGCGGCGCGCCGCGCATCAAGTGCTTCGCCAAGTGCGATTACAAGAACGGCACGTGGAAAGTGACGCACGAGTTCAGGCACGACTACTTCGGCACCCAGATCATGCCGATGCCGGCGCACTACAGCGTCACCTGGCACCCCATTCGGCGAAACGGCGAGCTCTACCTCTGGGCCGAAAACGGTCAGCGTACCGCCATCCTGCACGTCGACTTCAAACAGAACCGTCTGGTGCCGCTGGTCGCCGCCGGCAGCGCCCATCGCATCAACGATCAGAAAGGAGGTCCTTTCGTCGAGGCCCGCAAGAAGGCCGGCGGCGAAGGGAACTCCTTCATCTGGAGCGATACCAACGGCAACGGCGAAATCGACGCCGAAGAAATCGAAGTCGGCAATTCGCTGATGACCTGGGGCGGCGCTTCAGCGTTTATCGATGCGGACTTCAATCTGTACGGCTCCGCCGGGAGCAAGGTCCGGGTCCTGCGCAATCAAACGCCGAACGACCCGCGACCAACCTGGTCGGCCAAGGGCATCGAGATGATTGCAACCGCGGACCATCCCGAGGTCGCCACGACCGGCATCGGCCACGGCAGCACCACTGGACTTCACGTCAAACCCGACCGCACTGTATACCGCGTCTTCGCCGCGAACGGCTACGGCCGCGACCGTCCGGCACACGGTTGGCCGACCTTGATCACCGGCACCACGCGATTCCTCAAACACCGTACCGACGGCACGATCGAATGGGTGGTCGGACGGCATGCTTCGCGCGCCCCGAACAACCTGGCCAACCCCAGTGACCCCGGCCAGTTTCATGACGACGTCGGTATCGTCGGCACCGTCCACAACACCATCGTTCTCGGCGACCGCTCGGTCACGCCGGCGGCCGCCTGGACCGAAGACGGGCTCTACGCCGGCGCCTTCTATGACCGCCGCGCCGATGACGGTCTGCCGGGGCATGTCTATCACTGGTGGCGCGATCCGTTGACCAAAGCAGACGGCCCGGTGCCGTACGACATGAAGACCAACGGTTCCGTCCTTGAGACCAGGGAAGGCGCGCTCTGGGCGCCGATGGGCGAGCAGAATTCGCCCATCTACCGGGTCACCGGCTGGGACGGCTGGCAGCGCGAGACCGGCACGGTCGAATGCAAGGAGGTCCTGCCCCACGCGGACTTCAACGGCACCGGACTGACGGCGGAGTACTTCCCGAATGCAACGTTGACCGGGAAACCGGCGGCAACGCGCACCGAGAAGCAGCTCTGGCAGGCATGGCCCGAACGCGGCCGAAAACACGGCGACTGGCACAAGAGCATACCCGGCGGCATCGACCGCACGAAGCCGTTCAGCGTCCGCTGGTCCGGAACGCTGACGCCGCACCTGACCGAAGCCTTTATCTTCGCCGCGACCAACCGGGAGATACCGAGTCCAACGAAGTCGGAACACTGGAACGACACACTGGGCGGGTTCCGCCTCCGGCTTGGCGGCCGGCTGATCCTGGACAACTGGAGCGGCGCCGACACGCGCCACCGGCCGCAGTCGAAACCGATCCCGCTGCGGGCCGGCAGACCGTATCAACTCGAGGTCGACTACGTCTTCCACGGCAAAGAACGGCCGCAATTCAGTCTCGTCTGGGAGAGCGTCACCCAGGAACGACAGCGGATTCCGGCAGGACTCCTGCAGCCGGCCCGGCCGCAGAACCTGCCGTTGCTCCGCATCGAGTCGCAAGGTTCCCTGGACGAAACGTCCGATGCCTCCGCCACATTTACTGTCGTTGCCGACAAGCCGGTCGCGACCGAACTCAAGGTCCTCCTGGAACCCGCCGGAACCGCGCAGTCGGAAGACGTCTCGGTCGTCCCGGCGGCGGCAGTCATCCCCGCCGGCAAGACGCGGTCGGCGCCGATCACGATGCAGGCCCGGGACGATAAGCTGATCGACGGCCCGGAGACCTTCGGCTTCGCGCTGCGAATCGATCCAGCATATGTCGGCGACGGCAGTCGAACCGCTGCCGTCGTGCCGATCGCCGACGACGAAGCCGGCCCGGCAACAGGCCTCTGGGCGCACTTCACGTTCGACCGTGTCCACGCCAACAAAGCGCCGAATGTCGTTGCCGGTTCTTCCGCCTCCTGCCGGCATGCCTACTTCATCCATACCAGCGAAGACGCGATCTCCGGCAAGTCATTGCGTTTCGAGAACGGCAGCCACGACCTGCATGTCGGACCGGGCGGCAAGGGCCGCTTCACCTTGCCGTACTCAATGGCGCTCTGGTTCAAGACGACCAAACCCGAAGTCGGTTTGGCGAACATCTGGCGCCACGGCCGGCACAACACCTTCCTTACTATTCAGGACGGCGCCCCGCGACTCAGCGTCAACCATGGCAACCAGGTGGCCCTGGCCGAGACCGCACGGATCCGGACCGATCACTGGCATCATATCGTCGGTATCGTATCGCCGACAAAGATCGAGATCTTTCTCGACGGTACATCGGTCGCGTCGAAGGCCGTCAAGACCGACGCGCCGCCGCCCGGCTCCAGGTTCCGTTTCGGCCCAAGCTGCCGCAACCATCGACGCCGCCTCAGCAAGGTGCCGCTGGGCGTGCCGTTGTTGATTGACGACGTGCGGTTCTATGGTCGCGCGCTCAACCCGGACGAGATCAAAACCCTGGCACAACGCCGATAGATATGCGCCGGACCAACAGGTCATAGAGGAGAATCACCATGACAAAACGACGGATGAAAGTGACAACGCGCCACACGGGAAAAAGCAATCCCGCAGTTGCACGGCGGTCGTCAAGCGGCACGTGGACCCTGGCTATCGTCGCCCTGCTGGTGTTGATCGGCCTTGTCGGCTGCCTGTTGGTCTCTCGGCCTGACCCAACGAACGCCGCATCAACACAACAGTCGTCCAACGTCCGCGCACCCGACCCGGGCGGGACGAGTCCGGCGCCGCCAACGGCCGCCGCCGAAGCGCCTGCCGGCAATGCCGTCTGTACGATCAACTACTCCCTGAAGCAGGCCGGCCAAGTCTCGGCCGCCGTCTATAGAGACGGCCGGCTGGTGCGCGAACTGATGCGCGGCAAGCCACACAAGCCCGGCGATTACACCATCGCCTGGGACGGGCTGGATCGCTACGGCAAACCACAGCCCGCCGGCGACTACGAATGGCGCCTGCTGCGGACACCGGGGTTCCAGGCGGAGTACATCACCAGCATCGGTACCAACCCGGATTCGGCCCGGTATGACAACTGGGTCGGCAATCACGGCGGCGCGGCATCCGTCGCCGTCGACCGCACCGGCGTCTACACCGCCGCCGGCGTCACCGAGACCGCACCCGTCTTGCTGAAACAATCGCTCGACGGCAAAACGCGCCACTGGACGCGCGGCCGCGGCGATGTGACCAACGGCCGCTTCCAGGGCGGCAACTCCCTGGCGGTCGACGGCCGGGGCAAGCTCTACATGCTGCAGCAGAACGGCTATATCCAGGTGATCGACACGAAAGAAGGAAAACTGACCTTCAGCAAATATCACCGCGACAAAATCTGGGACGTCCTGCCGGACGACAAGAAAGGCAAAGGCGGCAAGCGCGGCATGTTCATCTATCGGCACGGCCGCGAGGTCGCCGGACTGGACCTGGCAGCCCACGGCAAGACCATCGTCGTCAGCGATCACGAACACAACCAGGTGCACTGGCTCAGTCAGAAAGACGGCAGCAAGCTGCACACGGTGAACGTACCCCAGCCCTGGGGCGTCGCTGTCGACACGACGGAAAGCGTGTATGTCATCAGCAGGACCAGCGTCTTGCAGATCAAACCGAAGTTGAAGCCGCGGGTTGTCATCGCCAAAAACCTGTCGACGCCGCGCCGGCTGGCGTATGATTCGTCGTCCCGAACCTTCCTGGTCGTGGAACGCGGCGACCTCCAACAGATCAAGCGTTTCGATCTCCAGGGCAAACTGCTGCAGACCTACGGCCGCAAAGGCGGCCGGCGCACCGGCATCTACGTGCCGACGGATTTTCGCGACGTCACGGATATCGCGGCCGACGGCAAAGGAGGCTTTCTTGTCGCCGAACCCGGCGCTGCGCCGCGTCGCCTGGCACACTTCGACCGCAACGGCAAGTTGATTAACGAATGGTACGGCGGCCAGCCGTACTACGCCTGGGCCGAGCCGGACCCGCAAGATCCGTCGCTGGTCTGGTTCAACCCCGGCTCGTGGTTGGCGCTGGCAAAAATCGACTACAACACGGGCGACTGGGAGGTGCTGGAGACCTATAACCTCAATGATCTGGGGACGCGCCTCGTGCGCGCGGTGGCCGGGCATCGCGGCCGCTGGCTGGTGCGCTATCACAACGGCAAGCGTTACCTGATCACCCAGGAAGGGCCGCCGCAGGTCCTCCTGCACAACAAGGGGGTCCTGCAGCCGTTGACTGCATTCGGCCGCGGCAACGATCTCAAGCGCGTGCCGGCCTATGCCGGGAAAGTCAATCGCGAAACCAAAGGCTTTCGCTGGATCGACAGCAATCGCGACGGCAAAGCCCAGGACGACGAAGTCTTGATCATCAACCAGGACGGACGCCTGCCGGGGGCCGGCTGGGTGGCGGAAGACATGACGCTGGTATCCTACTACGGCACGGAAGAGGACAGCGAGACGTACTACACCGTCTCGACAACAACGCCAACCTGGCGCGGGGACATCCCGGTCTATCCGGCCGGCAAAGAAACCGGCGGCTCCCGGCGGGTCGGCAAGACCGTCTCCTGGACCAAACCCAGTCACCGCGGCAGCGGCATCTACAGCGACCGCGACGGCAATGTCTACGGCAACTTCCTCGGCGGCCCGGAATGTCACGGCGCCGGCTGGCCGACCGACTGGGGCCATCGCGCACGCTTCGTGAAGTGGGACAGGACCGGCAAGGAATGCTGGAAGGTTGGACGTCACGCCTATCGCGGCGGCCTCGCCGGCCGCGGTCAGACGCCGCCCGGCCAACTGCACGTGCCCATGTTCGGTATCGGCGAAACCGAAGAGACCATCGTCCTCGCCGACCGCGTCGAAACCCTGGCCATGGCCTGGACCAAAGAAGACGGACTGTACGCGGGGTCATTCTTCGACCGCCGCAGAGACGACGGCCTGCCGGACAAAGTCTACCATTGGTGGCGCACACCCAACGGCAAAGAGGCGATCACCACGTCGGACAACGCCCAGGGCGGCCGCGTCGTGCAGGGACCAGACGGTGCGGTCTACTGGTTCGTCCAGGGCCGCAACAGCGTGCCCGTCTATCGCATCCACGGCTGGGACGACTGGACCCGGCAAAGCGGGAAGATCACGATCACGACAACGCCGCCGCATGCAAAAGCGCAGGGCACCGGACTCCACGCCGCCTATTTCAACTCGACGACGATCGGCCGGACACCGAAGACCAGCCGCGTTGATCGTCAGGTCTGGCACGGCTTCCCGCGCAAGGTCAACAGGAAACTCTCGCACAACATCGTCGACGGCTTCCAACACGGACCGACCTATGACTGGTCAAAAGAGATCAAGCCGCTGCAGACTGCCCCCGGCAAGTTCGCCGTGCGCTGGAGCGGCTACGTCGAAGCACCGATCTCCGAGGCGTTCATCTTCTCGGTCTACACCCGCGGCGGCATGCGCCTGTGGGTCGACGGCAAGCAACGCATCTTCAGTTGGAACGAAACCGTCGGCCGCCGCGAAACCGAAGCCATCCCCCTGCAGGCCGGCAAGCGATATCCCATCTGTCTGGAGTTCTATTCCACGCACAAGCGGCCGGCATGCAGTCTCAACTGGGAATCCATGAACACCGACCGCGAACGCATCCCGACCCGCTTCCTCTATCCGGATGCCGCCGTCAAGCCGGCCGTCAGCCCCGACGCCCGCGCCGCCACGGCCAAAATCCCGGCGAACACCTTTGACGCACAATCCGGCCAGATCACCGCCAAGGAGGTCCGCGGCGGCAAGGTTAGCGGCCTGCGGCAGCGCGCCTTCGGCATCACCGGCGCCTGGGTGAAGTACGAACGCATCGATTTCGGCACAGGCGTCAAACAACTCAAAGCCGGCGCCTCCGGCCAGGCCGCCGGCAAGGCGAGTTTTCCCGTCACCCTCGAATGGCGTCTGGACACGCCAGACGGTAAACCCATCGCCAAGGCCGCCATGACGGAAGGCGCCGGCAACCCCACCGTCCCGGTCGCGCGAACGGTCACCGGAATTCATGACGTCTACGTGATCAACACCAGCCCGAAGAAATGGCACTTCGTCAATTTCTACTGGTTCGCGTTCGACTGATGCACGGCCCACCGACCGAAATTTTGCAAACCGGCTTGCAAGGCCTGTAACTTAATTTATATTACTTTGAACTAACTCAGGGAGTCACTAATGAAATTAGCGCCCCGCAAAGCGGCATGCCGGCGAAGCCAAGGTTCAGTCCGATTGACGCGGATCGAACGGCTGGCGTGCCGAGGCGTAGGCCCGACCTCGCAAGGAGTCGGGACGAAGCGTTCGATGAGATTCACTCTGATCGAACTTCTGGTGGTGGTCAGCATCATCGCCATTCTTTCGGCCATGCTGCTGCCGGTCTTGAGCCGGGCGCGGACCACGGCCACACGGGTTCTGTGCGGGGCGAACCAACGCCAGGTGACCATGGCGCTGCTGCAATATCTCGATGACAACAACGGCGTCCAGCCGGCGCATTCCTGGTCCTACGCCTGGACCGACAAGCCGTCGACGGAGACCTACATGGGTTCCTACTATTTCGCGGTGACCGCGGAGTACGTGGGCGTACCGATCGAACCCGAGACCTACAGCGCCATCGACGGCGCCAACGCTTCGATGTACTACGGCTACGTCAAACACATGGGCCCCGGCGGCAAGGTGCGTAAGAGTGTGTTCTTCTGCCCGGCCGATCCGTTCTACTGGTCGGAACAGGAGTACGCCAACATCCAGGCCGAGGGTGCGAATCCGCATTCGTTCCCGGTCCCCACCACCTACGCCGCCGCGGGTTATGCCTGGCATGCAGCGAGCACCAAGAGCGACTTCGGCTGGTGCACCGACAAGGATATCGACCGCAAGTCGCTGTCCAACGAGCGCGATCCGGCCAACGCACCGCTCTACAGCCACATCAGCAACGGCTACACGTTTTCCACCTGTTCGGGCCGCTATGGTTTTGACGAATGGGGCTGGGCTGCATACAGCTACTGGCAGGAATCCGAGAGCAACTCCGAAGCGACCGGCTCTCACACCTGGGGCGGTAACCACCACGACAGAGTACTGCCGTTCAGCTACGTGGACGGCCATATGGAGTACATCAGCGCCGGCCGAATGGCCAATCCCGCGCAACACGGTCCGGGCGGCGCCCAGCCGCTGTGGAACAGCCGGCTGTGGAACCGGCCGCAAGGTAGCCGGTAATCCGCTGACGCAAGGAGAACAAGAGGTACAAGACATGGCCAACGGCATTGACTGCAAATCCCGCCTGCGGCCGGCAGCCCGCATTCGCGAGACCATTCGCGAGGAGATCATCGCGGGCAAACTGGAACCGGGCGAGCAGTTGCCGCCGCACATCACGTTGGCCGAGCGTTTCGGCGTCAGCAACGTCACGGTCCAGAGCGCGCTGAAACAACTGGCTGAAGACGCCTTCATCCGCATCCGTCCCCGCATTGGTTCCTTCGTCGCGGAGCATCCGCCGCACCTGCAGAACATCGCGCTGGTGTTCCCGTCCGCCCCGGCGACCTCGCCGCATAAAAGCGACTGGTCGAAGTACTACGAGGCCTTGAGCCAGGCGGCCCTCGGCGTCGCTCGGGAACTCAACCGTTCCCTGGTGCAGTTCTGCGGCGTGGACGATCACGTTGACGGCCGCGATCGCCAACGTCTGCTACAGCACATCGAACGGCATCAACTGGGCGGTCTGATTTTCAGCAATCCCGCCTGGGACCTCGATGACACACCGATCAAGGAGGCACCGGGCTTGGCGCGCGCCGAATTGTCGGCCGCCGAACACGTGCCCTGGCCGGGGCTGCGGCTGAATACCAGGCGTTGGTTTACCGGCGCGCTGGATCGGTTCGCCGAACGCGGCCGGCGGCGCGTGGCGATCCTGTTCAACTCACTCGAACGAATCGGCAGCGATTTGAACCGCCACATCGACCGGCTCGTGGACGAACGCGACATGACCTGCCCGCCGCATTGGCGGCAGGCGGTTGTCTGGCACGAACCCGTTGCCGCCAACCACTGCGTCCAACTCCTCCTGGCCGGTCCCGCGGATAGCCGGCCGGACGCTTTGATCCTGGCCGACGACAACTTAATCGAAGGCGCGGCGGCCGGATTGATGGCCACGGCGCTCAAAGCCGGTGAGGACATCGACGTGGTGGCGATGGTGAACTTCCCGCTGCCGGCGGAGCCGGCCTTGCCGTTTGACTTGCTGGGCTACGACCAGAGCGCGATACTGCGGCGCGCGGTGGAGCTGATCGACCGCCAGCGCCGCCGGCAGGAGGTCCCGAAACTGACCACCATCGATCCGGTCTGGTACGACGACCTCGATCCTGCCGTCCGCAGCGCCGCCCCAAACGGTGTGGCGGCGCGACGATTTCAAGAACCCACAGGGAGTCCCCTATGCCTGTGAACCTACCCCAGAAGAAGCGCCGGATCCGCCGGACTCCGACCTCGGGGCCTTCAACGCCGGCGCCCGGCAATCCGTCCGTCCGGCAATCCTCCGGCGTGGGGCTCTGGATCCTGCTTGCCGTGCTGGTCCTGGTACTTGGCGGCGTCGGCGTCGGCTATGTCATCCTGAACGCCGGAAGAACGGATTCGGACCCGCAATCGACCGACTCTCCGCCGGCAGCCAGCGAAGGCGGCCGGACAACGCTGGCAGCACACGGACCAGCCGCGACACAACCAGTGCCGACAGCGACGGCGAAGACGTCGGCTGCCGGGCTCGCCGTCACCTACCGCTTGCCGCGTTCCGGCGATGTCTCCGCCGCGGTCTTCAATCCGCAGGGGGTCCTGGTACGCACGTTGTTGCGGGCCACGCCGCACGACGCCGGCGAACACCGCCTGCAGTGGGACGGCCTCGACCGGCTGGGCCGGCCGCAGCCGCCGGGAGACTACACTGTGCGCATCCTCTGCAAGCCGCCCTTCCAACGCGAGTTTATCATGCAGGTCGGCGTCAACCCCCAATCGAAGCCCTATCATCGGTGGGTGGGAAACTATCTCGGCGGCACGAGTGTGGCGATTGACAGCTCCGGTATATACCTTGGCAGCGGCCATACGGAAAACGGCCTCATACTGATCAAGCAGTCCCTGGACGGCAAGAAGCGCATGTGGACCGCGAGGAACGTGCACCCGCACCAGGGCCCCATCTCACTCGGTACGGACGGCAAGACCGTGTACGCGCTCCAGTGGAACGCTTTCATTGCCCTTTTTGACGCAGAGACCGGTAAGCATACCGGTCTCTGGGACGTATTGCCCAAGAGCAAGCGAGACAAGTTCAGCGGGAAAGGTCGCAGTGTCCGTAGAAAGAGAAGAAGTTTGCGTTATACGAAGTACAAGTTTGTTCTGCCGCAGATGGACCTGGCCGTGTCCGGCAAGACACGCGTCGTCACCGACGAGCGCGAGAACACCGTGCAGTGGCTGGGCGACAAGGGCGAAATCGTTGCCGAGGCCACCGTTCCGTCACCGCGTGGCGTAGCGATTGGTCCGGACCGGACCGTGTACGTGATTTCCGGCTCTGAGGTGAAATCCGTCACCAAGAGGGGAAGAACGAAGACCGTCATCCGCCGCGGCCTCACCAATCCCTTTCGCCTGGCCTATGAACCGGCGCAAGGGGACCTGCTCGTGGCCGACGGCCCGGACGACTGGCGCGTGAAGCGCTACTCTCTCGCGGGCAAGTTCAAGCGCGCCTATGGCCGCAAGGGCGGGCGCGAAGACGGCCCCTACGAACCGCGCGACTTTCACGATTTCAAGGAGCTCACGGCTGACGGTCAGGGCGGTTTCTACGTCGGCGAGCCCCGGTACGCGCCGCGCCGAATCGCCCACCTGGACGCGAACGGCCGGGTGTTGCAGGAATGGTTCGGCGGGCTGCCCTTTTTTTCGCCCCGGTCCATTGATCCTCGCGATCCCACGAAAATGTGGTATAGCGCGGATGGGTTAATACTTGTCAAACTGGATTACGAGAAGCGTACGTGGCGTATACTGGAAACGCATAGAATCGGGGGGAAGGCCGCCGGGCTGGCGTCGGGTCGCCACTACACCAGCAACAGCATGTTTCAGACCCGCTATCACGACGGCAAGCGGTACCTTGTGGGGGAGTCTTTTCCGCCCAGCGTCTTCCGTCATAAGAATGGGCGGCTTGAACCGCTGGTACTCGGGAACCGGGGCGGCCATTTTCCAGACGCGAAACAAATCGCCCAAGTGATGACCGGTTCAAGGGATGAAAAGAAGATCAACGAATGGATAAGAACTAATCTTGGCAAGAAGACGCGGAAAAAGAACGCTTATCTCTGGACAGACAACAACGGCGACCGTATACCGCAGGCTAAGGAGATTGTCTTGCGCAAGTTGGGCAATGTGTATCACGGCCCGGGCATGGGTGTTTCTATCGGTAGTACTTTTTCCGTGATCTTTGGCAACGGGTATTACAACCCGTTGCGAAAGAAAGAGGGGCAGCCCAACCAATGTAACGGCATCGGCAGGCTGATGCCTAAAGGCTGGGAAAATGGGATTCCTCAATACCGCCTGCCGGACAAGGCGGCTGCCATGGATGTGGCCCGCCTGCATACCGAGCCCCATAGTGACACCGACAGTCGCGCCAAGGTCCGCCATACATTTGAGGATTCGGATGGCGCGCTTTATGCGTTTTATGATTGGGCGAGGGAAGGGCGCGCGTTTGGAGGATTCCCCACCTATCAGGCCGGCCGGTATGCCCGGCTGACGAAGTGGAACGCCGATGGAACGCGGCGGTGGTCGGTGGGGCGCAAGGCCATGGGTGCGCCCAGCGCGAACCGAGGCCAGTTCAATCCGACCGCTCCGGGCTGTTTCCATTACCCGACGAGGATCGGGGGCGAGGTACGCGGCACCATTGTCGTGTTTGACCGCGTGGTCAATCCGGGCATGGCCTGGACCAAAGACGGCCTGTTCGCGGGCAGCTTTTTCCCGGGACGCGTCAAAGACGGCCTGCCCGGCATGGTTTATAAATGGCAGATGGACTGGGAGACCGGGCGCGATGCCCTGGTCAACCACGATTGCATGGAAGGCGGAGCTATTGCCGAACACAAAGGCCATGTGTATTTCCTGTCACCGGGAAGGGAGAGCGTTGTCGTGTACCGCGTACACGGCTATGATGTCGAAAAATGGACGCGTATTTCTGAAACCGTCCGCCTGGCGGGGAGCCCCGCATCGGCCAAGGCCGAGGGGAACGGTCTGATTGCCCGTTTTTACAGAGGTACCGAAATCAAAGGGCGTCCGCATGTGGGGCCCCAGAAAGCAGATCTGGCGGCCCTTTATCTTCCCGAGCCGATTGATAATGGCAAGGCCTATGCCGTTCGTCTAACCGGTCTTCTGGAGGCTCCCCTGACGGAAAAGTATAAGGTATCGGTCTCCGGCGGCGCGGCGCGGATGTGGCTGGACGGCAAGCTGGTCGTCGACTACTGGAACGAGGCCTCGCGTTACGGCAGCGGCGGCAGTACCGA
>CAYLNH010000082.1:0-22375 GCA_964384625.1 uncultured Lentisphaerales bacterium
CGAAATGTATCCCGCCAAGGCGGGACACGATGCTCGCATCGCTTATTCGGCATCGCCTTGCCGGACCGGCGCTGGCCTCCGTCCCTGGCTGGAAGACTTACGCCGAGCCCATCTAGCCGGCGCTGACGTGGTAGTGGCGGAGGACGCCGGACTCCCGGGTGTGCCGGCGGAAGATGCGGAAGATCATCTCGAAAAAGACGCAGCCCAGAACGAGGTGCGCCACGATCACGCCGGAAATCAGCCAGACGTTGGAGTCAAGTTTGAGGAACAGGAAGGGGCCGGCGACCGCCCAGAAGACAAAGATGAAAAATGTACTCAACAACGCGATCATCCGGCGAAAGATGAGGGAGAAAACAAAGGCGAGATTGAGATAGGCGAACATCAGCGTCAGGAAGACGAGGTAGGCCATGGCGATCCGCCAGAAACCCTCGTAGAACGCCATCAGCACAAAGGCCGCGCCGAGACTGATGAGCCAGGGGATGTAGCATTTCAGGTAGCCCCAGTACTTGCCCATGATGATGTCCTCCTCGCCCAGGCCGCTGATCAGGAGCAGCTCGAAGGTGCGCATTTCTTTTTCGTGCACAAACGCCAGGGCGCCGCGGATCAGCAGGCCCAGCCCCATGATTACCGCGGAGACCACGAACATCGCCAGGCCGATGGAGAACCCCATGGCCTGGCGGTTCATGCCGTAGGGCAAGGCCACCAGGATGCCGGCGGTCATGCTGAAGTAGAACAGGCTGTTGCCGGTGTTCGGGTTCTCTTTCCAGACCAGCGGATTGCCCTTGATCTCCCGTGAGACGCGGCGCGCCGACATATGCTGCAGATACCGGGGGTCGACATTGCGCTGCGGCGCCAGCGCCCGGCCCGGCAGGATGCGGCTGGTCAGCGCCACGAGCAGAACGGTAACCACAAGCGCCTGCCCGATGAACAGCAAACTCGGCCAGGCCACGTTCCACCAGGAAAACACATCGCCGCCGGCAGCCAGCCCGTCGGCATGGAACGTTGCCCGCAGCGCGTAGTACGGCGATACCGCGGGCAGGATCTGCGTGCCCAGCAGGCTGTCGTTGATGCCGGCTTCATTGCCGAGCATGAACAGCATGCCCGGCAACACGATGAAAAGGCAGGCACTGGTGATCAGCGAACTGAAGAACGCCATCATCTCGTCCATCATCAAGGCCGACAGCAGAAGTCCGATGCTGGTCCCCAACCCGACCGTCGCCAGCAGAATGCCGACGGCACAGAGTGCGTGCGTGCCGTGCAGCACATGCCGCGCATCCGGGACGCCGGTGATGGTGACCGGCGCCTGCCCGCCGCTGATCTGAAAGGACAGGACAAAGAACGGCAGCAGCGAGAGGCAGAGCGTTCCGACCAGCAGAAAGCTGCCCGCCAGCCGGCTGATGACCAGCTGCAGCGGCGAGATATCCGCCAGCAGCAGCAGCCCGAGCGTCTTCATCTCCTTCTCGCGGGCGAAGTAGGCGGACGCCGAAGCCGGTCCGGCGAAACAGGCGGCGGCAACGCCGAGCACCGCCAAGAGCCGGAACAACTCCCGTCCCAACGACCCGGAATCAATCACCCATTGATGAAAGAAGCCGATCAGCAGCAGGATCACGCCGGCGGCCACGAAACTCAGTCGGCGGATGTAGAAAAACCTGTGGCGCGGCCGGCCGATCAACTCGCGAATGATGATTGCCAGTGTCAGTTGCATCGGTGCCCATCCTGAATCATGTCTGCCGCCCTCGTAATTGCTCGCATACGTTTGTTACTATACCTGAAATGCGAACCTCCGTCCATTCCGACGACCGGCCAAAGTAAGCCCTCGTCTACTGTCCTTCTTTGCATGCCGCAGGCTTGACCTGCGGTATTTTGGGATCTGTCACCTACATAAAGCCCATGCCGCACCTCCCCGGTTTGAAAACGGTCGTTCGGTGCAGGTGACCAATCCTGAAACTCCGCACCACAAGGGTGCGGGATTTCCAAGAAGAATACAGCGGGCGGTCATCGAGGAATTACCGGCCAAATGGGGATCCCGGAGGTCGCCCTCGACCCCCGTTCTGTGGTCCTTACATGCCGCCTGGTTCATTCTGCGGTACCTGCGGATCGCTCACCGGCAGCGACACAATGCCCGCTCCTTTTCCCTGCGGGCCGGAGTTGGGGAATCGTTGAAGCTCAGCCTCAAACGGGAGTTCCTGAGGCCCAACGGGCCGGTGTTGATATAGTACCCAGAGTGAGCCCCCGAACGACCTGGCCTGCCAGGTCTGGCGAGCCCCAAGTGCGGAGGCTGCAGGCCTGGGATCACGCCGCCTCACAACCCAAAGGCCTGAAGGGCCGCGTTCGCCTCACGTGACCATAAGTTAAATGGTTTCGGAGTTGGCGCTTGACTCGCGCTCTCCTGCCCCTTGGGATCACAGCGACAGAACTCATGCAGTCATCGGGCTATTCTGTCCGATGCCGAATCGTGCTTCGTCGAGCCCTGGCGAGCTCTGCAACGGCTGACAGGACCAGAAAAAAGCGCCGACGCAGAATTCCGCGCCGGCGCTGGAATCGTGTACTGCAGGAGCTCCGGACTACTTGAGGAACAACTCGATGGTCGGGATCTCGATATTGGGTTTCACCACGGGCAGATTCAGCGTCAGTTCACCGGGCCCGGATTTCTGATTCAGGCCGGGGTGCACTTCTGCCGCGGCGTCGCGAAACCGGACTTCGCTGGCGTCATGCAGGAACTGCGCGTACTTGACCTTGCCGGCCATGCCTTCCAGATGCAGGGCTTTGAAGGGCCAGGCGAACAAGTGGACATACAGCCGGTTGGTCGCCGCGTTGTAGGTGTAACGGCAGTCCGGCGGCGCTTCGAGACCTTCCGGGGCGGCGCCGCAACCGTGGATCGAACGGCTGTTGTAGCGCATCCACTTGCCGATGCCGGTCAGACAGGCGGTGGCGCGGTAGTCAATCTCGCCGCGGCCCGTGGGCCCGACGTTCATCAGCATATTTCCGCCCTTGCTGACC
The DNA here is from genome assembly GCA_964384625.1 of uncultured Lentisphaerales bacterium. Classification (GTDB taxonomy): domain Bacteria; phylum Verrucomicrobiota; class Lentisphaeria; order JABSQK01; family JABSQK01; genus CAYLNH01. The sequence continues at coordinate 3,001 of CAYLNH010000082.1, forward strand.
CCGTCAATGAGCATGCGCAGCACCTGGTCGACCGTCTTCCAGGTCAACTCGTCGCGATGGTAGCCCCAGGACCCGGAAAACGTCTGACAGGCCTCCCAGACCGTCGGGTTGCCGTCCTTGTCCTTCATCGCTTCTTTCGGCTGATACTGTTCAGGCGTGACAAAATCGCCGGACTCCTCAAGGTCAAGACGGTTGTCGACGATGATGTCCGGCTGCAGCCGGCGCACGAGTTGGATCAGCTTTTCCGATTCCCAGTCGTCTTTGCCCTTGCCGTCGTCGCCGGGATAGGAGAAGTCGAACCAGAGGATATCGATCTTGCCGAAGTCCGTCAGCAGTTCCGTCACCTGGTTGCGCATGTACTCGGCATATTTTGTGACATCGCGGTCTTTAGTCTGTTCGCGGAACTCCTGGTCTTCACTCTGCGGGTGGATCCGGTCCACCGGGAACTCGGGATGATGCCAGTCGATCAGGGAGTAGTAAAACCCGACTTTCAAACCTTCGGCGCGGAAGGCATCGACCATTTCTTTCAGAAGATCGCGCTGAGCCGGAGTGTTGGTGGCCTTGTACTCGGTGTACTTCGTGTCCCACAGACAGAAGCCTTCGTGGTGCTTGGTCGTGATGACGAAGTACTTCATGCCGGCCTGTTTCGCCAGGCGGGCCCACTCGCGGGGGTCATACAGGTCCGGGTCGAAGGTCTCGAAATACTTGACGTAGTCCTCGGTCCGGATCTTCTCATGTTTCTTGACCCACTCCTGGCGGGCAGCCTGGGCGTAGGTGCCCCAGTGGATGAACATGCCGAAACGGTCCTGCACGAACCAGCTGGTGTCGCCTTGGCCATAGGGTTTGTCGCTCATGATTCTGCTCCTTGGTTGGTTCTCTGAAGAGAGGGGTTGGCAAGGATCAACTCTACTGCAAAGCGCCCTTGCGACAATGGACAAGAACACTTGAATAAATGTACAAATGAAGCTATTTCGTTGGATTTGAGCGTGAGAATAATGGAGGATATTGATGCTTGAGTTTGCAGAGGTCGAACTTGTCGGAGCGGTCCGATTCGTCCCGCGGGACCCCGGTGATCAGGTCGAAGCCGGGTGCACCTGTCCTGCCGACAACGTCGCCGCCGGCCATGAAGCACCCCGTGATTTGGACCGATTCGAAGCGACCGCTGCCTGCCGCCGGCGGATTCGCCGGCGGCGGAACCGAACCTCCCAACCGTGACCCCCCAACCGTGAAACCGATCTATCACAGTCCGGCTGTCGAGTTGTTGTGCTGCCGGCTCGAGCATTTGCAGCGTTGGCCGGTGGCAACCCTGTCGGCGCCGTTCTGGCGGTTTTACTGGAACCGCGATCCGGGTGCCTGGATCGAGTTCGCCGAGCAACGCTACGATCTGCTGCCGGGGGATTTCTTCCTGTTGCCGCCTTATACTCCCGCCGCCGCCCGCCTGGACCGTCCCGTCGATCATCTGTATCTGCACTTCAGCACCCGCGAGCCCTATGCCGGCGTCCCGCCGGAGATCTTTCATTTCCCGTTGACCGGCGACATCCAGGACTTGGTCACCCAGCTGACCCGAGGCATTCACCAGCAGCGGGAGGACAACCAGCATTTCCGCCTGAAAGCACTGGCTCTGGTCCACCTGGCGTTGACGCGGATTCCGGCCGACCGCCTGCAGCCGCACCGGACCGACGACCGCATCGAGCGGGTGCTGGAGTACATCACCGTTCGGCTCGGCCGGAAACTGACGAACCGGCAGCTGGCCGGCATCGCCGGCATGCATACCAATGCGTTTACGCGACGCTTCCGGCAGGTCACCGGCATGAGCCCGCAACGGTATATGAACGTCAAACGCATCGAACGCGCCTGCACCATTCTGCACAACGCGGCCGTCAGCATCGAAGCAGTCGCCGACACCCTCGGCTTCTGCGATCGCTACCATTTTTCACGGGTATTCAAGCAGGTGCAGGGGATGGGGCCGGCGGCGTTTCGGAGGATGGTCTCCGGCGGCTGAGACACGGCGCCGGTCAGAATTGTCGGGAACGCAGGGCGCCGAAGACGGGCAGGCTTTCCTCCGGCACAATCAGATTGGGGCGGACCTGGAATTGAACCGGTTCTGCCGGCGGATTGAGGGCGAGGTCGACCAGTCGTTCCGCCATCTGGCGGGAATCGAGGGCCAGGGTAACGCTGGGGTTGTTGCCCCGGCCGGAGCTGCCGCAGGCACCGGCGGCGTGGCCGAACCCCGCAATGTCCAGGTCTTCCCGGGGCAGCCGGCCGAGGACCCGGACCGCGGCCGAAACAACTCGCGCTGCACAATCAGAAACGGTAAGGATGGCATCGACCTCCGTCCCGTCATTGATGTAGCGCACCAGATGGCCGGCGGCCATATGCACGCTCGCCTCGAACGAGGCGGCCTCACTGTGCTCGCTCGGGGGCAGGCCGCACAGCACCGGTTCCAGCGGCGTTTGGCCGGCTTCCTCCATGGCCTCCTGATAGCCGGCCAGTCGATCGGCACAGGACACCGGCGGTTGATGCCCGACTGAATGGGTCCAGCAGGGCAGAATGCGGCGCCGGCCGCGGGCCAGCAGCCAGCGGGTCAGATCATACGTGCCCCGGCGGTAGTCCGGACAGACGGTCGAGGCGCTGGGCACCGGCGCCGTTTTGGTCAAGGCCGCGATCGGCACTTCCGACCGCGCGAAGGCCTCCAGCGTCCGGGTGTTTTCCGGAATCGTGTCGTTGTTCTCGAAAACGATCAGCCCCATCGGCAGTTCTTCCGGCGGCAAGCGCAATTGCCGGGGATGCAGATTCTGCGGATTCAGGCGCAGGGCATGGAGCCCCTTGGCGTACAGCAGGTCGCGGGCCTGCATGGCCACATCCAGGGACCAGCGCGGGTACATCCAGCTGTGGGAAGGGTCCACCAGGCTGGCGTCGGCCAGCACCGCCACAGTATTGCGCAGCAAGGGCGGAACCGTGCTGCTGCAGATGATTCGTCGTCCCCGCGAGCCGGCGACGGCGGCAATCATGCCGTCATCCATCAAGACCCCCAACGCCGAGCGCACGGTCGTCCGGGAAACGTCAAGGCGTTCGGCCAGCTGCTGTTCCGGCGGCAGCAATTCCCCGGCGGTCAGCTCGCCGTCCTGGATCCAGGCACGCAGTTGCCGCAGGGCTCGTGCCCCGGGTCTTTCGTCAAACAGGTTTCGCGGCTGCTCTTTCGGCATCAGTCTCTTATCCGTCCGGCAATCAGCATCATGCCCGTCTCTACGCCCACAGAGTCGTTTCCATCAAGTCCGCGAAGGCTGTCACACAGTACCGTTGGCGACCGCCAGTTCAAGTCGACCCAATGGATACCGCCGAAAGACCTCGGCCTTTAGAAAAGATCCTGTTGCCGCGGCAGGTCCGGGGCATCGACATCGAATGAGATCGAGGTGATGGCATGGTACGGTACCAGGTGGAATTTCTGCTCAAAATCCCGCAGCAGGAAGACCTGTTCCGAACCGTTGGCCTCGATCTTGACCAGATGCCCCCGCAGCACTTGCCCGTTGGTCAGGTGCACGGCGATGGCCACACTGTCGGTGATCAAGTTGTCCAGGTGCAGGTCCATGGCGCCGCTGACGCTCAGCGACCATTCCAGGGCCTGGCGGTACATGTCCGTCGTATTGCGCAGTCGATCACTGATAATCGTCGTCAGGTATCGCAGAAGCTTGGATCCGGCGCCGGGGAATTCGAGCACCATGCGCTCGAAGGTCGGCGTGTCCATGGCCAGCAGCAATGTGTCTTCCAAGGTCATCGCCCGGGCTGAACGCGGCTCCAGAGTGAACAGGGACAGCTCTCCGAATACAGCGCCCGGAGGTACGTTGGCCAGGGCCTTCTCCAGGTCGAGCCCAATCCTGGCGTTGATTTCCACCAGGCCCTTGACCACAACAAACATGGTGCCCCCCGGGTCGTCGCGTTCAAACACGACGGTATCGGCAGGATACTCGTATTCCTCCATAAAGGAGTCGACGATTTCCAACTCCTCAGGCGTCAGGCCCTGGAAGATCTGGAGGTCGCCAAGCGCGTTGATATCCATGGTAGCTACTCCTGCGGAGCCGGTTGTTCACGAGCGGCGGTACATAGTATACTGGCCGCCCCAAACAACATCAAGCCAACAGCTTGAAAACCATAAGCCCTCACCTGCTGCCCTCTGCCTTCGGCGTCGAGATCCCGCACCTTTACGGGGCGGCGTTTCAGGATCGGTCACCTACACCAGACGGCCACCTCCAGTTCCCGTTTTCCCGCCGCTCGGGCCGGCACGCCGGCCCGAGCGGCGGGAAAACAGGGGAGCTGTGGTACGGACTTCATGCCGGTGACTGATCCTCAAGTGCCGCAGGTTCCCGATCTCTTGAGAGTCGGGACTGGATGCAAAGCAGGGCAGCAAGCGGGGGCATACCAGTGGGGGAAACGTCACTTGCGGAGAACGGGGAGAGTGGCTATTTTTATGGAGCCGCTGGTTTGAGCAGGAGGATAAGACCCCATGCTTTGGATAGCATGTACTGAAGGCGAGGACAAAGGACTGGCGCTGCAGCTGGGTGATCAGCCCGTCCTGCTTGGCCGTCAGATCGATTGTGATATGCAGTTGAAGGACAGCCGGGCGTCCCGGCATCATTGCCGCCTGACCCTTGACGACCGAAGATTGACCGTTGAAGATCTGGGCAGCAGCAACGGCGTCAAGTTCAACGGCAAACGCTATCGCCGCGACAGCTTCAAGCTGTGGCCGGGGCAGGGCTTTCGGATCGGCGGCGACGAATTCGCCTTCACTGATGAGCTTAAAGACGACAAGCCGGACGTCATCGATCTGACCGATGTCGCCACGAAGAAGACAGTTGTCAGTATCCAGGACGACTTCGGCGACAGCAGTACTCTGCTCAGTGATGCAGAACGGGAGGAACTCAGCCGGGCGGCCGAAGAGAAGAAGAAGCGGCAGATGCGGGAAGTCGCAACCAAGACGGTCTGGGAACGCATCACCGGTTTCATCCGTCGCGACGACTGAGGCGCAGGCGGCTGGTTCGTGTCCCGCCGCGCCGGATGAGTTTCATGTTTTCCCCGCGGTGCGGGGTTTCGTAATCGTACAGATCCACGCTATTGTCCCGTCTGTATAACCGATTACCGGTCGTTATCGGTGCTGGTAGGCGCCAACGCCCCCGGGACGAGCAGAGCCCGCGGTTTCCGGCTCTGCCCGGGCGGGTGCGTCGCCGGCCGTTCAACTGAGAGGAGTGAAAATGTCGGAGAACGACACGACCGATCTCGAAGCCGAACTGGTGGAGATCGAAGCGGCGATTGCCAAGCGGAAGACCCTCCTCGGCCTGGTGAAGGAGACGCGGGGAGATCTGAAGCAGCGGTCGGATTTCGGTTGGTTCATGACCTTGTGCGAGGAGGAGTTCGGCACGATTCTGGCGGTGTCTTCGGGGATCAAGGCGCGGGAATGGGGGGAAGTGGAAGACAAGATCGAGAAGGATATCATCAAGCTCGAAATCGAGCAGAAGATCCTGCGGCGGGAGATTGCGCGAAACAGCTGAAAGCGGTTTGCGGGGCGTTGGTTGCGGAGGGGGTAGTTGTTTGCTCAATCGTGATCGGCGTTGACGGGTTCCGTTTTCGCGCCAACACCGGGGACTTCCGCCAGCGCCCTGCAACTTTGTGCTTCTGCTTGCATTGCGCCGGGCCGACGGCTAGCATATGACTCTCTGCAACAGCCGCATAACCTCCTAATGGGAAGGGGCAGACAACTATGAGTATGGACATTGGCAATCACGTCTTCGAGGGACCCTTTACGTCGGCGCAGGATATCAACGAAGCCCCCGGCATGTTCGTTGTCTTCTGTCACGCCGGCGACGACTACAAGGCGTTGGACTGCGGGATCTCGGGGGATGTCCGGATGACGCTGCAGCGGCATGCCCGTACGCGGGATTGGCAGAACGCCTGTGCCGGCTCGGTTGAATTCGCCGTGTTGTATTCGGATGACGACGACATGTTGGATCAGGTCGAGGCGGAATTGCGCGCCCGGCACAAGTTTCCCTGTCGCGATGCGGCCGAAGGGTCTGAGAGCGCTTAGGGCCGGCGCCGGAATGATTCGGCATTCTGTGCCGTACGTGTTTTCATTGCGCCGGGGCGGTCTCGGCTCTCAGCTTCGCCATTCCCCCGCACACAGCTCGCTGCGATCGTTGTCCATGCCCGGCTCAGAATCCAAACTGCTCCCGGGAGAACACCAACCGGTTCTTGTCCTGACCCCCACGCCCGGCGCTGAGATCGCGCGGTGCGTTGTGCTGTTCCAGGCTATCCCTTGGGGCGGACAACGACGCGGCCGACCTGTTCGCCTTTGAGGATGCGGTTGATTTCAGAGGGCAATTCTTCGAGCGAACACTCGCGCGCCGCGCGTTCGACGCACGGCAGTTGCCATTCGTTGCCGAGTTTGTCCCAGACCTTCGTGCGCAATGCCCGTGAGCAGTTCACCGAATCCACGCCGACAACCCGGATACCGCGGAGGATGAACGGGTAAACCGAAGTCGACAGATCAGCCCCGGCAACCATGCCGCAGCAGGCGATCGCCCCGCCGTATTGCAGTTGCCGAATAACCGTCGACAGAATCTCGCCGCCAACGGTATCGACGGCGCCGGCCCAGCGGGAATGCAGCATCGGTCGGCCGGAGGTGTCCTGGACTTCTTCGCGGGGGACAATCTCGGCGGCGCCCAGGTCCATCAGGTAGGCGCCCTGTTCCGCCTTGCCGGTGGCCGCGGTGACGGTATAGCCGGCCGCCGCCAGAATGCCGACGGCAATGCTGCCGACGCCGCCGGTGGCGCCCGTCACCAGGACCTTGCCGTGATTCGGCCGAATCCCGGCATTCATCAACTCCCGGACACAGAGGGCCGCGGTGAGCCCGGCCGTACCGTAGGTCATCGCCTGTTTCGCATCGAGTTCCGGCGGGCAGGGAACCGTCCAGTTTACCGGGACGCGTACGTACTCGGCAAAGCCGCCGTCGGTGTCCGTCCCCAGGCCGAACCCGGTGACGAGCACGCGGTTGCCGACCTTGACGGATTCCTTGGAGGACTCCTCGACCAGCCCCGCAACATCGACGCCCGGCACGATCGGGTACTGCCGGGCGATGCCCGGGAAGCCGGTGGCGCAGAGCGCATCTTTGTAGTTCAGTGAGGAGTATTCCACCCGGATCAGCACGTCGCCGGCCGGAAACTCATCCAGCGTGCGGACCTCGATATTCTCGGTGAACGCATCTGCGGTCTCGCGGATGACCAGAGCTCGACCGGTCGTCTCGACCGCGTCCGGCTCCGGTTCGGGTTCTGTCTCGGACGGCGGTTCGCTCTCGACCGCCGGTTCGGCCGCGACCGGAGCGAACTCGGTGGCGTCGGCCAGCATCGCGCCGACGGAGTCCGCCGTCAATAGAGCCGGGACGGGTTCCGCGTCTTCCGCCTGTTGCTGTGCCAGTTTCGCGGGGTCGACCAGCCCCATGGATTCCTGCTCCTGCGGCGGCCGTGGACGGAACCAGTATTTGATCGCTTCGTCGTCGTCCTTGATGGACATCTTCTGCGTTCGCGCGATCTGCCGCGCCAGTCGCCGGCCGCTCAGCGGCTGAATGCCGCTGGCCGCTTCCCCTTCGCTCTGCTTACTCTTGGCCATGGTCTGGTCTGCCTCCTTGCGTGAAGCTGCTAAACTACCCACCGATCCGCGCCCGCGCAACTTTATTTGGCTCCCGCAGCCAAAGGCGGGAAAGTCGGGGCAAACGCCAAACTGAAGGGAGGCTGACACGTCTCCGGCACAGCCAGGGGGATCGTTCCGCGGCGGTGCAGCTCGACGGTCAACCTCCTGGCCGGAACAACAAGGGGCGAGACGAACGGAGCGAAAGCGGGCGGTCCCGAATGCGCTGCTCTATGCCTGGCGGCGGCGGAAAGCCGACGGTGTCGTGCCCTCCAGCCGGCGGAAAACGGTGGCGAAATGTTGGGAGGAGGAAAACCCCAGATCCAACGCAATGGCTGTGACCGACTGGTTGGTGCCATGCAGCAGGCGCTTGGCCTCCTGCAGCCGGCAGCGAAGCTGGTACTGCTTCGGCGTCTGGCCGCGAACTGCACGGAAGTGCCGGCAAAGCTGGCGGTAACCGATGCCGATGTCCCTCACTGTTTGCTCGACGAACTGGTTGGCGTAGATGCTCCGCTCAATCACCTGCGAGGCCCGCTCCACCCAGAACGCGGCGTTCTCCGGGCGGCCGACAAGTTCCTCGTCCTGTTCCGCCGCCAGGCGAATGCCCAGTTCCATGAAACAGCCGCACAGATGGCGGTGAAGCTGGCGGGAGCGGCGACGCGGCTGCTGCATCTCCGCGCGCAGGAGGTCGCCGATCTGCCGCAACTCCGGAGAACTCCGCAACGGCCGCGCCGGCCCTGTCCACAGCGGGCCGACAGCCGCCTGCAGGGCGGCGTCATCTTCCGCGAGGTCCGTGTAGATGCTGAAAATCCCCCGGTAGCCGGCCCCCGAAGCGTCACAAGACAGACTGAACGCCGAACCGACCGGCAGGAAACACACCGCCCCCGGCCGCAGCAGGGTGACGGTTTCGTGTACCAGCATGCCCACCTCCCCGGCCGTCACCAGGATAATCTGAAACTGGTCGTAGTCGGCCGAGGAATAGTGATAGCCCGGCGGCTGGTTCTTCTGCCCGCCGGCAAGTCGCATCACAAGCCTCCTTCTTTCGGTGCCTGCATCAAGGTGTCGTATTTTTAAACAAAAATTGACTGCTTTCTGAAAGTCTGCAAGTAGGTTCTGAACTAAGTTTTTCCATATTCAAAGCAGACCTGTGTCGATTTTCTGGACGTAAAACCAACCGGAGACCCCATCATGCCAGCCCTTGCCGCCGCCACCATGACCACGCGCCAACGGACCCTGGAGTCCCTGCTTTTCGGCAACCCCGACCGCATTCCGCTGAGTCCCGGCGGCGGTCGCGAGTCGACCCGCGAGCGTTGGTATGCCGAAGGGCTGCCGCGCGATGTGAAGAACATTACCGAGTACGCCTACCGCCAGGCCGGCGGCACCGCAGACTGGCCGGTCGGCGGTCCCGGGTTTTATGTGCAGGAACGCATGATCCCGCAATTCGAGGAAAAAGTCCTCGAGCGCCGGGAATCCTCGCTGGTGGTCCAGGACTGGAAGGGCAATGTCTGTGAGATCAGCGACGAGTTTGACGTCACCTATCTGCGGAACGCCATCGACTTCGTGACGCGCCGCTGGATCAAGTGTCCGGTGGAGAGCCGGGCGGACTGGCAGGATATGATGAAGCGTTACGATGCGAGCGATCCGACGCGCCTGCCGGCGAACGCCGCTGAGCTGAAAGACCAGCTGGCCGACCGCGACCATTACATCGCCTTCCGTTTCTCCGGGCCGTTCTGGCAGATGCGCGAGTGGACCGGCTTCGAAGGCCTGTGCTTCATGATGAAGGACGATCCGGTGCTGGTCCACGAGATGGCCGACTTCTGGAAGGAGTACATCGCCGACCTGCTGGAACACGCCCTGCAATACGTCACGCCGGACGAAGTTCACCTGTCCGAGGACATGGCCTACAAGTGCTTTTCCATGATCTCGCCGGAAATGGCGCGTGAGTTTCTGATGCCCTGTTATCAGCGTTGGGGCGAGGTGATTCACCAGGCCGGCGTCCCGGTTTACGCCATGGATTCCGACGGTTACATCGGCGATCTGATCCCGATCTGGATCGAGTCCGGTATCAACGCCTGCGACCCCATCGAGGTGGCGGCACACAACGACATCGTCGAATTCCGCCGGCGCTTCGGCAAGGACATGGCCTATCGCGGCGGCGTCGATAAACGCGCCATCGCCAAGGGCGGCACAGTGATCAAAGACGAAATCAACCGCATCCGCCCCGTTGTCGAAGGCGGCGGCTACATCCCCGGCTGCGACCACGGCGTGCCCAGCGACATCTCGTGGGACAACTTCGTCGGCTACGTCAAGCTCCTCGCCGAACTGACCGGCTGGCTTTAGGCAATTCTGCAGACCGGATTGTCTTCGTTCCGTGCAGATGAGCGCCGGCTCGGGTACTGGCGATATCTTGCCGCGCAGGCCGTCGCCGTCGGCGACCCCGGCAGATGACACGGGGGACCTGCCGTCACAATCATTGATCGCCGCTTCTGCTTCGGCGTCGCGGCGGGCCGGGGCTTCAGTCGTCGACGCCGAGGAGTCGGGAGACCTGCCGTCACAATCGTTGATCGCCGCTTCTGCTCCGGCGTCGCGGCGGGCCGGGGCTTCAGTCGTCGACGCCGAGGAGTCGGCGGACGGTCGCCTCGACATCCTCGAGGCAGACACTGGTGTTCTTGCAGGGGCCTTCGGGCTGTTGGTTGCAGATGGCGAAGACGGGTTTCGGGAAGGTTTTGACGATGCCGGCCCGCAATTCGGCGGCGCAGGCCACCGCCACAACCGCTTTGATCCCGTCATCTTCCGCGAGCCGCAGCGCCTGCCGACCGCCGCTGGCCATGGCCACCTGCACCCCGTATTTCTCCTGCAGTTCCAGGAGGTCCTTGCAGCGGCATTTGCCGCAGCGCTTGCAATTGTTCAGGTCCTCCTTGACGTTGGCCGAGCAGTCCTGGTGCTGCAGGCAATGCGGCGACAAAACCAGCAACTCCTCCGGGCGTACCCGGACCTTGCGCCACGACGTCAATTTGTTGTTTATGCGGATGACCTGGTCTTCGAACATGCTGCTCCCTCACGGAAGAAAATATAACTGGTGTTCGATGGGTGTCCATGAATTTACGCCGCCGCCCGAAGTCATGCCAACCGGGGCGCCGACGGCAGGAACCGGAGGGCGCGGGCGCGATCCCGTGTTGCGGGAGATCGGGACGTGTGCGGGAAGGCGGGCAGAAGGTTATTTGTCTGTTGCCGGTTCCTTGATGAAGTCGAGCCGGGCGTCCTGGTATTTGTCGGTTTTGACAAAGGTCTTCATGTTGGACAGCGTCTTGAACGGCTGGCCGGCGGCGGCGGAGTTGACCAGCCAGGCCGGGATGGAGCCGCCGGGATCGCTGAGGACCTGGTAGTGCACCTCCACCGAGCCGTCTTCCCTGGGGGTGAACCGCCAGAAGCCTTCCAGACGTTTGACCCGTGTGACCTTCTTCTTCTTTTTGATGTAATCCGGCTTGCCGGTGATCTTGATGGTCACCACCAGAGTCTTGGGATCCTGCGAGACTTCGTTGTACACAACGGCATCTCGGTTCTGCACCGGCCACGGCGCGCTGTTGTAGGAGTAGGTATAGGTCTTTGACGGGCTCTCGCGTTTGAGCAGTTTGCCCTTGGTGCAGGTGTCGATCCATTTCGGGCCGGCCTCGATGTCGCCGACCAGCGCCACCAGACTGGTCAGAGAAGTCTTGATTGCAGTAATCGCTTTGAACTCCTTGAAGCTGACGCCGTCGACCTTGCGGGTATAGACCTTGACGCCTTTCTTGTTCTTGGCCAGCACCCATTTGTGTTTGGTCTGCCCCCCTGCCTTCGTCTCGGCCTCCTGGGCGCTCAGTCCGAAACCGACACACGCGAGAGTCAGGATCGTCAGCAGTTTCATTGGATGACGCGTCCCTTCCATTCGATTTGGTTGGTTTTCTTCTTCCACAGGTTTCCCAGCAGCAGGGCTGCATGCATGGTGAAGCCGAACGGCAGGCACAGCAGATACGGCAGCGGCAGCCGCAAGGCTCGCACCGCGGCCCAGAAAAAGATACACAGGTTCGCCGTCGCCGCTGCGGCAAGCACGAGAGCAACCAGATGGTGTGTCGACGGGTTTGCCCGATAAAAGCCGGCGGTAACGACCGGCAGGGCCAACGGCACCCAGGCCAGCAACAGCGATCGGGCCGCCGCCACCAGTGAGCCGAACGCACTGCGATGGGCCATCACGTCGCTCATGTTCTTCGAGAACCCGTGCCAGATCTGGTCGAAATTGCGGTACATCCGCGTCCGCATGATGTCGTCGCCGAAAGCCCAGCACAACCGTTTGCCGGCCTGTTTGACGACTCTGGCGAAGGCCAGGTCTTCCATAACCACGTCCTTGACGCTGTCGTGTCCACCGATTGCTTCATAGGCGCTGCGCCGGAAGAGCAGGAACTGGCCGTTGGCAATGGCCTCCGGCGCGTCCGGGTCGTTCGCCTTCCTGAAGTCCATAGACGATGCGATCGCCAGAAATATTCCCGGCAGCAGCGCGCGCTCGGTGAATGAGACCAGTTCCTGAAACGGATTGAACGAGAGCAGATCGGCCTTGTGATGCAAAGCATAACCAACGGCCGCACGCAGCAGTTCCGGTTCGGCATACGTATCGGCGTCCATGAAACAATACCAGTCGCCGTCGGCCCGGGTTGCTCCGGTGGCGCAGGCATTGCTTTTGCCGGTCCAGCCGTCGGTCAGCGGTCGGCCCTCCAACAGCTGCAGGTTCGGATGCGCCGCCTGCCGCGTTGCGACAATCTCGGCGGTGCGGTCTTCGGAATGGTCGTCGACGACGATGACCGTGTAGCGGTCGGTCGGATAGGTCTGGTTGAGCAGTGATTCGACGGCGCGGCCGATGTTGTCTTCCTCGTTGCGCGCGGGGATGATCACACTGACCCGCGGCCAGTCCGCCGGCGCCGGCGCGTCGTCCGCCGTGATCTGGTTCCGCGAGAAATACAAAGAGCCCATGATATAAAGGAACCAGCCGACGAACAACACCCAGATGATGACAACCACGAGAAGCGTCAATGTAACTTTTCCTTTGCCCGCATTGGTATATGATAACCGATCCGGGCATCGGATCAACTGCCGCGACGGCGGGTAACGCCGCCGGGTTGCACACCTGCGAACGCCACGCGCCAAGGCCAAGGTATGGAACGGTTTCTGGTTTCGCCATTCTCGATCAACGTGCTGAGCGTGGTCATCCTGCTGCTGTTCCTGCTGTTCTTCTTGTCGCGGCACAGGCAGAAGTCAAAGGCGACCTGGTCGCTCATCCTGTTCCTGGCCGGCGTGACGCTGGTGTTTGCGGCGTTCGCCGTGATCTTCTCGACGCTGAACATGCTGCATGCCACGGTGGCCTGGAGCGTGCTCCATCTGTTCGTTTTCGCGTCGATCGCCATGGTCCAGTTCGCCTACCACTTCCCGGAAAACCTGCACCCGACGGAGTCCCGACGCGCTCTGGTGGTCTGCACCGTCGCGGCGGTCCTGATCTACCCCTGGTATCTCTTTCGCCTGACGCACCTGGAGCCGACCTACAACTTCGAAGGCTTCCTGTATGCCTACCTGAACACCCCGGAAGTCGGTATCGTCATCGGCCTCGAGATTGTCTGGATGATCGCGCTGTTCATCCGCAAAATGCTGGTCTGGACGCGCGACAGCGGCACGGCGCTCTGGCGGCGCCTGCTGCTGCCGGCGGATCGCCGGGCCCGGGCCCTGCGCGACGTCATGCTTATCTTCGTGTCGCCCGCCGTCCTGGTGCTGGCGATTATCCTGGCTTACCTCGACATCGTCTCCTGGGGGGTGTTCGGCCATATCCTCGGTTCCGGCTTCATCGCCGTTGCCTTCGCCTTTATCGTCGTCTACATCAACAACAGCTCGGAACCGTCCTCATTGATGATCAAACTGGTGGGCATCTCCCTGGGCACGGTATTCTTCGTTTTCGGCATCGCAGTCAACACCGCGATCGAAATCAAGGATCACGGCTACGACCGCGAACGTCGGCTCGAGATGGAGCAGTACGCCATTGCGATCACGGACAATGATTTCTCGCGGATTACCGGGCTGGTCTCGTACATCGCCGAAGTCGACAGCGGCAAGGTCCTGTTCAAACGGGATCCGTCACTTAATATGCCGACCGCCGACGGCACCCGGCCGCGGGACGACGGCAAGCGCTACTACCGCATGGCCTCAGCGCTGGATCCCGAGGATTACTACCTCTGCTATCGGTTCCGCCCGGCGGCCGGCGACCGGTACGAGGTCGGCTACTCCTACATCGGCTACCGCCGTGAGCTGCGACGGGCCTGCCTGCCGCTGATCATCGCGCTGGCGGCCTCGGCGTTGTTCGTCGTCTGCGTCTTCCCCGCGTTCTTCAGTCGCTGTCTCGTGCGCCCCATGGACCAGTTGCTCGACGGCGTCAGCAAAGTGAACGACGGCGACCTCAAAGTGCGCGTGCCGGTCCTGGTCGAGGACGAAATCGGCTTCCTCTCCGGGTCCTTCAACCGCATGGTCGAATCCATCGACAAAGCCCGGACGGACCTGCAGGCAACCCTCGACCATCAGGTCCGCCTGACCAGATCCTACAGCTGGTTTGTGCCGGCCCAGTTCCTCGAGTTCCTCGACAAGGAGAACATCACCGAAATCCGCCTGGGAGATAATGTCCAGCGCGAAATGACACTGCTTTTCTCGGATATCCGGTCGTTCACCACGCTGTCGGAACAGATGTCGCCGCAGGAGAACTTCGATTTCATCAACCGCTACCTCCGACGCATCGGCCCGGTCGTGCGCGAAAACCGCGGGTTCATCGATAAGTACATGGGCGATGGCGTGATGGCGCTCTTCCCGCACACGGCGGACGACGCCGTGGCAACGGCGGTCCACATGCAGGTCGCCGTCGCCGGCTTCAATGCGGACCGGCAACTCGAAGGCAAACCGGCGATCCGCTTCGGGGTCGGAATTCACACCGGTTTGATGATGCTCGGCACTGTAGGCGAAGAGGAACGCATGGACGGCACCGTGATCTCCGACGCCGTCAACCTGGCCTCACGGCTGGAGGGCCTGACCAAAGTCTACGGGGTCGTAACGATCATCAGCCGGAATACCAAGGACGCCATGGCCCATGCCGATCGGTACCGCTATCGTTTCCTGGACACGGTGCGGGTCAAGGGCAAGAAAGACGAGATCGAGATCTACGAGGTCCTGTGCCCCGAACTGGTGCCCGAACAGCAGAACTGCCTGGACGTCATCGACACATTTGAGGCCGGCGTGGCGTTTTACCAGAACGGTGATTTCGCCGCTGCCCGCGACCGGTTTCAGGAGGTCCTGGACCGGTGTCCCGATGACCTGGCCGCCCAGGTCTATCGCCAGCGTTGCGACCACTTCGAAGCGTTCGGCACGCCCGACAACTGGCAGGGCGTCACCGATTTCGACCATAAGTGAGAGGCGTTGCAGAAATAGATCCGCATTTTGCCGGGAGCCATTTTGGCTCTTAGCAAGGCATGACTGACGAGGACAGCCAGCTGTCTGAGGAAGGATTGACGATGCTGAGGAACGAAAGGGCTCCGGGTTCGGTTACAATTGCCCTGCACAAAATGTAAAACTGTTCTGAATCCGATCCGAAGCGAACCGCGATGGTGTCCGCAGTCCCCGCCGCCCCTGGTTCAGCCTGCCGTTGGACCCGCCTTGCCGGGCGGCTGTGCCATCAAACGGCCCCTTGCCTGTCGACATGCTTTTCCGAAATCTGCCTTTCGTTCAGAAACCACCGGGCGCGGCAAAGGTGTGGCCGGTGAATCAGATGTTTGCCGCAACTCCACCGATTCCTGAACAGAGCATCAGTCCGTCTGTTCGCTGGCCACGTCAGGACAAGGGTCGAACAAGCCACCTTGCCCGGTTCCTTTTTCGCCTCCCGTCTGCAGTCGACCAATCCGGCGGCCGCAGTCCTGCCGGCGAGCCATGCAGCTGCACCCGCCGCGAAAAGATCCCCCGGCTGTGCCGGAGGAGTGCCGGCCTCCCGGCAGTTTCGCATTCGTTCGACCCTTCCGCCTCTGGTTCCGAAAAGGGTAAAACATCTGCCGCTTTCCGGAGCAAAAGGCGGGGTTTGTAGTGTGCCGGTTGAACTGAAGGCGGAATAGATACTCCCCAGGCTGAGCTTGGGGTCTCTCCTCGGAGAGCATGAACACGATCGCGTACCCGTTTCGCACCGGCTGCAGCCAGTGTATCGTCCCATAAATCCGAGGCGTGATTCCGCGGCTCTTCGCGCTCTGCTTTGTTAGTCGCGAACCACGATATTCATATCACTTTGCCTCAACTGCCTGGCAGAGCATCGAAGATCCATCGTAATTACTTATGCTCCCGGATTTCCGGGACGCGATATACTAGGATTCCTTGAACAACTGGGTGAAGTCGATGTCGTTCGCGGCCATCACCAGGGCCAGCGGCGGCAGCCCTTCGGTGGATTGCAGCAACTGCTCGTAGTACTCACTGAAGGCTGCCGCGGATTCGTCAGCCGTCGGCGGGCGCATTCCAAGGAATACGATGTCGGCGGTGACGGAGTTCTCGCGGATGGTGTCGAAGATCGGTTTGTCCGCTTCGGTGACGACCTCCGCTGTTGCCTTCAGCCGCGCTCGCTTGATGAAGGCCTCCAACTGGTGGTCGGCGGAGTCGGATTTGGCCGGGTCGCGGACGATGGTCTTCAGATTGAGTTGGGCGTCGCGCCAGCCGGGGTTGCGCTTGAGCATGTAAGCCAACGCCAGCATCAGCCCTTCGTTATGGGCCATGCCGCCCCACCACAGGTCGATCTGCTCGCCTTTGTGCAGCCGACCCTCTTCTTCGTCGCTCTCGCGGACGATGATCAGATTCTGATCCTGCCGGTGGATGCGCAGCATGAGATCGACGAAGTCCAGATACTTATGCGGCTTCTCGGATTCGCCAAGCAGGATCGTGTTCGGCGTCAGCGGGCCGAAGCCGTACGTCTTGGTCAACATCTGCATGCCGACGATTGGTTTCTCGGCCGGATAGACCCGGACCAGGGCGGAGACGTCGCGTTTCTCGAGGTAGTCGGTGATCGTCTGTGTCATCGGCGCGATACGCTCCTGCGGAAAGGTCTGCGGCAGTACGGCGGCGATGGTCAGAAAACCGCGATGCTGCGACATGGCACTGGCCAGTTCGACCAGGTACCAGCGTTTGGTGGGAGACCCGGTCAAAACCAGGATGTTGGGTTTCCAGGTGCGTTCCTCCAGCGGATTCTTGGCCAGGGCGTGAATGGAAAACCGCGCCAGCATCATCATGATGCCGCTGCGGATGTCGCCCCAGTGCGCCCGTAAGTTCCGCTGTTTGATGATGTAATAGACGGAAGCAATGACGATAGCCGCGATGAATGTGGAGGCTGCGTCAATCAGGAACATTGCCGCAAAGCAGCCGCAGGCGCCGATCAGTGAAAAAACCCAATGCACCCGGAATTTCGGCCGCCATGATGGCGGGCTGGCGAATTCCTCCAGCCCGGCACAGATGTTGAGCAGCCCGTAAGAGGTCAGGAAAAACATCGTCAGCAGGCCGGCGATAATATCGAGATTCCCCAGCAGAATGCCGGCCAATGCCACCGCAAACGAAATGCCGGTGGCAATCCGGGGATCATTGCCCTTGCCGAACCCACGCCCCACGAAATGCGGTACGACGCGGTCGTTGGCCAGTGCCTGCAGGGTACGTGGCGCCCCAAGGATCGCACCCATCGCACTGGACAGCGATGCCGCCCAGACGCCGGCCACCACCACTTTCCCCCAACGCGCCATTTCCCGCATGATCATCTTGTTCTCAATGAGCAATTGGCGGGCTTCTTTGTCAACGCCCAGAGTGAAGCTGAGGAACAGCGGGATCAGCATATAGACCGCGTAACCGGTGACAACGGCACCGAGCGTACCGCGCGGCAGAGACTTGGCGGGGTCCTTCAGGTCGCCGGACATGGCAATGCCCGCTTCAATACCGGTTACTGCCGGGAAGAACACGGCGAACACCACCCAGAAGCCTTTGAACCCCTCGAAGTTCTTGGGGTCCACGGCGGGCATCGGATCCGGCGCGCCCCCGATAAACAGTGAACCCAGTGATAGAAAGATGATCGTCATCACGATCAACTGCGTGCGCAACGCCAGATCGGCTGAAATCCAAGCAATTGCAGCTACCACAATCAGCGTGATTACCCCGACTGTGCGGATGTTGACATCCGGAAAAATCTCAACCACGGATTCGGCAAAACCTGTGCAGTAGAAGGCAATTCCCAACGCCTGTGCCATGTAAAGCGGCAGGCCCATCGCCGCACCGGCCTCGACGCCAAGGGTTCGAGAGATAACGAAGTACGCGCCGCCCCCGCGGATCCGCATGTTCGTGGCCAGCGCTGCCAGCGACAGGCCGGTCAGAAACGTGATGCTCGACGAGATCGTCACGACCACCATGGTCTTCACGAGACCGAGGTGGCCCAGCACCCAGCCGAAACGAAGGTACATCACAACGCCCAGGATCGTCAGAATGCTGGGGGTGAAGACACCTTTGAACGTACCGAACTGGTAGCCCTGGGCGTTGTCTGCGCCGTTCTTGGCCATGGCTGCTCTCAACTCGTTAAATCAGGCTCAGGAGAGAGGATGATGGGGGGGCTCTTCGAGCCTGAGCATGGGGGTGAATCACGGCCCCATACTCATACTTCGCACCCATGAACTTACAAGAGGACCACGGAAAGCCTTAAAGACCATTCGGGCGCCTAAGAATCACCGGGAAAGCCTTTCCGAACCCCGCCACATCGTCCTGCCCATGACACGCAAACCAGCCGGGACTCTGGACCTCAGTGGTTCAGCACACGTTCTTGGCAAATGGCGTTTGTCTTCGCAAGTGGCATGACGACCTTGGTCCGTACCCATAACTGACCGAGTCGACGTCCATGTCTGCTTGTTCAGCCGGATTCGTCTGGGAAGGACAGTCCTTGTGTCGTGGGCATGCGAGATGTTCAAACACAAGGCCGTTCCTTCTTTTCCCCTGGCACACGGGCTCGAGATGGGGACAACGGCCGCACTGCCTGCCTGCCAGACCGCCCGCCAACTCACACTTTGCAAAGTGTGAGCCGATCCTTGGGCCGGGACAATGCCTGCGGTTGTGGTTGTGGCCTTGTCGGCTCCTGGTAGACGTGGCCTCGGATGGCGGCGGCAGCCTCCCTGCCTGCCGGCGGTGGAACGCTTGGCGACTCACATTTCCCAGGTGTGAGTCAATCTCGGGCTTTGGCTATCGAGGTCTGGTGATGGCCACCGCGGCCGCGCCGCCTGCCGACTCACACTTTGCAAAGTGTGAGTCGATCCCCGGCTCGAGATGATGGTGGCGGCTCTGCCTGCCGGCTCACACTTTGCAAAGTGTGAGCCGATCTTTGGCCTGGTGTAATGCCGACGGTCGATCCTTGGTGTGGCCTGGTGACTCTTGGCGGACGGGCTTCGGATGGCGGCGGCAGTCTCCCTGCCTGCCGGCGGTGGAACGCTTGGCGACTCACATTTCCCAGGTGTGAGTCAATCTCGGGCTTTGGCTATCGAGGTCTGGTGATGGCCACCGCGGCCGCGCCGCCTGCCGACTCACACTTTGCAAAGTGTGAGTCGATCCTTGGGCCGGGACAATGCCTGCGGTTGTGGTTGTGGCCTTGTCGGCTCCT
>CAYLNH010000082.1:22475-25686 GCA_964384625.1 uncultured Lentisphaerales bacterium
GCCACCGCGGCCGCGCCGCCTGCCGACTCACACTTTGCAAAGTGTGAGTCGATCCCCGGCTCGAGATGATGGTGGCGGCTCTGCCTGCCGGCTCACACTTTGCAAAGTGTGAGTCGATCCCCAGGCTCGAGTTGGTGGCGCCGGCGGAACGCTTGGTGGCTCACACCTTGCATGGTGTGAGCCGGCTTTTGGTAATCGTGGTTGCGTGTGTTCAGGCGTAGTTGAGAAGTGAACCTGCTTCCGGCAAGACACGAAAAAATCTCCGCACCGCCGCCGAATGGCGCCGGGGGGATTGCATCCGGGAACCACCATGATATAAGTTGTACATCTTTCCAAACTCGGCGGAGGCAGGATGGCGAAAGAGGATCTGCGACCGACAATCTGGCGCACTTGCCGTGTGTTGGCGAACCCCCTCAGATTGAAGATGCTTGGATGCATCATCAGGAAGCCTGATCAGACGGTGGAAGAACTGGCGCTTGTTACGGATATGACGTTTGGCACGGCAAGCCATTATCTACGGATGCTTCAAGCCCGAGGACTTGTCAGCGTGGAACGGGTTTCGCGCTGGGTGCGTTACGCGCCGCAACCGAATGAGGGAATTTGCTGGGCGCCCGCGCTTATGCGAGCTTTGTGCCGGTATCTGAAATCGGCCGACGGTGATGAGGCCCTTGAGGACGCGGAGTGGATCCTGACCGGTTTCACTCATCCGCGACGCTTACTTATCATCAAGACGCTATCAACTGGACCAAAGACTGCCGGGCAGTTGCGGACCGCAACAGGGATCTCGAGACCGGCGATGACCAGGCATTTGTCCAAGCTGCTGCGTCGGGATCTGGTTCAGTACTGCGACAATGGAACGTACAAACTGGTCAATCGGCGGGATCCCCTGGCTCGCGTTCTGATTGAAATCACAACTGCCGACTGAACAACGGTGTTTCCGGCTTGGCCGGAGTCATCGTTCCCGTTCTTCCCGTCGGCAGTCGGTGTGAAACCGGCTGGGCGTTTGCATGGTGAAGCGTTTGAACACGGTGGCAAAGTACTGCGACGACGAGAATCCGAGGTCGTAGGCGATTTCGGTAATTGACCGCTGCCCTTCCAGAATACGATCGATTGCGGCATCCACTTTGCGACGCAGGATGAACTCAGACGGCGACATGCCAAGCTGCTTGCGGAATTTGGCTCGATAGCGCGAGACCGACAGCCCCGCCAGTTCCGCGAGTTCCTCAACCATGATCGGCTCCTTCAGACACTGGCGGACGTGTGCGACAGTTGCCTTGATGTCCGGCGTCAGATTACGTTCGGGTGCGGCTTGTCCACAATCGACTACGGTCAGGAGGATTTGCGTCAAGGCCTGTCGCAAACGCGTAGCCGCAAGGGGGTCCTGACTCTGCGTTGCCGCAATGATGCACTCAAGGAGGTCCTTCACTTCGGGATCAGCCGGGAAGTGGGGACCGGGCAGATTGCGGAGGGAGCAGATCAGCGCGTCGGCTTCGGCCCTTGGCAGGCCAAGGAGGTCCTTGCGTCTGGGTCGCTGGATCTGGATCCAGTAGAGCAGGACACGACCGACCGGATGGATACCCGTGCTGTGGATCTCGTTCGGCTGCACCACAAAGAAATCGCCGCCGGACACCACGTAGCCTTTACCTGACGCCCCCATGATCTGCCGACCGCGCGCGAGATAGATGATCTCAAAACCTTCGTGCGTATGCTTCGGCCAGCCCCGGATCGCGGACAGGTTGTTGTTGCGCCCAAGAGTCAGGACCTCGGGGAACCCGAGTTCGGCGAAGTTGTTGATGACGAGTTTGCCGCGTTTCATGTTCAAAATCTTACTCCAATCAGGAATGGAAAGCAAAGGTGGCAGGTTGGGGGAATAGTTAATCCAGAAGATACAGGATTCCAGATTCGAGATTCACGATCGACTGTAGTCGGTTGTAGTCGACTGCAGTCGAGAAGTCATGTGACTAGGTCAGGAGACAGAGATGAAAGAGCGAATTGATATCATCATAGACGAAGCGCGCATTGCCGAGAACGACGCATGCAACGAGCGTCTGCGGAGAACCCGGAACTTCGAGCCGACGGATCGCACACCCGTACAGATCAACACCAACCAGTGGACTGGTCTGGCCGCACGCGGGGTCACCTTCGCGCAGTACATTCGGTCACCGAAAGACAACCTGCGCGAACAGATCCTCAACCGGAAGTGGCGTCTGGAGAACATTAAAGACGACAACCCGATCCCGACGAAGTCGCTGGGGTTCGGTCCGGACCTGGGCTGCCTGCGCGGCACCGAGTTCGATATGGACGTGGTCTTTCCCGAGAACCAGCCGCCGAAGGCGCAGCATCCATTGACGTCATCCGAACAGATTGATGCGCTGTCGATTCCCAAACCGGACAACAGCATCAACGGCAAGCGCCTCGAGTTCTTCCACGGCATGCGCGACTGCCAGGATGACTTTGACGTTCGACTGAACGGCGATCCGCTCGCGATCAACATCGGCATCGGCCAACCGGGCGGGCCGATGCCGTCGGCGTTTGCCTTGGCCGGCAGCAATCTCTTCCTCTGGATGGCGATGGAACCAGACCGCGTGCACCGGTTGATGGATATCGTGACCGAGAGCCAGTTGCAGTGCATCCGGTTCTTCGACGACCTGATGGGTCGCGACCCGAACCACGGCACGGGCATCGGCTATGACACCTCGGAGATGTTGAGTCTGGCGATGTTCCAGGCCTTTGTCGTGCCGTATGCCAACCGAATCTACGAAGCGTATCCAGGACATCGCGGCCTGCACAACTGCGGCAAGAACGAACACCTCCTGGACTGCATGCGCGACGACCTGCGGATCAACGCGCACAACGGTTTCGGCTTCTGCGTTGACCCAACCGTGCTGGCCGAGAAGATGTCCGGGCGTGTTGTGCTTCAGGGCGGGCCGAACCCGGTCTTGATCAAGTCCGGCACGCCCGCTGAGATCAAAGCCGAGTGTCGGCGCTACATCGATATCGTCGGCGCCAAGGGCGGGTTCATCCTCGGCCTCGGCGGCGGCGCTGCTGCCAACACGCCCCTTGAGAACTTCCAGGCGATGGTCGACGCCGCGGCTGTCCAGATGGGCCCGGCGTAAGTTTTCCAGCCAGGGACGGCGGCCGGGCGCCGGTCCGGGAAGGCGCCGTCGAACAAGCGATGCGAGCATCGTGTCCCGCCTTGGCAGCCTTCTTT
>CAYLNH010000083.1:0-13768 GCA_964384625.1 uncultured Lentisphaerales bacterium
AAAGCTACAGGCACTACGGCAGTTTGTCCAGTAGGATTTGTGCAAAAAGGCCAGGGCTTGTCCCCGTGGTGCGAAGATTTTGTTTACGGATGCGGTTGGCTCCGTGTCCCGCCTCCACGGGGCTTGTCCCCGTGGTGCGAAGATTAGTGCATCACAGCGCGTACGTCGTATTCGCTGAACGTACCCACATAAAACTCCGTGCTCCAACACTCGTTGTATCCCAGAATGTACGAAAGGTTGTTGAGATAGGCGAGAGCCACCTCCGAGGGAGTGTGAGTGTGGTTGGCGCGTAGGGCTATGTGGATGTGGTCCGGCATAACCGCGGCCGATGCCACAGCATGCGATTTCTTCTTGGCAATGCGGAAGATCGTATCACTGACTTTTGCGAAATTCTCATTGCGCGTTATCGGGTATCTCCGATCTTGCACCACAATCACAACGTGCAGGTTGTACCAATAACGGCCATGTCCGGAAACTGATGGGTTTTCCAGGATACGCGTTGCAACTTCGACCGTGAACTGCCCAAGGTGATCTTTGAACCTGGGGTCGATGTAGTCGCTCTTGCCGACTTGTTTCCGGATGTAGTTCTGGACGATAGTCGTGGTGTTGTCGCCCAGCGCTCGAACCGACACGCGCCTGTCGAACTTGACTTCAGTGCCGAGAGTGCGGAGCTCGTTTTGCAGTCGTCCTTTGGCACGTGCAGCACAAAGCGATGGGCTCACGTCCTGGTTGGCGCGGAACAGACATTGAATCTGGTTGCCTTCCACAGAGAATGTCTCCAAAGTGAGCCCATCCCTTCCCCAAGCGTCATTCAGGTTCTCTGTTGCGATTTCAAGTATTGAAGGGAAAGAAGCAGAATTGCGTAACCAACCGGACCAATCATATCGTATCTCGCTCACGGGGCGCACGTTCTCAAGTGTGTAGATTGGCTTCAGCGCCATGCTGATCTCCACTGCCACAGTTATCTTCGTGTGTAAACTAAATCTTCGCTCCACGGGGACAAGCCCCGTGCAGGCGGGAATGTTGGATTCGCCGTTGCGGTTGGTCCTAATCTTCGCACCACGGGGACAAGCCCCGCGGAGGCGTCACTGCATTGCGGAATGGTTTCGGTAATACTGCGTGCCGAAGTGTTCCAGGTGCTCGATCAGAAACACCATGCCGCCGCTGCGAAGCCGACGGCCCGAGGTGTAGATGTCGAGCATGGCCCGCTGCAGACTGGTGTCGCGCGGCGCTTTGGACCAGTCGTCGTATTCGCGGCAGAAGATGAAGAAGATGCCGTCCTTGCCGTTGGACGAAGTGGGAAACAGGTAGACTTCGCGCATCAGACCGGCCAGGTTCGATTCCGGCAGGGCGTGTTCAAATTGGGTGTTGTAGATCCACGATGTGCAGTAAAATGCTTTGGCGGGACGTTGTGGGAAGTGTTTCGCGAAGAACTCCACAGCGGCGGCGAAGGACCTCCTGCAGACATCCAGGCCCATGCCGCGGCCCGGCGGGATGTGCATGTCGATGACTGTGTCGCCGGGATGCAGGATCAGTTCCCACTCGGTTTTCGCCAAGACGGTTTCCTGCAGCCGTGCCATGCCGTACGGCGACACGGCTGTGCCGCTCCAGTGTTGGTCGGTTCCCTTGAACGCGCTCTGCCAGGCAACCCGGTTGCTCTCGGGATTCACCACATATCCGTCACTGTCGTAGAACATGCCGGGCGGCGCGAGCAGAAGATGGCTGCCGGTATGTCGCCGGCGAAACAGACGGATGGCTTGCGGCAGTTTCGTGAGGCGGAACTCAAACCGCCCGATGCGGAACAATTCGCCTCGGACGTGATTGCGCAGCCAGAACATCTGGTTCGGCAGCAGGCCCGGTTTGCCGTCGCGCCCGACTTCGTGATTCAGATTGAAGCCGTGGATCTGGCGGCAGGTGTTGCGCGTGATATCCGTCGGGATCCCCAGGTCTGCATGTTTCTCGATCACCAGCGGAATCATCGTCAGTGCGGTGAGCAAACGGAGGACGCCGCTGTGGTCCCCCAGGGCGTCGAGGCGTTCCGGCCATTTGTCGAGCCCCGGCGTCTCAAGGTATTGGAACAGGCACTGCTGGAAATGCCAGCAATAGGCGCGCAGCGCCGGGGACTGATCGATAGTGTGGGCGACGTCCAGCAGGATTGGTTCGAGCGCCGGGTCAAGCTCCGCGTATTCGCGATACTCCCGAATAACTGCCGGATCGAGGAACGGCAGGCTTTTCGGCAATGTGCTCTGCGAATCCTCCCAGTTAACGGCAATCAGGTCATACAG
The DNA here is from genome assembly GCA_964384625.1 of uncultured Lentisphaerales bacterium. Taxonomy (GTDB): domain Bacteria; phylum Verrucomicrobiota; class Lentisphaeria; order JABSQK01; family JABSQK01; genus CAYLNH01. The sequence goes on from CAYLNH010000083.1 coordinate 2,286, forward strand.
TTCGGCGTCGACATTCAGCTCGGCCAGTACATCGTGCAAGTCCATGAGTGCAAAACTAGCACTGCAAAGCGGCTCGTAAACTTCGATCCGGCCCAAAACGTGCACGGACTGCCGTTGTGGTCGCTTCGTCCGGGCCGGCGCAGAAAGCCATCGGGGGCGTTGCCCGTCTGGAGTTGCGGAAGACGGCAGCGGCGTTAGCGTGAAGGCTCGTCCCTGCATGCGTGACCAACCTGGGAGAAACCAATGACCCCGAATATCCTGTTTATCATGAGCGACGACCATGCGGCGCACGCCATCAGCGCGTACGGCAGCCGGATCAACGAGACGCCGCAGATGGACCGTCTGGCCGCGGGCGGTGTGCGTTTGAACAACTGCCATTGCATCAACTCCATCTGTACGCCCAGTCGGGCGACGATTTTGACCGGGCAGTATGGACACATCACCGGAGTCTGTGAGTGGCAGGCATTGGACAATCGCCGGCCGGTGCAACTGCAGAAATTGCTGCAGGCTGCCGGCTACAACACGGCAATCTTCGGCAAGTGGCATCTGGGCCATGGTTTCACCGATTGCGCCGACCGGGTTGACGGCGGCGGCGAGAACGCCGTGCCGGCTGATCCCGCGGGTTTCGACTACTACTCGGTGCTGCCGGGGCACGGGCGGTATCACAATCCGGCACTTCTGACTCCGGCCGGCGAATCGGTCGTCGAAGGCTATGTCAGCGATATCATCACCGACCAGGCGTTGGACTGGCTGGCGCACGACCGGAACCCGGATCAGCCGTTCTTCTGCTGCGTGCACCATAAGGCGCCGCACCGCGCCTGGGAGCCCGGTGAGAAGTACAAGCACCTCTATGAAGACGAGGAGATCCCGCCGCCCGAGACCTTTGACGACGACTACGACGGTCGTCCTGCCGCGGCCGCCGCGAAGATGCGGATTATGGGGGACTTCACCGAGACGGACATGAAAGGGACGCCGCCGCCGGAGTTAACGGGGGCGGAATTGAAGAATTGGTACTATCAGCGGTACATCAAGGACTACCTGCGGTGCGTGGCCAGTGTTGATGCATCGGTGGGCCGGTTGCTGGACTACCTGGAGGAAACCGGCCAGGTCGACAACACGATCGTGATTTATACCAGCGACCAGGGCTTCTTCCTCGGCGACCACGGCTGGTACGATAAACGCTTCATCTACGAGCATTCTGTGCGGATGCCGTTTTTGCTGCGGTACCCGCAGGAGATCGAGGCCGGTACGGTGCGCGATGAACTACTGACGAATCTGGACTTCGCGCCGACGCTGCTGGATTACGCTGGCCTGCCGATTCCCGAGGAGATGCAGGGCGTGTCCGGCCGGGCGATGCTCAAGGGGGAGGCGCCGGCCGACTGGCAGCAGTCATTCTACTACCGCTACTGGGATCACGGCGGCCACAATGTCTGTGCCCACTACGGGCTGCGCACGATGACGCACAAACTCGTCTACTTCCAGCCGCCGGAGAAGACATGGCGCGGCGTGGAAAACGCCGAACCGCAGATCGAGCCGTATTGGGAGTTGTATGACCTGGAAACGGATCCCAACGAGCTCCACAACATCTATGGCAATCCAGCCTGTGCCGACGTGCAGCAGGCGTTGACGGCAGAGCTGGAGTCGCTGCAGGAGAAGTACGGCGACACGCCGCTGCACAAGTGATGCCTGAAGCCCGCAACCGGGGGGACGGCCGCCCCTGGCGGCCACGTTCCGGCAATCAAGGCTGGGCCGAGGGCCCGCTCCCGCAGTTGTCGCGACGGCGTCAGGACCTCGATATTGCCGCTTTTTTATCGTTTTCGTCTTGCTGAAGTCAAGGCATTGCCTATAGTAATCGCTCTTTTTGGGTTTTTTCGCGTTGGACGTCCGTGGCTGGCGTCGGCCGGATTTCCCTAACTATTATCAACAACCGCGGGTTACGAATCCCGGTGAAGCTTGATTTGCCGGCAAAGGTTCGAAGCCGCAACGACAGGATCTCAGGAGGATCAAATTGGCTAAGATCTCAATGAAAGACATGCTGGACGCCGGCGTACACTTCGGCCACCCGACAAAACGCTGGAATCCGAAGATGAAACCGTACATTTTCGGCGCCCGCAACGGGATCTATATTTTTGACTTGCCGAAGACGATGCAGCACCTGCAGACAGCCGCCGAATTTCTCTATGAAACCGTCGTCGACGGCGGCGATGTGCTGTTCATCGGCACCAAGCGCCAGGCGCAGGACGCGGTACGGGCTGTCGCCGAAAACGTCGGCATGTTCTATATGACCGAACGCTGGTTGGGCGGTACGCTGACGAATAACCAGACGATCCGCCAGAGCATTGCCCGGATGAAATCACTGCAGAAAGTGGAGGAGAGCGGTGAGATCGAGGATATGCCGAAGAAGGAGGCCTCGCGCCTGCGCCGCGAGCTGAGTAAACTGCGGCGGAATCTCTGTGGTATTGCTGAGATGGGCAAATTGCCGGACGCTGTGTTTGTGGTGGACGTCGAGCGGGAAGATATCGCTGTGCGCGAAGCCAACCGCCTCGAGATTCCGGTTGTGGCGATCGTCGACACAAACTGCGACCCGGACCCGATCGATTACATCATCCCCGGGAACGATGATGCGCTGCGAAGCATCAAGATCATCCTGCAGGTCGTCGAGAACGCGCTGCAGGCGGCGACGGGTGTGCGGCAGAAGAAGAGAGAAGAGGAAGAGGCAGCCAGGGCTGCGGAAGAAGCCGCCAAGGCCGCCGAGAAGGCAGCGGCGGAAGAGGCAAAGGCTGCGGAACAGGCCGCCAAGAAAGAGGCCAGGGCCGCCAAGAAAGACGCCAAGGCCGCCAAGCCGAAGAAAGAGGCCAAAGCCGACAAGCCGAAGAAAGACGCCAAGGCCGACAAGCCCAAGGCCGACGCGGAAGCCGACAAGCCAAAGAAAGAGGCCAAGGCCGACAAGCCCAAGGCCGACGCGGAAGCCGACAAGCCGAAGAAAGACGCCAAGGCCGATAAGCCCAAGGCCGACGCGGAAGCCGACAAGCCGAAAGAGGACGCCAAAGCCAAGGAAGAGAAAGCCGAAGCTGCGGCCGACAAGGCTGCAGAGAAGAAGGCTGACGAACCCGCTGCGGTCGCCGCTGACCAACCGGCTGAGAAGAAGGCTGACGCCGAAGACAAACCCGCTTCCGAGTAAACGCGAAACAACCAATACGGATTAGACCGATTACAACAATGGCAAATATTACCGCTCAAATGGTGAAAGACCTGCGCGAACGCACCGGCGCGGGACTCGTTGACTGCAAGAAAGCCCTGACGGAAGCCGACGCCGATGTCGAGAAGGCCGTTGAAGTCATCCGCAAGATGGGACTGGCCAAGCTGGACAAAAAATCACATCGCGCGACCAACGAAGGCCACATCCAGACAATCATCCGGGACGACGTCGCGGTCATGGCGGAGATCCTCTGCGAGACCGATTTCGTTGCGAAGAATGCGAAGTTCACCGATTATGTCAAGGCCTTGATTGAACGCGCGGCCGACGGTGATTACCCGGAAGGCGACATCTCCGCCGCCGTCAAGGAAGCGGAGAGCGATGCGCTGGGCGAACTGATCGCCAGTTGCGGCGAGAATATTCAGGTTCGTCGAATTGTCCGTTGGACGCCGAAGGCCAAGGTCCACAGCTATATCCACGACGGCGGCGGCTCCAAGATCGGCGTGATGGTCGAGATCGACGGTGAGCACGACGACGAATACGGCAAGTATATGGCGATGCATATCACCGCCGCCAACCCGGATTACATCGCTCCTGAGGACGTCCCCGAAGAGGTCGTCAACAAGGAGAAAGAAATCGCGGCGGCTCAGCCGGACATGGCGAACAAGCCGGAGAACATCATCGAGAAGATCCTGATCGGCCGGATCAACAAATGGTACACGCAGGTTTGCCTGACCAAGCAGACGTGGGTGCACGACGACAAGACCCCGGTTGAAAAGGTCAACCCGAACGCAAAAGTCCTTCGCTTCCTGCGCTGGCAGGTCGGCGAAGAGCTGTAGAACTTCCGCCGGCCACCCGGTTCCGGGTGGCCGGCTTTTTTTGTGTCCATTTGAAATTGAGGTCCTGGGAGAACATGGCTGACGACATCATTTACAAGCGGATTCTGCTGAAGCTCAGCGGTGAAGCCCTTAAAGGCGACGAGCCCTACGGTATCGATCCGGAGGCGACGAATGCCGTCGCTCTGCGCGTCAAGGAGATCCGGGAGCTGGGCGTACAGGTCGCCTGTGTTGTCGGCGCCGGCAATATCTTCCGGGGCGCTTTTGCCAAGGGGATTCCGCGCGCCACCGCCGACTACATGGGGATGCTGGCAACGGTGATGAACGCCCTGGCTTTGCAGGCTGCGTTGGAGAACAACGCCGTTGATACCCGAGCGCAGACGGCCATCGAGATGGACCGCGTTGCCGAACCGTTTATCCGGCGTCGGGCCATTCGGCACCTGGAAAAGGGGCGGGTCGTGATCTTCGCCGCCGGTACCGGCAGCCCGTTTTTCACGACCGACACGACCGCCGCCTTGCGGGCCAATGAAATCGATGCCGAAGCCATCGTCAAAGCCACCAAGGTCGACGGCATCTACTCCGACGACCCGATGCAGAACCCGGATGCCGAACGCTATGAACGTATTACCTATGCGGAAGCCCTGCAGAAGCGGTTGGCGGTGATGGACTCCACGGCGTTCAGCATGTGTCGGGACAATGATATGCCGATCATCGTCTGCCGCTTCGATGATACCGCCGGAATCCGGAAAGTCCTGCGCGGCGACTTCTCTGCCGGCACGCTGGTGGGCGCCGGTTGAACCGCAGCGCAGCGACTGATGCACCCCCATGTCGGTTGTTCGGGGCAGCAGTCGGGCGCCGGCGGTGACGGGCCGTACGGATTCGAAACAACCCGGTTGCGGCTGCCGTGAGAATCCCTTTCGGTTCGCGATTTACCCAGTGACGCGAGGGTGCCGCAGGGACACCACATCTTGAATCCCGGCTTGCGCTCGATATATTAATGGTTCATGTGCATCGGGCTTTGCCGGACGAAGAAAACGAAAAACTGGAAGGATCTGGAGGCAGTGATGAAACACATTCCGCGTGTAATGACCCTGGTTGGCCTGTTTCTGATGATATCGGTGTCGGGATATGCCCAGGAAAAGGCCCCCGAACGGTTGGCTGTCGAGCCGCAGCAGCCGGTGGCTGTGCCGGAAACCCCGTTGCGCCAATTGAACCGCCTGAGCATCGGTCCCCGGGTCGGGACATTGGGGCCCGGCCTGGAGTTGGGCCTTCGGCCGTTCCAGCCGATTAACCTGCGAGTTACCGGCAACTACTTTAAACACAATTTCAACGGCACCTACGATGACATCAAATACGATGTGGACGTAACCTGGACGACAGGCGGCGCCCTGGTGGATATCCATCCGTTTCCCCTGGGTTTTCGCTTCACCCTCGGCGCCTTTGCCAATCACAACCGCATTGATCTGCAGGCCGAGCCGGACATCGCTTACGTCATTGGTAACCAAGTCTATGACGGTGCCGACCTGGCATCGATTACCGGTGATGTCTCCTTCGATCCGATCGCACCGTACTTCGGCCTGGGCTGGGGCAGCTCCGGCTACTCGAGGATCTATTTTTCCGTGGACGTGGGCCTGATGTACCAGGGCTCCGCCAAAGTGCGACTCGATGCCACGGGCATCGCGACCACCTATGCCGGGTTCTATGAGGAACTCGAGCGTGAGCGCCAGAACATCGAGGACGATATCGACGAGCACAAATGGTATCCGGTCGTGATGATCGGCTTCGGGTTCTCGTTCTAGCCGGGTTCGGCTGACGGTGCAGAGCGCAAAGCGGCGCGAAGACCATTCGGTCCTGCAGTGAGACAATACCCGGGAGATCTCGGACGCCGCTTCCAATAGTGTTTCGACGACGCCCCGCCGGGCAATTCCGGCGGGGCGTTCTTTTGGCTGTGCCGCGCGTGGGGCGCGCCGTCCGGCACCGCATCTGCCCGGCATTCAGCGCTTTTTTTCAGTTTTTCGGAAAAATCTGGCCCAAACCTGTTGACAAATGGTCTGATTTGGCATAATATGGTCCGCATCGGACCGATCTGGTGAGCCCGGACGCGAGGAATCGCCGCCGAAGGAGGCAACGGCAGCGGTTCCCAGCCAAGGAGGCAACGGATGCTGGTATTCTATGGCCAGGACACTTGCACAATCGACGGCAGCGGGCGATTCAAGCTCAGTGCCGCGTTCTGCCGCGAACTGCGGCGGGACGGCAACGAGGAAGTAGTTCTGTTCTGTTTACCGGAAGGAGGCATTGGAGTGTATCCCCCAGCCACGTGGGATACGATTCGCGCTCAGATGATCGACCCGGCCCGTCGGGCCGCCGATTCGTTGGCGGCCCGACGTACGCTTCGGCTGTTCTGCTCTCTTGCCCATCGTACCACGTTGTCTCGTCAGGGGCGGATCACAATCCCGCAGCAGCTCCGCGATCACGCGGGGATTGCGCCGGGTGACACCATTGTCCAACTCGGCGCGGAGGTTGGGGTAGAGATCTGGAGCCGGCCTCGATGGGAAGAAGAGATGAACCGTATCCAGGAGCACATGCTGCAGAAGGGCGAATTACAGATGATCGCGGACCTGGGACCAACGGCGGAAGTGCCGGAGACTGATGCGTAAACTGACTTACCTGCTGATTCTTGCCGGCCTGGGCCTTGCCGCCTGGGGCGGGATTGAAATCTGGCACCACCGACAGGCCGCCGCCGCGCGTCAGCGTCGCGTCCGTCTGGAGCTGGTCGAATGGCATCGACAGATCGCGGCGGAACTGCCGCCGGAACAGCAGAAGGAATGGGAGGCCGCCGCGGCGGACCATCCGGATCAGCTTTTGCGGGCCTGTACGAGGTCAAAGGAATCTGCCCATGAGTGAGGACGCGCCGGCAACAGAATCGCCGCTGCCGCAACCGGCTCCCCGGCGCTTTCCGTTGCGGCTGCATGCGGTGCTCCTGGTACTCCTCGCCTGGGGCGGCGGTCTCGGTGTGCGGCTGTACGACAATATGGTCGTCGCCCCGCCGAACCGGTCTTCAGCGGCTTCGCTGTACCGTCGGCATGAGGGCGTCCTGCCGGCGTTACGCGGGCGGCTGGTGGATCGCAACGGCGTGCCGCTGGCCTGGTCGGAACGCAGTTTCGCGCTGAGCTACAAACGGCCGGAGTCCATCGAGGTCCTCTGGCGGGACATGCACGAACTCGACCGCATCCTCGGGTTGTCGGCGACACAGCTTGCGACGCGTGTGCTCAACTGGCCCCGGTCCACCGTCACGATCCGCACCGGGCTCGGCGCCGGGGAGGTCCTGAAACTGCGTGACACGGTTGCGGGCAACAGTCGTTTTACCATTACCTCCCGCTATCGTCGCCGGACGCTTTCCGGGATTCCGCGGTTTCAACGGCAGTTGGGGGAGACGCGGCAATACGGCCGGCGCGAGGTCGGGATTTCCGGTTGGGAGCGGCTGTATAATGAGAAACTCGCCGGGGTGGACGGCAAGTACGAAGTGCTGGCGGACGGCGACGGGAATTGGGTGCCGGGCACGTGGCGTCAGACACGGAAACCGCAGCCGGGCTTCGACGTCTATCTGCCGTTCGCGGTCGAGCCGGTGTTGGCAGACGACTGAACCGGCGGTTCAATTCTTATTTTCCGCCTTCGGCGCCAGGCAATGGAGATTGGCCATCAGGATACCGGAGAACATGGCGCCGACGATGCCGTTCAACCCCTGGTCGGTGCCGCAGATGAAGAGATTCTCCAGATCCGTGCAGCCGTCACGAAGCTTGTTCACGGTCCCGTTGACGGCACCCTCGACGCGTCGGGCAAAACGTTTGATGGTCCGCGGCGTGTAGAGCTCGTAGTAGTTGAGGTGCGGGCGGAAGTCCGGGACGATGCTGGTGACGTGGCGGAGCAGGCGGGCCATAACCTGGACCTTGGCATCGCGGTAGTCGCTGCGATCTGTGAGTTTGGCCCATTCCCGAAAGTCCGCTCGCGCCGTGATCCGGACTATGCCTTCCCGCGGCGGTTGCTGATAGTGGAAGTTGTTGGGGAAGCAGATGGCGCCGGTGCTGCAGTCGGCCAACTGCCCGTTGCTGTCGAGATTCAGTGTTTCGTTGATACTGAAGAATATCATGCTGTCGCGGATGCCGAGGTCGGCGGGCAAGGTGTCCAGGAAGCCGATGAACTCGACAAACGAAACGCGTCCGATGTCGTCGGCGTGGACGTCGTCTGGTTCATCACTGCGCAGGCGCATGGTTTCGACGAAACCGGCGCTGGAGATAACCTGCCCGGGGACAACGGTCTGGCCGCCGGCGAGGACGACGCCGTTGATCCGCCCGGCATCGACCAGGAGCTCCTGGACCGGGCGGCCGAGCACCAGCTTGCCGTCGGCTTCCGCGAAGCGATCGGCCAGCAGCCCGACGACCCCCCGCATGCCCTTCTGCGGCCGGGCCAGGCCGGCATGATAGACGCTCTTCCAGCGGACCGCCAGATCATGGAAATCCATGTCCGTCGCCGCCGAAGACCCGTAAAAGGCCAGCGGCAGAAGGAGCATATCCGTCAGCGCCGGGTCCGTAAGGAAGGAGGCGAGGGTTTCGCGTCCGGATGATTTTTCCGGAAACGGCTGGGCGTCGTTATACTCTGCGATCAGCGTGTCGAGTCGTTCGAAGCCGTCGAGTTGGGCCGGGAAGGCCGTGGCAATGCTGCCCTTCAGGTCGTTCGGGTCATTGGTAAAGCGCAGCGCCGCCCGGGGGAAGAGCACGCGGGAACCGAGCTGTTCGGCGAGATCGAGTTCGTGGTTGTGAATGCCGACGCGCCGGAGGATCTTGTTCAGCGGCGCGGTGCGTTCATGCGGCCCGGCGAAATCGGTCATGGCGTGCAGACCGACGTCGATCGTGCGGCCGGCATGGTTGAAGTAGGAGTTCAACCCGCCGGGCACGGTATGCGCTTCGACGATGAGCACGCTCTTGCCGTTGCGGGCCAGGCGGATGCCGGCGGCCAGTCCCGACAAGCCTGCCCCGATGATGACAACATCGTAGTCCATTACGCAGTATATGGTTGTTTTGCCGGCGGTTGTCAATAGCCCGAGGTCTCGGGGCCGCCCGTTTTGGCGGGTTCGCTTTGTTCCGCGGCTTCGAGTTCGGCGCGCAGTTCAGCCGCCAGATTCGGGTCCAGCGTTCCCACCGCATTGATCCATTGGGCCGCTTCGGCGTAGTCGCCGGCCTTGATCAGCCGCCGGACGATTGCCGGCACATCCCGGCGATAGTCGCCGCCGAGCCGCTCGTAGTTGTCGCGCCAGAATTCAGCTGCCGCCGTGTCGCCTCGCCGTGCTGCCCGTTCGGCCAATCTGTAGGTGATGGTGACCAACCGCAGATCGACGGCGATCGACAGCGTACTCAGGCAGAGCATGGCGCCGACGATCACGCCGGCGATGATCTTCTTCCTGAGCAAGCGCTTCGGGGCCAGGGTCCAGGCGGCGGCATAGCCGAAGATCAAACCGCTCAAATGGGCCGTATTGGCGATTAGCAGGACCTTCAGCCAGGTCAGGATGTAGCAGAGCACAAGCCAGCCCAGCAGGAGTTTCACCAGTTCCGGGCTGACGACGTCGCCGAAAATCTGGTACCGCCGGCGCGCCTGCCACATGAAGCCGAAGATCGCATAGAGCACCCCGGACATGCCGAGACCGCCGCCGCCGATGGTCAACTGGAAGCCGGAGGTGACGAGCGCGGCGGCGGCGAAAAAGCCGAGCCACCGGAACGAGCCGATCTCCATTTCCATCGTTGGGCTGAGGCGGTACATCATCAGCATGTTGAAGATCAGATGGACCCAGCCCAGGTGGATGAACGTGGCGGTGATCAGCCCCCAGTAAAGGTGCTCGGCGAAGATCTGGCTGGGCGTCGGCGCCAGCGCCAGCACGTGATGCAGGTCCTCCACGCCGCGGCCGCGGTCGTAGAGCAGCCAGGGAATCGAGATCAGAATGCTGATGGCAATGCAGGCAAACGTGGCGTGCGGTCGCGGCGCTGGGGGGGGATCACTCATCAATCGTTCCGACGGTTCAGGCCATTTTGGCGGCCATTTCGCGGGTTACCTGCCATTGCAGCGGGTCACCGGCAAGATAACGCTCCAGTTCCTGCCGCATGTAGTTGCCCATGCGACGGCATTCCGCGTCCATGGAACCGGCGATGTGCGGCGTCAGCACCACGTTGTCCAGCGAGTACAGCGGCGATCCCTCGACCGGCGGTTCCGGACTGGTGACGTCAAGGACGGCCTGCAGGTCCGGGCGCTCAAGCAGGACCTCGATCATCTCCGGTTCGTTGACCACGGCTCCCCGGGCGGTATTGATGAAGGTCGCGTTCTTCTGCATACGGGCGAAGTGGCAGCCCTTGATCATGCCCCGGGTTTCCGGCAGGTTCGGGGTATGCAGACTGACCACGGCCGCGTTCTCGAACAACGCCTCCAGGTCCACCAGCTCGACCCCGAGTTCGGCAGCGTCCGCCGCTGCGATGAACGGGTCGTAGGCGATGATCCGGACGTCGAACGGCTGCAGCAGACGACAGACGCGGCGGCCGATCATGCCGAGGGAGACAATGCCGACGGTGCTGCCGTAGCCGCCGAACACCGTCAACCGTTTGTCCCACCATTGTTCCTTGCTGGTGCGGCGGGCATAATGGTGACCGAGCTTCAGTCCCCAGAGGATCTGGCTGAGAGTGTATTCGGCCACCGGCACCGCGTTGGCGCCCCAGGCGCTGCAGATGGAAATGTCGCGGTCCCAGAAGGCGTCGGTGACGATATTGCGGATCGAGCCGGCGGCGTAGAAAACAGCTTTCAGCGCGGGGGCATGCACCAGGAACTCTGTGTCGATCTGTGGCCCGCCCCAACTGCTGAAGATGATCTCGGTCTCCTGAACCAACGGCCAGTTTTCGCGGATGCCGTCGGCGGTCTGGGGTTCAGCCACGATGTCGACGAGTTGGGCAATTGCCTGTCGGTCGTCCTCGCTGTAGCAGCGTTCATAGTTTTGCGCGCCGAGAATATAGATCCCTTTGGCTTTGGGCATGGTTCCGTGTTCTCCTGCATAGGATTGGGAAGCAGAACCTAGACCGTACTTCGTGAGGCAGAATAATCAATGAGCGGCAAGGCAGGGGGCAGGGGGCAAAGGGCAAAGGGCAAAGGGCAAAGGGCAGGGGGCAGGGGCAGGAAGCAAGGGTTCGCCGGCGAGACGCCGCCCGAGAAGGTCGGAATCCTGTTCCCACGAAGTTCCTGAGCTTGTCGAAGGGGGCATCGTGTTTCGTGTCACGTGTTTCGTGTCACGTGTTTCGTGTCACGTGTTTCGTGTCACGTGTTCCGTGTCACGTGTTCCGTGTTCCGTGTTTCGTGTCACGTGTTCCGTGTTTCGTGTCACGTGTTTCGTGTCACGTGTTTCGTGTCACGTGTTTCGTGTC
>CAYLNH010000083.1:13868-25659 GCA_964384625.1 uncultured Lentisphaerales bacterium
CGTGTCACGTGTTTCGTGTCACGTGTTTCGTGTCACGTGTTTCGTGTCACGTGTTTCGTGTCACGTGCATTCCGCCTCCATCAACTTGCCCAGAGCCCTCCTTTGACAGTTGCGGCGGAGCGGTCGATGTTCGGAGTTCGGACGTTGAGCCCGGATGCTGTGATGATGCGTTTCATTGCCCTGGCGTTGGCCGCGGCCTGTCCCCGCCGGCAGTTGTTGAAGAAGACGAAAACATTACGAACCCGTTCGCTGAAGGCGTCCAGAACGGGCAGCCATTCTTCCATCTCCTCCTGCGAGTAGTTGTAGTCATAGCGTTCTTCCCCGCCCAGGTACCAGTTGTCGCGGTTTCGTGAATGCAGCCGGATATAGCCGAGGTCACCCGTCGTGATCGTTGTCTTCGGGTACAGCGAATAGATCTGGGGAACATCGACTGCGACCAGACTGACGTTGTGGTCATGCAGATATTGGTTTACCGTGGTGTTCGACCAGGAGCGATGGCGGAATTCCACGGCTAACGGGTATTCTTTGAACTTGTGTATCGACCGCATCAGGTGCTTGCGGTTTTCGCGGTTGTTGTGGAACCTCTGGGGGAACTGCAGCAGCAGTCCGGCGAGCTTTCCGGATATCCGCAGCGGTTCCAGCCCCTCCTTGAACGCCGCGACGCAGCCCAGGTCGTTTTCGTGACTGACACTTTGGTGGATCTTGGCAAAGAAGGTGAATCCCGCCGGTGTTTTGCGGACCATGCCGGCGGACGTTTTGACTGTCGGCAGGCGGTAGAAGGAGTAGTTCAATTCGACGGTATCGAATTGGGAGGAGTAATATGGCAGCATCTCCTGCGCCTGTATGCCGGTGCGGTAGAACGCGCCTTCCCAACAGTAGAAACTGTAGCCGGAGGTCCCCACCCAAACCGTGCAGTCGCTTTGTTTGACGGTGTTCATGGCGCAGCTCCTTGCGTGTGATCCAGGTCCCGGTGGGGGGCGGCGTTCAGCCGCGGTTTCATCGGTACGGGGGGTGTGGTGTGGCGGGAACAGGTCGGCTTCAGCTGCTTGATGTCTTCGCGCCGGAACGGGGCGATGCGGTTGACGTTGACGGATAACGCGTCGTATTGCGATTCGGCCGTGCCTTCGACCCAGAGAACTTTTGTGCCGCCGGCCGCCAGTTCTTCCTCGCAAGCGGCGTAAACTTCCGGCAGCAGCATGATTTCGAACAAGCCGTCTTCGTCGGACAGCGTCATAAATCCCATGCGCCCGCCGGTCTTGGATTTGACGGCGCGGCTGGCTGCCGGCAGGCCGCAGAGCCGGATCGGTGCATCCGGCAGCGAGGCGATGATCCGGCTGGTGGCAAAGCCGTGCTCGCTCAGAAACGGCCGCAACGGCGCCAGTGGATGCGGTCCGGCGGACATCGCCAGCAGGCGCCATTCGTCCTGCTGTTTGATCGCCGGCGGGTGGTCCTTGAGCTGCAGTTTTGTCGGCGTGGATTCGGGAAAGGCGAACAGCACCTCGCGGGCGCGGCACTTGGCGGCGGTGCCGTAACACATCAAGAGATCAAACAGCAGTTGCGGTCGGGAACGTTCGAGAAAATCCAGAGCGCCGGCGCGGATCAGATTTTCCGTTTCGCTCTGGCCGGCGGCACTGCGGGCGACGAAGTCGAACAGACTGTGGAACGGCCGATTCTCCAGAATCGATTGCCGCGTCGGATGCCTGACGGCACGGACCTGGTTGAGACCGATGCGGATGCCGTCGCCGTCGATACCGAATTCGTCTGGTGAACGGTTCACACACGGCGGCAGAATGCGGATGCCGCCGCGTTTGGCTTCCTCGATGTAAACCCACTTGTCGTACATGCCCTCGTTGTTGTTCAACGCGCCGACCCAGAACTGCAGCGGATAATGGGCCTTCATATAGGCGTTGGTCCAGGCCAACTGACCGTAACTGGCGGCATGCGCCCGACAGAAGCTGTAGGCGTTGAACTTCGCCATTTGTACCCAGAGATCCGCGGCGATCGACGGATCCACGTCGTTGCGGTGACAGAGCGCCAGGAACCGTTGCGACAGTTGCAGGCGTTCATCGTCGGAGCGGCATTTGGTCACGGCCTTGCGGAAGCGGTCGGCCTGATCCGGCGGCAGGCCGGCGAGGGCGCCGGCAATCAACAGGGCTTCGTCTTCGTAGAGCATAATGTCGTGGGTCTCGCGCAGGATGCCGTCCAGCCGGGGGTCGATCGGCGGAATCGCTTCCACCCCGCGCGACCGACGGACGAACGCCTGTTTCATCCCCAGCGACGCCGCGCCCGGCCGGATCAACCCCAACGCCTGCATCAGGTTCCTGGCGGTTGTCGGCCGCAGTTGCCGCAGCAGATGGCGCATGGCCGGACTCTCCAACTGGTTGACGCCGACGGTGTCGGCAACAGCCAGTAAGGACGCGGTCTGCTCGTCCTGCGGCGGGAACTGTTCGGGGTCGATGACAATTTCGTGCTGCTGCCGGACCAGCCGCGTTGCTTCCGCCACCGACGACAGCGCGCGATTGCCCAACAGGTCCAGCTTGATCAGCCCCACGTCTTCCGCGGCGTCCTTGTCGTATTGCGTGATGACAATGCCTTTGGTCGCGCGCTGGAGCGGGGCTTCACGCGAGATGGGTCCCGGTGTGATCACGACGCCGCCGGGATGCACGGAGAGATGGTGCGGGAAGCCTTCCAGCAGTCTGGCGAACCGCAGGGCCTCGCGCACGATGCGCGGGTCCGCCGGCAGCCGGCGCCAGGACGCGGGGCAGGGCGCATCCTCGCCAGCCGGCAGACGTTCCTGTTTGATGTGCGGCAGCCGATTCAGCGTTTCGGTGATGACGTCGGTGGACAGGCCCAGGGCTTTGGCGGTGACGCGGAAGCCATAGCGCGGCTGCAGCGTGGCATAAGTGGCGATCATCGCCACATGGTCGTCGCCGTACTTCTGGTAAACATAGTCGATGACCTGATCCCGCAGGCGCCAGCAGATATCGATGTCCAGGTCCGGGAAGTCCTGCCGGCCTTCATTGAGGAAGCGTTCGAACGGCAAATTGAAATGGATGGGGTCAACATTGGTGAGGCCCAGAGAATAGGCCACGAGCGAACTGGCGCCCGAACCGCGGCCGGCAATCGGGGTGCCCAGTGAGCGGGCGTGCGCCACAATGTCGGCCACCACCAGAAAATAGTCGGCAAATCCCAGGCGGTTGATCAGATCCAACTCATGCCGGAGTCGATCATTAACGGTGGGAGAAATGTTGCCGTAGCGGCGTTCCGCGCCGTGTCGCGCCTGCTGTGCCAGTTGTTGCCGTACGTTGCCGCCGAATCGCGGGAAGACCGGTTCCCGCGCCGACAGGTCGAACGTGCAGCGCGCGGCAATCCGGCAGGTGGCATCCACGGCCTCGGGGTGATCCGGAAACAACGCGGCAAATTGAACCGGCGGCCGCAAATAGCTGTAGCGTCGCACCGCCGCTGCCGGCTGCATCTCCGCATACAACCGGTTCTGCCGGATCGCCGCCAGCATTGCCAATTGTTCCAGCTCGTCCGCCGCCGCCATATACAAATCAGAAGAAGCAACCAGGCCGAGCCCGAGATCGGCTGCCGCTGCCAGGAGACAACGTTCCTGCCGCTGGCTGGCGGCAGGACGCAGCAGTTCCAGCCACAGCCGATCGGTATCCAGATGTCGACGTAAGGCGGCAGCCAGGTCAACATCGGGAGTCAGTATCACGAGCCCGGCCTGGTGCTCCGTCAGGGAGGGGGCAAGATGAAAGTCGCAATCCAGTCGCTGCCGGCTGATCAGGTGACAGAGATTGGCATAGCCGGCGGCGTTCTCCGCCAGCACAACCGCTTCGCTGCCGCCGCCCTGCAGCAGCGTCCCCAGAACCGGGTGGATGCCGGCATCCCGACAGGCTTTCCAGAACGGGATGGCGCCGTAAAGATTATTCTCATCGGTCAGCGCCAGAGCCGGCAAATGCCATTGGGCGGCTTTGCGGACCAGCCGTTGAACCGGCGCGGTCCCGGTCAGCAGAGAAAAATTCGAGCGCACCCGCAAGGGGACGTAGGGTCGCGGTTGGACAAGATTGGAATTCATGACAAAAACACCGTTGATCAAGCACGGACCTATGATAACATATAAATATAAGCATGTCAAGATAAACGCATATAAATATTAGCATAAAAACCGTTTTGCTGCGTAATTCCTTGCTGTCGCTGCAGTTTCCCGCCGGAGAACCTTGACAAGCCCCCGCCGCAGAGTTATGATTCTCACGTAGGAATCAGCGAGTATGGCTGCGAAAGTCAATCTGAATGATGTTGCCGAAGCCGCCGGCGTCTCCCGCCGGGTGGCGTCCGCCGTGCTCAACGGCGGCGGCGGCCAGGTCCGGTTCAGTCAGGCAACCCAGACCCGGGTCATGCAGGCTGTCACCGAAACCGGCTACCGCCGCAACCGCACCGCGGTCAACATGCGGCGGCAACGCCACGGCGCTGTCGGCCTGATCGCCCACGATCTCGGCAGCATTCCCGCCCTCGTCCTGCGGCATTTGATTCTGGCCGCCCGCCGGCAGGACCTCCTCGTGGTTATTGAACCGCTGGCTGACCGCGTTCCGAAGCTGCTTGTCGAGGATTGTGTCGACGGCATGCTGCTGTTCGACAATGTGGCGCCGGCGCTGAAACAGGAACTGCAGGACTGTCGGCTGCCGCTTGCCGCCGTCAACACCAACGACCGTCATGTTCCCGGCGCGATCACTTTCGACGATGAGTCCGCGGTTCGGCAGATTGTTGATCTGTTTGCGGTTCGCGGCCGTTGCCGGCCGGCATTCATGCAAGGCAAGGGAGCAACCGACCACTATTCCCACGCGGCCCGCTTCGAAACGTTTTGTGTCGAGGCGAACCGCCTCGGCCTGGCCGAACCTGTATTCCTCCAGTCGTCGGACACCTGGCACGAGACCCATCAAGACACGCTTGAAGTCCTGGCGGCCCATCCCGAGATCGACTGTCTGCTTCTGTATCAGGACGCCCTGGCTCCCGCCGTCTATCGCGCCGCCGATATTCTGGGGCGTTCGATCCCGGACGACCTCTCGGTGATCGGCTTCAACGACAGCGATTTCGCCCGGGCGGTGAGTCCGCGGCTGACGGCTTTGCGGATCGACAGTGAAGAACTCGCCGAAGAAGCAATGCGGCTGATGACGGCGCTGCTGGCCGGAAGGACTCCGGCATCGCGCACGCTGCAATATGAAATACAAGCTCGAGAGTCCGTCTGACCAGGAGGTTGTTATGCATGCCGTCCAACTGCATCACCGCAGAACCCGGACGATGCCGCCCGGGCTTTGCCGGTGGTTTACGCTGATCGAACTTCTGGTTGTGGTGTCAATCATCAGCATTCTGGCGGCGCTGTTGCTGCCGGCTTTGAGCCGGGCCCGCAGCGCGGCGCATGCCGCAGTCTGTCTCGGCAATCTCAAGCAACTCGGCCTCTGGGCCGCGGTCTATACTGACGACCATGACGGTGTCTTTCCTCACAACGGCGCCGAGACGCCGAACCATATTGCAGGTACGCATGACCACAGCTATCACCGCAATCCCGACAGTACGCGTTGGTATCAGCGTTGTCCGGAATGGGACGGCAGCCGCCGCGCCGGTACTATTCTGCATTGCCCGAACACTGTCAGCCGGGTCAATCCCAAATGGAACGGCGGCCAGTGGTCCAGGACCTATTCGATGTCGAACTACCTCGGCGGCGATGTGAACCATTTCAACGGCCGCCGTAATACTACGGCGGCGGACTGCCTGCGCGCGCCGCTGCCGAAGGTCTCCCGCGTCAGCGACGAATCCTGGTTGTTCGCCGACGGCAACCTGGAGATTGTCAGCGGCCTGTATCGCCCAGTGCCGGGCGGGATCATCGGGTTCCCGCGTGACGGCAACGAGGGCGGCCCGTTCTTCTGGAATCCGTCCTCAGCTGCCTACGGCAAGTTCTACGGGCTGGGGCATCCGGGCAACCGCTGCAACATCTACATGCTGGACGGCAGCGCCGGCGCCTGGAGTCATCAGCACATCTACGATCTCTACCTCGACATCAACAGCCGCCCGGGCAACTACTGGAAATGGGATGAGATCTTTCAGGGCGGCCGCGACATGGGGAACAGCTGCCCCTGAGAACAACAAAGTGCATCAGCCGAGCACCATGGCGGCGATTCCTGCAATCCTGAGCGCCGGGTCCTGTCGCACATCCAAGACCCATGAGGGCGCGTTCGGTCCGGCATCCGCATGGCCCGCCACCGTCAATGGATCAATGAGCTCGTCCATACAGAAGTCCAGCAGATGGGATCGCAGTTGTGTGTAGTTGGGCAGCGCTGAGTAGACATTGAGGAAGCGACTGATGACCCGCTCGCGGCCTTCATCATCATCGGGTACGTTCGTGTCCCACATCAGCGCGTTGCGGGCGAGATCGATGAGTTCCGAGATGCCGATCGGAAAGCCGGACTGCAGCGAATCAAGCTTGGTGACGAACGCTTTCGGGTCCACCAGAATTTCCGCCATGAACGTCTGCAGCGGTTGCCGGCAGAATTCGTGGGGTTGGGTCAGATGCAGTTGCACGAGCCGGCTCCAAGGCGACGGCACGTCGAGAAACCTGGCCCCCTTAAGCTCGAGCTGCAGTTCGCATAGATATTCAATGCGATCGAGTTCATCCGCGCGGTCGAGAGAGTTTTCTATTTCGCCCTCGATCTGCTTCGCGAAGTCCGT
This sequence comes from uncultured Lentisphaerales bacterium, assembly GCA_964384625.1. GTDB lineage: Bacteria > Verrucomicrobiota > Lentisphaeria > JABSQK01 > JABSQK01 > CAYLNH01. The sequence continues at coordinate 20,595 of CAYLNH010000083.1, forward strand.
CAGGCTGATATCGTCGGGCGGCAAGCAACACAGATACGGGGCGATAGCGAGCCGTACCTCCGTCATGGACCGAGGCGTCAGGTCGCTCCTCTGCTTAAGGATTTTGAGGTCCTCCAGAACTGTTTTGGTCTGTTCCTTGCGCACAAGCCCGCTCCAGCGCTCGCGAAACAAGTTGAGAATGGGCCAACCATCGCTTTCAAGGCGGTCGGCCAGGCATTCGGGAAACGCTGGATCTATCGGACGGTATCGCATCTCCCACGTCCACGCCTCATCAAGCCAATCACCCGCAGGCCCTGTTGTTGCCGCTTCCAGCCATTGCCGCGGGGACTTGTCAGTCAGGTCTGGTTGCAGGAAGGCCACCCAATACAGCCGCCGAAACACATCGTTGTCCTTCTTGGGCTGTTGGCACAGACGGTGATAGGCAGTTTCGAGATCACCGGATTGGATCAGCTCGTCCGCGGCCGCCAGTTCCGGCCGGATTTCCGGCGCCGGAGTGTTCTCTGCCGTGGGTGTGTCATTGGGTCCATTGTCTTCACCGAAATTCTCTGCCGTTGTCGCGAAGATGGCCGGTCCATCCATTTCCAGCCAGCGGCGGCAGAATTCGAACGCGTCGCGAATACGCTGAAACTCTTTGGGATGGCTGTCCGCTTTGTAGATCCGGATGAGTTTGGCAAACGCACGCTTGGCATCACGGAGGGTGGCATCTTCGGGTAGCCCCAACAGCTCAAAAGGCGAATCCGGCCAAGCATCAAAGTTGTCAGGCAGATGACTGTCCATCAGGGCTCCGCGGGAAGTTCAAGCCGCGGGATCTCGGGCGCTTTTGCAGGATCCGCTTCGGTTTGGTCCGCTTCGGTTTGGTCCGCTTCGGTTTGGTCCGCGGGGTCATCTTCCTCTTCGTTCTTAGCGTCGACGTTGTTGTCCTTCAGCACGCGCTTCATCAACAGCCGCAGGGCCTTCTGATGTTCAGCCTCTGATGCATTCGGGTCCTTGAGTTTGTCCAGGGCTTTGCGTTGCTCGTCGGTGATTGTGACGTTTGGCAGGTTTTCAGGTCCGGTATACGATGGTGAAGTATCGGCTATATCGAGGATCATGGGGCAGGCTCGCAGGAGCAGAATGATCACCGGCGCAATGACATACCATGGCACCTTGGTACGCTCCCTCGCGGGGGGATAGTTTGGCGTACTGTGATTCAGCAGATCCCGGCGTCTTGCCAGCTCTACCGTTCGGTTGTTGGCGAGTATCTTCCGACGTTGCCGGTCGGTGGGCGCCAACAGGCGTTGCACATGTTCGATGATCCGGGTGACGGGCTCAGGTTGCTTCTCCAGCAAGGCGAGTCTCTTGATTGCTTCCGTGCGGTCCTGCGCCAGTTCCGCCGCCAAGGCGCGGATTTCGACTCGCTGTTTGTGTGGTGCAAGCAGCGCCAGTTGGTGCAGCTTTCGAACAAGGATATCATCGCTGCCGTTCGGCCAGTCCACCGACAGGAGGTCCTTGAGTTGCTCCAGCCGGTGCCGGGCTTTGGTGAAGCCTTGGGCTGTCGTGAACAACTCATGCCACCGCGACACGCGTTGCGGCGTCGATAATCCCGCGAAGTCCTCGGCGAAATGCTCAACCTGTTTCAGCAGGTCCGTTTCCACCTCTTCAAGCAACGGTGCCAGCGCTGTGGGCTCCAGGTCCTCGGGGCGGTTGCAGATGCAGTATGCAAGGGCGGTTGTGTTCGGCACGTCGTATCCCTCATCGCTGAGTAGACGGCAGAATGCCCCCGTCGGGCTGTGCCCTTCGTGCTGTTCGCGAAGATGCCTGGCGGCCCAATCCTGGACGACCGGTCGTTGCGCCCAATCTGCAGCTTTTTCAGCCATGTCGCACCCCTTGGTTAAAGACCATTCTCCAATCGGTCCAGGAATTCGCGCAGGTTGCGGTACGCGTTCTCGATGGCTTTCGGTTCCTGGTGCTCGAGCGCGTTCTCGAACATGTCCAGCATCATGCTCAGTTCCTCGCGCATGTGCGCGGTCAACTCGGTATAGAGCCGTTCGGCCCGCAACAGGAGTTCTCGGTGGCTGGCCACGTCGCGGGGGTGGACCTTGAGTTCGGCCATGCGTTTGACCGCCCTGTCGATGTCTTTCTGGCCCATGCCGGAAGCATGTTTGGTGATCACCAATTGCGCTTTGCGTTGGGTTGAGACAATGGTGGCTTCCACTTCCAGAATACCGTTCAGGTCATAGGTCATACGTACGGCGATTTCCTGTGGCTCCGCTGTCTGCGGGATGCCGGAGACGACCAGTTCGCCCAACAGAAGATTGTTCTTCACGTGGCGCGATTCGCCCTGGTAGATTTTTAATCGTACCTGCGACTGAAAGGCATCCATCGTACTGAAGCTTTCCACGCGGCTGACCGGGATGCCGGTATTGCGGCTGATGATCGGTTGGAAGAACCCAGATTTTCGTTCTCGGCCGAACTGCTTGGTGATCTCGACGCCCAGGGTGAACGGGGCAACATCCGTAACGACCATGTCGCCGACAGCTTTCTGTTCTTCGATCAGGCCCGCCTGCACGGCCGCACCAAGCGCGACGACATACTCAGGATTGAGCCGGTGCAGGGGGGTGCGCTCCAGAGTTTCCTCAACTTGCCGGTGGACTGCAGGCATGTAGCTGGCACCGCCCACCAGGATGACCTCGCTGAGATCTGGAGCGGTGAGTTCGGCTCCGTGCAGGGCCGATCGAATCGGGCGCAATGTGCCCGCCAGAATGTCCTGGGTCCAGGTGCGGAACTGATCGGCCGTCACGATTGCCGGTTGCTCTGGCTTGCCCGCCAAGGCAGGCACGTCGATTGTCGTTTTGTCTTCACAGCTCAACTCGACCTTTGCCCGCTCGCAAAGACTGCTCAGGCGCGAAATCTGCTCCGGCTCCGACAGTTCCAGATTCTCAAGCTGCAGGCCTGCGTCATCCAGAACGCGTGCGGCCAACCGGCGCGTGAAGTCTTCGCCGCCCAGGAAGGATTCGCCGCAGGAGGAGCGAACCTCAACGACGCCCTCGAAGAACTCTACAATCGAAATGTCGAAGGTGCCGCCGCCCAGGTCGTAGACGGCAACCACCTTTTCGGAGTCGGCTTCGTGCAGACCATAGGCGATCGCTGCCGCGGTCGGCTCATTGATGATGCGGTCCACTTGAAACCCGGCGATGCGACCGGCGTTCATCGTGGCCGTTCGCTGGTGGTCATTGAAGTATGCCGGGACGGTGATGACGGCGCGCTTGACCGGGTGTCCCAGATGGCGTTCAGCGTCCTCTTTCAACGCGCAGAGCACCAGTGCCGACAGCTCTTCAGGAGTAAACTTGCTGCCATCCAGTTCGGTGACTTCATCTGTGCCCATGATCCGCTTGAATGCCGAAGCGCAGCGTTCCGGATGCACGATTTGCAGCTCACGCGCCGCCCGCCCAACCAAAATGCTGCCGTTCTCGTCGATGCCCACAACCGAGGGGGTCAGCAGGTCGCCGACATTATTCGGAATGAGCACCGGGCCGCAGTCTTCGTCGAGAATTGCCACGGCAGAATTTGTCGTTCCCAGATCAATCCCAACCACGGAGGTCATGGTTCTAATCCCTTCTATCAGGTCCAAACATGCATAAAATAGCCGGTTTTGTCGATTTCTCTAACCACGGACGCAGAACATTTGGCCGGAATGTCGCCCACCGCACGGAATTTGCGGGAAATCCGGACTGACGACGTTATAGTTCCGGCGCAACCCAGACGCAGAGGAGAATACCGAGTGGCCGAATTTCGTTTTGTCCTGGTCGGTTCCGGCAATATGGCCGGGACGTATGTGAACGCCGTCAATGAACTGGAAAACGCCGAGATTGTGGGTGTGGTCTCGCGGTCCGGGAACCGCCCGCCCGGTCTGGACGCGTCCGTACCGGTCGTCAATGACCTCAGCGCTGTTGACGTTCCGTTTGACGCGGTGATCGTCAGCACGCCGAACGGCTTGCACCACCAGAGTGCAACTGCGGCGGCGGCGATGGGCAAGCATGTCCTGACCGAGAAGGTGTTGGACGTGACAGCCGAGAACATGGACCGCATGATCTCGGTCTGCCGGGATGCCGGGGTCAAGCTCGGTGTCGCCTTCCAGCGACGCATGAGCCCCGATAACCGCGCGGTGAAGGACCTCCTTGACGCCGGTGCCTGCGGCCGGATCTTCGGCGCCGACCTGCGAGTCATGTACTACCGCGATCAGGCCTACTACGACAGCGCCGCTTACCGCGGCACGTGTGACCTGGACGGCGGCGGGCCGTTCATGCAGCAGGCCGCCCACAACATCGATATCTACACTTGGTTCTTCGGCTTGCCCGTTACCGTGGTCAGTATGCTCGACACCTTCTGCCACGACATCGAGGGCGAGGACCACGGCGTCGCCGTCCTGCGCCATGACGACGGCATGATCGGGTGCATTTCGGCGTCGACAGCAGCCGCCCCCGGGCATGCTGCGGAATTGTCGATTTTTGCCGAAAAGGGCACGGTGATCCTGACCAACGACTGCATCTCGCACTGGTCGATCGACGGCGTCGACCAGCCGCAACCGCCGGAAGAATTCAAGGTCCACGACGGCGCGGCTTCCGCGGCAGTCTCCGACACCGCCGGCCACGAGGCGATCCTCAGCGACTTCATCGCTGCCGTCGAACAGGACCGCGACCCCGCCGTCCCCGGCGAATCCGCCCGGCTCGCCACGGACCTCATCCTGCAGATCTACAACAGCCGCGTGCAGGGCGAACCGACGGAGGATAGGGAATGAGATATTGGCTTCCGGTCTTATCAGTCTAACGTTGCTTCTGGTCGGTGGCTGCGCCAGACAGTACGTTATGGATCTTCAGGACGCAGGAGACGATTGCTCCCTGGTCTCGTGGTGAGTCTGGTCTGCGGAACTTCAGGTGGAGGATGCCATCTCCATTGCGATGAGCAGGAGAGCTGTTTGACTGGGTGACGTGTGTTCTGCCCTTCCTGACCCCCATCGCCTCGCGCGATCGGGCTGTTTGACTGGGTGACGTGTGTTCTGCCCTTCCTGACCCCCATCGCCTCGCGC
>CAYLNH010000084.1:0-25388 GCA_964384625.1 uncultured Lentisphaerales bacterium
GGTTGGTATGTCTGCCCCGAATAATGCGACGTTATTTCCGCGCCGACCCTAAGGGAGCATGTTTCTGCTTCCGCATAGCGTTGATTTTGTCAAACCGTAAAGCTTGATCTTTCTCTTGTGCGATGCTCTCAATGGCTATGCAGGCCAGCAAGGCTATAACGTATTTCATTCGATAACTCCTGTGAAATCGGTTGTGTATAGCAGTCACAGTTGAGACGATGCGAGATTTTGTCAAATGTTGTGGATTAGCTTTTAGCTTCTGAGCGTTCCTTTTGGAACGTGATTGCTCTATGCGGCCCTCAATCCGTCGATGACGGCACGGATAGTCAGATGCAACGCGCCATGTTTCAGCTCCAGATTCGCTTCTGCCGGTTTCACCAAATGCCGGCCTGATTTATGTCCAGATATGCTAGGCTCCACCATATCGTGCGGTTGGTACCGCAGGTCAAGCGCTGCGGGATGCAGAGAAGGGCAGTAGACGAGGGCTTACCCTGATATCAGATTGTGCTTGAACTTTAATGATAATGCGTTATCGTTTGCGCGTCGTCTTTCAGATTGGTAGCACTAGCAACATCCCGAAGCGAACCACGATGCGGCGGTCTCAATTCATAATCGGCGAAGCGTTTTTGCTTGTGGGTGCACTTCTCCTAGCTCTCACCCCCGTTCTTCATCACCTGCATCTTGCTGCGGTTGATCACGCTCGCACGTGCTCCGTAGCGCACTCCGCAAAGCATGCCCAATGCGCGTGTTGCAGGATTTATGCCGGCAACAAGCATTCTCCTTGCGGATCGGCAGATTCGAAGAACGGGAAGAAAAAAGGAGGAAAGGAGCACGATCCCGACACCTGCCCCATCTGCCAAGTCCTTGTCGCCTTGATGAAAAGCGCTGAATTCCCTGTTACCCTTGCATGGCTGCCTCCGTTTATCGACCTGCACGCAGAGCGCCCCGTCCTCTTCCCGCCTCAACCGATCCCGCAGAGCTTCCACTTCGCGAGCGGACATCCTCGCGCTCCCCCCATTTCCTGACTCTTCTCAGCACCCCCCCGACAAGCGCGCCACTCCCGCCATGGGGGTGGAGTGTGTTGCCGCATTATCGTCTGAGCTCAAACTTCAGTTTCAACTTCAGGAAGAGAACCGTGAACACATTCAGAACAGCTCTGCTGGCTGCGGGGATTGCCGTATTGCTATCAATGGACGCCTCCCTGACGGCCGGGGAAACCAGGAGCGGCAAAGGCCCTGCCAAGACGAAGAAAACCGACACGGACGTGCTGCAGCTTGACACCATCATTGTGGAGGGCAAGGCAGAATCGGAAGACAGGCTGCGCATTGAGAGCCGCACTCTCAAATCTCATAAGGTTGTAGACCTCGCCGAGATCCTTTCCGCCGAGCTCGTGGAAGTGCAGATGATCCGCAAGAGCGGCTACGGCAACGAGGTCACCATGCGCGGCTTCGGCCAGGAGAACATGAAGGTCCTCCTTGACGGCGGCATGCTTGAGGGGGCCTGCGGCAGTCGGAAGGACCCGTCGCTCTCGCACATCAATATGCTGACGGTCAAGAACCTGGTCGTCCGGCAAGGCCCTTTTGATGTCACCAAACCCGGCTGCTTGGGCGGATACGTGGACGTGATCACGAAGAAGCCCGAAAGCGGTTTCTCCGGCGAGTTGCTCGGCCGAGCCGGCAGCTACGGTTTTCACAGCGGCGGTTTCTCGACCACCGGCGGCAACGAGAAGGTCCAGGCCTTGTTCGGCTACAACTACTCCGAGTCCGACCAGTACAAAGACGGTGACGACAACCGGCTCTGGGAAGTGCGCGAGGGCCTGGGCGCACCCTACAACGCCGCAGGACGGGATGCGAAGGCTTTCGAGAAGCACGACGTCTGGGGCAAGTTCCAGTTTACGCCCAACGACCACCATACGATTCTGTTGGAGCACACCTACGGCAAGGCCGAGGACATCCTGACCCCACGAGTCGTATTCGACACGGAAGAAGAGATCACCCACTTGACCAAGGCAAGCTGGCAGATGCGGGATTTGGGCGACTTGTCAAAGAAGCTCACGCTTTCCCTCTACCGCAACGAAGTGGGCCACTATCCGTTCCAGGACTTCCGCGACGTTCCCTCCCCGAAGAACAACGAAGTCGAGTCAGTCATTACCGGAGGCGGCATCCAGAACGTGACCGAAGCGAGTTTCGCAACGTTCACCTACGGTATTGATGTGTACCATCGAGACTGGTGGGGCGATGTCTACGACAGCCTGACCGGCGTCAAGCTCAACGACTATCTCATTCCGTCCGTGGACACCTTGAACGTCGGAAGCTATGTCCACATGGACAAGGAATTCGACAAGTGCTCGCTGGCGCTTGGCCTGCGATATGACCGTTTCCGGCAGAAGGCCGACGAGGATCTGGTGCAGTCGAGCAGTGTCACAGATGAGAACCGCCGAGTCGACCACTTGGTGGGAGGCCATGTGTCGGCCACGTACTTCCTCAACCAGGACGCCATGCTTTTCGGCGGCATCGGACGCAGCTACCGGACACCAACGGGGACGGAGCGCTACATCCAAGGCAACCCCGCGTTCTTCGGGAATCCCGAGCTCGACCCCACGGCCAACACGGAGTTCGACCTGGGCTTCAAGTATGAACGCGGCCGCTGGATGTTTCAGGCCAAAGGCTTCTACTCCAATCTCAAGGACTATGTCTACCAGGAAAGCAACTATGCCGGGTATAAGAGCTACACGAACATCGACGCCCATATCTACGGAGGCGATCTCAAGGCCCGCGTTCATCTGGTGCATGGGTTCTCCGTGGAAGGAGGGATCGCCTACCAGCGCGGGCGCAAGGACAGCCATCCCGACAACAATTTCGACAACGACCTCGGACAGATTGCGCCGATCAAGGGGCGACTGGCGCTGAACTACAATGACGAGAACCTGTTCGGTCAGGAGAATTCCGGGCTCTTCGGAACCATCGAATGGATTGGCTCCCGTGCCGCCAGGAACGTTGACGAGGACGCCGGCGAGCAGCGTCTCCCGGGATGGGGCATCATGAATGTCCGTATGGGCTGCCGCTTCAAGGCTTGCACACTCAATATCGGCGTGGACAACGTCTTCGACCGCAAATACACGGTCGCAAACTCCTACGAATGGGACGTGGTCGGCGGAACCGGCGCGAACCCCGCAATCGTCAGCGAGCCCGGGCGTTTCTTCTACACAAGTCTCGGCTTGAGATTCTAGGAGACCTACTGTGAAGTACAGTATTCTTGGGCAATTTCACATCACGAAGCGTGTTCTAATGTGCATCGTGATAGTGAGCGCAGCATCATGCGGAAGCCTCGCCCGGGGAGAAGATAAGCCCACAGACCTGCCGTCCGCCCGGACACTGGAAGCCCTGGTCTCTGAACTGCTGCAACTCGAACTGGAAGAGAACAAGGAAGAAACAACGTGGCGTGAACACAGGGGCCATATGGATGCCATGATCGCGTTGCTCAAGGCGGAGAAGCAACAACTTCAGAAGGCCATCGAGAGTCTCCGGACGAAGGAGAGATCCGAGCAGACCGAACGCGAACGGCTCGTTGCGCGGATCTCGGAAATGAAGGCCGCCCTGCTGGGAGTGGCGAAGTCCGCAACTGAAGCGGGAAGGGACATCCTTGCCGAATACGAGAAACTCCCCGTGCCGCTCCAGGAACGATTGAAGTCCGGCGCTCGGCTTCTACGAACGCGTCTCGATGAGAAACCGTCGGCGGACAGGGCTGTCGAACTCCTGCGCACCGTTGTCGCGTTCAGTCAGGACATGCAACGGATCCTGTCGGAGATTCATGCCGTCAAAAAGGTCCTTGCACTCGAAGACGGGCAGCGACTGGAAGTCGACGTCCTCTATCTGGGCGGGGCCATCGGCTTCTATCTCACATCGGATCAGAAGGGGGCGGGTGTTCTGAAACGATCCGATGGCAAGTGGACAAGGAAATCCCGAAACGAGATTGCTCCACAAGTCGCGCTGGCACTCGGAGTCAAGCGCAAAGAGAAGCCGCCGACACTGGTCGCGCTGCCGTTGCCGCCGCCCGCGAAAGCGGAGCCGGAAGAGAAAGGGAAGGAAAGGAACAATGAATAGAAGCTGCGCGTTTCTCCTTTCGCTTCTGATTCTGGGCATTGCATGGTTCGATCGTGCTTGCGCACAGAGTGCTTCCAAGACGTCTCGAGATGCGGCTCTGTCAAAGGCAGTGAACGCGGTACGCAATGACATCGAGGCCGCAAAGAAGGGGCTGATGACCACCAGGGAGCGGATCACGAAGGAGAAACTGAAGAAGGTAGAAGAACTGACGCGCCTCGAAGATGAAGTCAGCCGACTCCGCGAACAGCAGCGGAAGCATTCGCTGGGAACCGGCGCCGGGAGCAGCCGTTTCCGCGAGTTGAATCAGGAGGCGGAACGGCTTGAGCAGTTCCTCGACGGGGCAAGGAGCACACTGCTCGAAGCTCGACGCAACGCAGAGACGCATTTCTCTCTGGTCGACAGCAGGGAACTCAAGGAAGACCTGGATCGGGCAGATCGGCTACTGGACCGCGCGGACGACGCGACGAGTCCGGAGACGTGCAGCCGTGCCGTGTTGGGTCTTCTCCTGACTCATATTCGCGCCTGTTCGCGCATTCGCCGGACCCAGGGTTCGGCAATCGATAAGGTCGGCAAGGAACAGAACGGCGTGTTCATTCAGATCGGCGGAGTCGCTGCGGCGTTCGCGGGCGATGGCAAAACCGGTTCCTGCGGATTGGTCCGCATGCAGCACGCCAGTCCGCATCCGCACGTGTGGCCGCTTCCGGAGGAAGACGGAAGAAAGGCGGTTCGGCGCCTTGCCGACGGCAAAACGGCAACGGTTCCCTTGGACATCTCGGGGGGCGCGGCACTCCGTTCGCTTCGGGCGGAACGGACACTGGCCGAGGAACTGCGGGCCGGCGGGCCGGTGATGATCCCGATTCTGGCGCTGGCGTTGATCTGCGTTGCCGTCGGCTTGTGGAAGTGCTGCAGTCTCTGGCGAATCCCGGTCCCTTCGGACACGCGCGTTGCGCCCTTTGCGCGGTCGCTCTTCGCTAGCAGAGAAGAAGCCGGCGCGATGGTTGCCAAAGCCCGAGGCCCTCTGCGCCGTCTCCTGGCGGAGGCCGTTGCCCATGCGGACGAACCTCGAGATCAGCTCGAGGAGGTCCTGCACGAAGCGATTCTTGCCGAGGTCCCAGGACTGGAAAGCAAGCTCAGCGTCCTCTCGGTCGGCGCGGCGATCGCCCCTCTCCTCGGGTTGCTCGGCACGGTGACGGGCATGATCCATACCTTCAGACTCATCAGTGTCTTCGGGACCGGGGACTCCCGAATGCTCTCCGGCGGCATCAGCGAGGCCCTCGTGACAACCGAAGCCGGATTGGTTGTCGCCATTCCTTTGCTGCTGCTGCACGCGGTTCTGGCCCGGCGTGTTCGGACCATCGCGGACGGTCTGGAACAGGGCGCATTGAGGATCTTGAACGAATGTCCGACTTCGGTTTCGCAAACGGAGGATGTGCCATGAACGAAGCCGTTTCCTCGCTTCTGCAATTCCTGCAGGCCGGAGGAATTCTGATGCCGATTCTGGCAGCTGTATCCTGCGGCATCTGGTACCTGTCACTGAGTCTGTACATCCCACTCCTGCTCGCATTCCGGCGCCTGAGAGCGCTTTCTGATTGCACTTCCCACATACCGACCACAGAGACCTCGCCCATCACCTCGGCTTGTCCCGGTGATGAGATGACGGGATATCGCATCAGTCAGTTGCGGCCCTTCGAGCAGCGTCTGGGCATCCTTCGGGCACTGGTTGTGTGTGCGCCGCTTCTGGGTTTGCTCGGCACTGTCAAAGGCATGATCACGACCTTCGTCGCGCTCGGAGAACGCGGCGTCGCGTCGATGGATATGCTGTCCGTCGGCATCTCGGAAGCGCTGATCACGACCCAGGTCGGTCTGATCATTGCGATCCCCGGACTGGTCGGATCACATGCAACGGCACGCTTGATCACGCAGATGAAGAACGCACTCGACCGCCTTGGCATACACCAGGCCAAGTGCCATGAAGCCGGACAGCCGGAGACGTTGTCATGAGGAAAATCGGGCGTTCCCAAGTACGCACAGAAACTGCGCCGGAGATCAATGTTGCGCCACTCCTGGATATGGTTTTCATCCTCCTGATCTTCTTTATTGTGACCACGGTCTTCGTCGAGGAAACCGGCGTTGAGGTCCGCAAACCGACAGCCGTTTCGGCCGAGAATCTCGATAAACACAGCCTGCTCATCGCCATCACACAGGATGGGCGCATCGTCTACGGCGGGCAGGATTACTCACTCAATGGGGTTCGGGCCCTGGTGGCCCGGGAGATACGCGAGCAAGACATGCCGGTTATCCTTCTGGTTGACCGCGGCGCGGACAGCGGCGCGCTGGTAGACGTAATTGACGAGTGTAAACTGGCCGGCGCCAAGAACGTCAGCGTCGCTGCAACCAGGGAGAGGCCATGACCGGAAGCACCCCATTGCCCTCGTTGCATGTCCCTGCACCGGCGCGAGTCCTCTATGCCGTACTCAGCTTCGCGCTGACCTTCGCGGCCTTTGCGGTGTTGCCGGTCTTCGACGCTATCGGCCAACACTCACGTCCCACTCGCGAGTTGCTCGACGTCCCGGTGGTCGCAGCACCGCCCCCGGCAAAGACCGAACATGTCACCAAGCCTCCGCCCAAGAAGCGCCCGAAACCAAAATTGAGGGCCAGGAATGAGATCCGAGCCATTGAGCCGCTCGGAAGAAATCTCTCGCTTGAAACCGCACTGACGCTGCCGATGACCAGTCTGCAGCCGGGATTGGGAGACGTCTCCGTGGATTTCGGTATTGTCGCGCCTTCCGCCCCAGTGTCGAAAGCTCCTCCGCCACCTCCTACTGTGCCGTTCACGGTCCGCGACCTGGATGCACCGCCGCGACTGCTCGTGCCGGTCAAACCGCTCTATCCACTTCGGGCAAAGCAACGACGTATCGAGGGATACGTGGACATCGAGTTCCAGATTGAGCCGAACGGCGAAGTCAAAACCGTAAAGGTCATCGAATCCGAGCCGCCGGGCGTGTTTGACGATTCGGCCTGCAACGCGGCCAGACGCTGGCGCTTCTCCGTTCCTCGGAAGGAAGGAAAGGCCGTGAAAGTACTCGCCAGGCAGCGCATTCAGTTCAGACTGGGGAAGAAATGAAGACAAAGAACACAGGACTTGCTTACATCTGCATGCTGGTGGCGATGCTTCTCTGCACGACAGGTCAGGTCTGCGCGTCCGACGAACCGAAACGAATTGCCTTGGAGCCCACCGTAACGCAGGAGGAAGCCAAACAGATCGAATTGGCTTCTTCACTCTTCGAGAAGAACCCGCGCGCCGCCATTGAGCAACTGCGGAAACACGTGGGGCCCGAAGCGTCCGCCGCGCTCGATTTCGCTCTTGCCGCAATGCTCGCGAAACGGGAACGCTACCTCGAGGCCGAGAAGGCGCTCGATGCTGCCCTCGGTAAATTCCCCGCGTTCCGGCGCGCCCGGTTGCTGACGGCTCGAGTCCGGATCCTGCAGGGCAAGACCGACAAGGCAATCGCCCCTCTTCGTCAGGCGCTCAAGCTGGGCGCCGATGACTGTGAAGTGTTCAAGCTTCTCGCCTACTGCCACACTGCTGATGGCCACGCCGTGGCCGCTGAATCCGCATATCGCCGCGTCCTCGCCCTCGTGCCGGAAGATAAGGAAGCGACTGCCGGTCTCGCGAAGGCGCTCCTCATGCAGGAACGGGCCGATGATGCGGCGCCCCTCCTTCGTGCCCTTTGCGAAAAGACCCCCGACAAAGCCGAATACTGGAAACTGCGTGCGAACACCGAGATGGCACGGGAGAACAGGCACCACGCGATCGTTCTGCTTGAGTGTGCGCGCCGGCTCTGCAATATCGACCAGCAGTCGCTTCTCGCGCTCGGCGACCTCTACTTCTCAAAGGGACTCTACGACAAGGCGACCTCCTGTTATTCCGACGCGACCGCGAAGAACACACTATCAACAGACAAGTTCATTCGCTATGCTGAGGCGCTGCTTGCTGTGGAACAACCGGCACTGGCCGCGAAACTCCTTGACCGAGAACTCCCTGAAGACAAGGAACATCCTGAACGACTTCATCTTGTGCGGGCGAAGATCGCTCTGGCCAAACGGGACCGCAAGTCGGCGAGAATCCATCTCGATGCCGCGGTCAGCGCACGCCCCATGAGCGGCGATGCCTTGCTCATGCTTGCTCGCCTTCAGAAGGACGACGGCAAGTACGAGCGGGCCCTGCTCACGCTGCAGCGCGCCTCGCGTCTGAAGTCCCACCAGAGGCGATCGCTTCTTGAGATTGCGCAGATCCATGTTGATCGACTGCAGTACCGGGAGGCCCTCGAAGCACTGGAGGAGGCGCAGGCGCTAGAGTTCGATCCACGCGTCGCGCGATACGCGGAGCAAATCCGCAAGGCCCAATCCATGCAGGAATGAACTACGAGTGTGGATTGCCAGCCACACATTGGATCTGACATGGTTTTTGACTGCAACACATAACCCATTCCAACCACCCCAGTTCCTGGTCGTTTAGGACCAGGACACCATACCCTCCACCTATTTCGGGAGTTAGTCATAAATTAATGGCTGACTCCCTTTCTTCTTCGGGATTACAAACTGCGTTTCTATCACCTGGATTCTGTAGACTTCTGTCACGTAATTGAACTCGCCACAGAATGATACTACTGTGTGGAAGAGAAAGGGATCAGGCCATGTTCTATCGCCGCAAATTGTTGATTTCGCTGTTGTCTCAGCTCGGAGGCAAGGCAAGCAGCACGGATTTTCAGAAACTGCTCTTCCTTGTAGCTCAGCGGCAGGTAGATCCCAGCTATGATTTCGTGCCCTATCGGTACGGATGCTTCTCCTTTCAGTCATATGCGGACAAGCGAAAACTGGTAGCCGACGGAGTTCTCGAAGATTCAGAGGATTGGCGACTCCTCAGCTCCGCTGATGATTACCGTAGGGATCTGTTGGGACGGGACCGGGACGCGATAGCTACGGTCAGCCGAACCGCTCCCAGGGGAGATGAATTGGTCTCGGCCGTCTACCGGGAATTTCCCTACTACGCGATCCGGAGTGAGATTGCAGAGAGGGTCCTGAACGCTGAGGAACTCGCCGTCGTCAAACGACATCGCCCTCACAAGAAGGAAACGGCCCTTCTGACGGTGGGGTACGAGGGGCTATCATTGGATGCCTTCCTGAATCGACTGATTCGTGCGGATGCTCGTGTCTTGTGTGATGTGAGAAAGAACGCACTTAGCCGCAAGTACGGCTTCTCGAAACGGACACTCCAGAAGGCGACGGAATCTGTTGGCATCACCTATGAACACATCCCAGAGCTGGGCATCATGTCCGAGGACCGCAAGTCTCTGAAGACACTTGCCGACTACAAGAGACTCTTGGCAAGCTGGGGTCAGACCTACTATATAAGCAAGAGACTCTTGGCAGGCTGGGGTCAGACCTACTATAAAAGGATTAGCGAATTGACGGTATGGGTGTATTGTGTGGGGCTGGCAAACTGGAAACTGATGGAGGTGTGTATGGCCAGGCCATTGCGAATCGAGTACCCCGGCGCGGTGTATCATGTGCTCAGTCGAGGTGTTGGACGGCGAAACATCTTTCACTGTAACGAAGACTATGAGATGTTTCTGGCAAAACTTGTTGAGAACGCTGATGACTTTCGCGTCAAGGTCCGCAGCTATTGTCTCATGACCAACCATTTTCACCTGTACTTGCAGACGGAAGATGACAATCTGTCGAAGTTCATGCAGTCGCTGTTGACGGCCTACGCCGTGATGAAGAACCGCAAGGACCGGCGGACCGGCCATTTGTTCCAGGGACGGTTCAAGGCGCACCTGGTGGACGAGGACGGGTATGGTAATGCGTTGAGTCGGTACATCCATCTGAATCCGGTTCGCGTAAAGACGGTGCAGGAGCTGCCCCTGAAGGATCGCCGGAAGGCATTGCGGACATATAAATGGAGCAGCTATGCTGCGGGCATCGGTCTGCGGAAATGTCCCGACTGGCTCGACCAGGAGACTATGCTGTTGAACTGGGGAGAGGAGTTGAAGGAGAAGCAGAAGAACTACGCGCGTTACGTTGAAGAGGGCTTGATGCGCGAGATCGATGATCCGTTTGATGCGGCAGCAGCACAATGTATCATCGGTACCGATGACTTTGTCGACTGGGTGCGGAAGACCTATCTGGAGGTATCGGAAAAGGTCAACCAGCGTCGGGACCAGACACAGGCCATGAAGTTGCGCAACTGGGTTTCTTTCGAAGACGTGCAGCAGGTTGTCGCAGACGCATACGACTGCGAACCGGATTCGCTTCTGGCGCGCTGCCAACGCGGCAATGAGGGGCGTCAAGTACTGTTGTACCTTGCTTCGAAGTACTGCCGCGGTCGCCTGACGCTTGTAGAGATCTCGGAGCGGCTGAATATCAGCATCGGCGGGTTGACTGCCGGTCGTCAAAATATGAAGAAAAAGCAGAAACAGAACCGTTCCCTGCGCCAACGCATCCAGGCAATTGAGGAAGAACTGACCGAGTAGAACACAGCTCTCAGAATCCATAATTCTCATTAGAAGGTTTGACACCCAATCCACAGATCGGGGCAAGCAGGGGTCAGGCCGGGTGGTCAGTTACTCTTCGCGGGGGAGTTCGAGGACAACCCGGAAGCCGAGGTCCGTGCGGCCTTCGGCCGGGGCCGCCCGGGCCCGGCGGGTGGTGCGCAGGTGGCCCAGGGGGATGCCGTTGCGGCCGGCCGCGCCGCCGCGAATGACCCGCAGCCCGCCGGTCTGCGGGCCGACAGGATCGCGGACGACGACCTGGCGGCGACAGTCCTTGTAGTACGCGGCGCTGTAGTAGTCGCGGCACCATTCGGCCACGTTGCCGGCCAGATCGAACGCGCCGAAACCGGACTTGTCGATCGGCGTGGTGCGCACCTGCGAGCGCGCGATTGAGTCGCGCGCCAGTTCAGCCGCCTGCTTGAGATCATCGCCCCAGGGAAACAGCCGCTTCTGTTTTTTCGTCGGCGCACAGGCGGCTGCCATCTCCCACTGCGCCTCCGTCGGCAGATCGCCCACCAGTCCCATCTGTTGGCCGTACCACCGGCAATATGCCCGGGCATCGGCCCAGGGGATCATCGTTACCGGTTTGTCCGCCGCCAGTTTGGAGGTCAGAAACCGGCCGTCGCGGATGCGGATGTTGAACTGCTGCAGCTCGCCGACCTTGAATTTGCGGACTGTTCGCCGGTTCTCGTCGGTCTTGGCGTTGAGGAAATCGCAGAACTCGGCGTTGGTTACTTCGGTCTTGCCGATGAAGAACGGCCGCAGCTTGACGCGGTGTGCCGGGACTTCGTCGGCCGGCCAGATGTCGAGGTCCGGAATGCCTTTGGTCCCGGTGCGCTGCAGCGCGGCGTCGGCGCCCATGATGAATTCGGGGAGGGTGACGGCGACGAGTTCGGGCGGGGCGACCTCGGGCATGACCTGCCGCAGAATTGCTTCGGTTTCGCCGTCTTTGGTGAGCAGTTGCAGTGCCTGCAGCGCGTTTTCGAATGCCTGTTCATAGAGTTCCCGGCGTTTCTTGCCGGTGGCCGCTTTGCCGGCCTTCAGGGCGTCGGCGGCTTTGGTTCGCAAGGCTCGCGCCGTGTTGCGATCGCCGCGGATGGTCTTATACAGCGCCATGCCTTCAGCATGCTGCCGATTGATCTTGTGCAGTTGGCTCAGGTGCATGAGGGCCAGGGCGGGATCGCCTTTCTCATGGGCGGCGGCGGCTTCCCGGTAAAGCTGCTCGCTTTTCGCCAGGACCTCCTTGACGATGGCTTTCAGGCGGCGGGCGGCGGCGTTGCCGGGCGCCTGTTCGGCCAGAATGCGGTCGACGATATCGCCGGCCGCGGCAAAGTCATGCTGCCGGATCGCCGCTTCGGCTTTGGCCAACTCGGCGTTGACGGCGCCGTACTCGGTTCTGAGCGTTTTCAATTCTTCATCGCCGGCGCCGGCGGGGAAGATTCGGATTGCCTGACGGAAATGGCGGGCGGCCTGGTCATAGCGTCTATTCGTCCGCGCCTTCCGCCCGGCGGCCAATTCGCTTCCGTAGTCGGCCAGTTGCCTGCGGCACGCGGCGGCGGCCTTTTTGGCGCCGTTGTGATCGGGCGCCAGCTTGATGACTTCTTCCAGCGCTTGGAGTGCTTCGCGATAGCGGCGCTCCCGCATTTTGTCGCGCGCCCGCGCGACGGTGACGTCAACCACCCGGGGAGCGACCGTCTGCCGCAGTTCGACGGCGGGCCCGAACGTGGGATCGCCGGCAAGCGCGGCGTTCACATGTTCCATGGCTGTGGCCCACTGCTGTTGTTTGATCGCGTCCTCCGCCCGGGCGACATGGAGACCGGCGGTTGCGCGTTTGACCAGCGCTTCGGAGCGTTTGGCATCGACGCCGAGGGATTCGGCCTCGACCGCTTTGGCCTGGGCGGCACGCCATTGCTGCTGCTCGAGCAGGGCCTCGACCAGAGCAACCAGTTCGTTGAACTGCAGGCCTTTGGCGGCGGCTTCGCGGACGGCTGCGACGTCGGTCTCCGGTGTGCCGCTCGGGGTTTGGTCGGTGAGTTGCAGAGCCTTGTCGTACTCGCCGGCAGCGATATGCTGGCGCGCCTGTGCCAGCCGGAGTTGGCCGCGGCCCAGGTCGCGATACGTTCGGGCGTCCAGCGAATCGGGCAGCAGGCGACAGGCTTTTTCGCCGTTCTCGGCCACGGTTTGCCAGTCGCGTTTCAGTCGCGCCTCTTCGGCGGCGGCCAGGAGTGCGCCGGCCTTCGCCCGGCGGATGCCTTTCGCGGCTTCCGGGTCATTGGTGTGGCCCGGGATCATCTGGGCCGCTTTGAAGGACTCCTCAGCCTGCTGCCAGCGTTCGCCCCGCAGGTGGACCTCGCCTTCTTTGACGGCGGCGCCATAGGCGGTCTGGCGGTCTCGCGTGTTGCCCATGTTGATCAACACCACAATGCCGATCAGGCCGAGCAGCAGAATGCCGACGATGCCGGCCGCCAGGCCGATCACGAGCTTCTGTCTCTTGCCCAGGGCCGCGTCCGCCTGCTGCAGGAGGTGCTTGCCTTCGGTGTGTCCCGGGCGCAGTTGCAGGATGCGCCGGCAGCAGGCCTGCAGGTGGGGCCAGTCCTGAACCTTCTCAGCCCGGCGGGCTTCGGCCAGTTTGGTCCGCAGTTCCTCCTGGAACCTCTCGGCCTGCTGCCAGGCCGATTCGCAACCGGTCGTTTCCGTCGTGATCCGCGTCGCCCTTTCCGCCAGTTCGCAGCAGCGGGGATAGTCGTGTTCGGCCAGCGCGTCTTCGACTGCTTGCCGGGACTCCAGCAGCCGCTCCTCCTGCCGCAGCAGGCGCGCTTCCAGCGCGTCCAGGCGCTTCACTTCCGGTGACATCGAGTCCATCGTCCCGGCCGCGGCCAGCTTCATGATCGCCGCCTTCAGCCCGTCTACGGTTTGCCGGCAGGACGCCAGCTTCTTGCTGACATAGAGTCGTTCGGCTTCAGTCAGGCCGCTGTCGATGCCGGCGCCGGCGGTCGGCGCGGCAGCCGGGGCGTCGGCAAGCTCGTTGCCGCATTCCAGGCAGAACTTCGAATCGTCCGGGATCTCAGCTTGGCAATGTGGACAGTTCATCCGGCACTTCCATTTCCGCAGTCACACCCATAGATAACGTACTGATACATTGCCTGAACCGGTCCTGTAAGTCAAGAGGCCGGCGGGCGTCGCATATCCGCGGCGTCGTCTGGATCTGTTTGGGATTGCGTGCCGTGACGGCTCGCAGTCGAAGGTCGGCAAGTTATTCAGGCTCGGGTTGCAGCCGGAGTTCGCCGTAGAAGATCGCGGCGTCGTCCATATACCCGCGGGTCGAGGCCCACTGCGAGACCTCCTTCGCCACACCGGCATGACGGTAGCGGGCGAAGTTCACACGCAGGACTGTCCCTGGTCGGGGCGGCGGCGCTTCGAAGCCCTGCCACGGCAGCTCTACTTCGAAGACGCGCTTGCCGCCGGCGACGCGGGAGCGGCACGTGATCGTCGCGGCAAACCGGTTGCGTGCCCCCCAGAACTCCGGCAGGACTTTGCCGTCGGCCTGGAAGACAAGACGGAACAATGTCGCGCCGTCTGCGTTGTTGTCGAGGAGCAGGTGGAAATCGTCCTGGTCCGTCGCCTGCTCGCATTCGATCGCGACATACAGGTTCTTCGTGTCCCACGCAAGGCGCACCTGCGATTGATCGCGCACCGGTTTGTCGTCCCAGCCCCAGCCCGTCAGGAAGTCCTTGGCCGGTTTCGCGCCCTGCCAGGCAGCGTCGTCCAGCTTGCCGTCAATCGCCGGTGCGGCGGCCGTTTTGATGCAGGTCACGGATCGCCGGGGATACGGGTGTTGCGGCGCCGTCGCCAGGACGCCGTCGTCCAGCGCCAGCCCCCAGCCCGTCGCCGTCTTCTTATAGGTCAATGTCTCGGCTGCCGGCAGGGCGATTGTGAGTTCGTTTGTGTCGCGCCGGACCGGGACCTGCGTTGCGGCGCCCTTCGCGACGATTTCAAATACGGTCACAACCGGTTTTTCAAAGCCGGTTACCGGCACTTGGATCTGCTGCCGCGAGGCAAAGAACTTGCCGCCGCTCGTCGGCTTTACGGCAAGCTTGCCGACGGGTCCGAAGGCGGACATCTGCAGCCGGTTGCGCCGGCAGTCGATCACGACGCGGCGGTCTTCCGTTGCGACGACCTCGAGCCCCTTGCCCTTCGTCTTCTGCTTTTCCTCGCCGACATGGAAGAGCAGCCGGACCGGCCGCTTGGTTGTCGGCAGGGGTTTGATGTCGTCGACGACCACGACCCAGCGGTCCCCAACCATGGTGACGCTGCGCCGGACGCGCCCGGCCAGCCCGGCATAGGCCAGGGTGGAGTCGATCACGGCGCTTCGAAGCCGGCCGCGTTCGACGGCGTCGGTGATTACCGCGCCACTTCGATTCGGCCCGTGTTGGCCGAATGCCACGACATTGTGTTCGCCCGCGCCATAGCCCGGATCCACCAGCAGGCGTTCGTTGCGGGCCTGGACGGTGAAGCTGCCGCAGTCGCGGTGCTTGTGATGCGTCAACGGTCCTTCACTGCCCTTCAAACCAACCGTCAGAGTCGGATTCAAGGCGCCTTCAGACCGCATCACGCCGGCGTGGATATCCTTGAGCACCTTGAGGGTCGGCAGCTTGATCGGCCCGGCAGGAGTGGCCCCGGCATCGCGGCTGCGCCATAACAGATCGAATCCCGGCATCCGCGTCTTGGCTGGATAGCGATCGGCAATCTGCAACATGAACGGCTGCTTGAACCGCGCGCCGAACAACGCACACACCGCCGCGTCCGCCACCGTTGGATAGTCGTCGTTGAACATCAGGAAATGCTCGTTGTAGCCGCTGATCATCGCTTGGACGAAATTCTGATTGTGCTTCAGGTGCGGATGATCCAGTAACGACGCATCCCCAGTGACACGATGGAGGGCGTCGGCGAAGATCAGGTAGTGGCCCAGGCCGTAAGCCCAGTACAACCGGCCCTCGGTGCAGCTGCCGTCGGGACCCATTACGCGGTCCGCGAAGATCTTCGACCAGTGCTTCGCGAACGCGATTGCGGCCTTCGCCTGCGGGTCCGCATTCTGCAACGCCAAGGCGGCCAGGCCGCCGCCGGAATTGCCGACGGCACAGGTGTTGCTGTAGTTCGTGAAGAACCAGCGGTAGGACTGCGCTTCGCGGACATAGGTCGCCAACGCATGCCGCAGATATCGCTGGACCTTGACGCGTTCCGCAATGGTCAACTCCGGGAACATGACGTCGTAGCTGAAGGCCATCATGCCGACGGTCATCAACTGGAAGTCCAGGACGTCCCGCGACTCGGAAACGGCGAGCATCCAGCGTTTCAGCGGGTCCCCGTACTTTCGGTCAGCGGTCAGGGCATAGGCCCACGTCAGGACCTTCAGCGTGTCGGTTGCCTTGTTGACCTTCCGGGCTTTCGGCGGCGTATTGTGTTTCTCGGCGCGGGCGAGCAGCGCCCGGCGGTAGGCAGCCAGCGGGGCTTTCCGGCAGGCCGCCCGCAAGGCCGTCAGTTCCTCCGCGTTGAAGAACAGGTACGGGTGTGCGGCATAGCCGAAACTCACGCTGCCCGCGTGTTCCACGCCGTCCGTGACGCAGCGGATCGAGGTCATCCCCGGCTTGGCCGCCGGGGCTTTGACCATCAGCGTCTGTGCCTCCGGCACGCGGATGACGTTTGCCTGGCTGCCGCCGAAATACACGCGGGTGTCCGGGCCGAAACCGGCGCCGCGAAGGGTGATGGGATCGCCGCCCGCCGGGGCGCACTCGACGGGTTCGGCCGCCAGCAGCAGGTGGCCGACAGCGACGGCGGCAGGCCGTTTGGTCCACAGCCCGTTTGGTTGCTGGACGATAACGCTGTGTTGTCCCGCCGGCAGCTCCGGCAATGTCAGGCGCCACTCGCCGGCGACGTCGCCGGCTTTGAGTGCCGCCGGTTTGCCGCCGACAGAAGCGCGGCTTTTCGGGGTCAGGCCGGCGGCCTGCAGGCGCACCGTGCTGCCGGCGCCAAGGACCCCCTGCCACGGCAGGATCCGGCGGATTGCCGGCGGCTGCAGGCGGGCCTGCAGTTCCGTGATGGTGCCGGTCAGCAGCCAGGCGTCGACCGGCGGTTGCTCGCCTTTTTGCGGGATGCGCTTGATGATGAGACAGGGCAGTTGCACGGCGCCGAGTTTCTCCGGGAGGTCCCAGACAATGGCGCCAAGGGGGTCCTGCCCCGGCGCCGGTTTTCCCGGCCAGGCGCCAAACAGAAACTGATTGCCGTCGCGACGGATCTGCAGGACGACGGATGAACCGGCTTTGGTGGCGCACAGTTTGTTCCGGCGCAGCAGGCCGCGATCGCTGAAACCGGCGCCGGCGGCGCCCGCCCGGGAGCGGCCGCGGGCGTCCAGTTCGAAAACTTTGCCCTGCCGCACGTCTCCGAAGATACCATTCATGCTGACCTGCAGCAGCACCGTCAGGTCGGTCTTCGTTTGGCGTTCCGGCGGCGCCGTCGACAGCCCGATCCAGACGCCCTGATAGTTGCCGCCGATATTCTCGCCGATCGCAACGCGACAGCTGAAATCCCAGCGGTCGGCGCCCGGCTCCCATCGGGTCCAGGCATAGTCGCGGCCGGCCTGATGGACCCATGTTGATTTGGCCCGGAAGCTGAATTCCCCGGTTCCGGGGACGACGCCGTCGAGTTCGTTGCGCCCGTGCCAGCGGGACAACGGCAGCAGGTTCGTCGCGCCGCGGAACGGCTTCGGTTCGGGAGCGGCCCCCGCCTGCCGGTGAAACGCGCCCGCCGGTTTGCCGTCGCTGACTCGCCATTGCCGCAACCGGCAGTCCCAGTCGCCGGTAAACAGATGTTTGCCGTCGGCGGCAAACGCCATGCCGTCGACGCGCCCGCGAAAGCCGGCGGTCGTCGCCGCCGGCTTCAACTGGGGCAGTCTGAAAAACCGCACGGCCGGCTTGCTGCGACGATGGCTGACCGCGATCGTCTCGCCGGCGACCGCCAGCGCCAGGATCTGCTTCTTCGTCTCGGCCTTTCCCAGCAGTTTGCCGCGGCGATCCCAGCGCAGCAGCTGCGAACCGCAAGTCCCGAGGACGGCTTCGCCGGCGAATGCCAGTTGGCTGACTTCGCCGGGGCCGTCCCAGCCGGCGACCACCCGGCGTTGTGCCCAGTCCCAGAGCTTGACGCGCTTGCCGGACGAGACGGCGACGAGGCGGCGGTCGGCGCTGACGGCGCCGGCGGTGATCCGGTTCAGCGGATGACGCCAGTTCCACGGTTCGTAGTCCTTGTAGCTGCGGTACTGCGAACCGCCGAACGGCTTCCAGACGGCTTCCTGGCGCTGTTTTGCCAGGTTCCAGAGGCGCACCGAACCATCGCGCGAACCGCTGATCAGGCGGTCCGGGCCGCCGAAGGCAAGCCAACTGATCAGGTCCTGCTGCGGCGTGAACGCAACGGTCAGCTTGCCGGATTTCACGTCCCAGACGCGGATGGCGTTGTCCCAGCCGCCGGTCGCCAGGCGGTCGCCGGCCGGCGAAAACGCCATGGCCGAAACAAGGATCTTATGGGCGTTGATGACGTGCCGTTCGGTGCCGGCCGGCAAGTCCCACAGGCGGAGCTTGCGATCGAAACCGGCGCTGGCCAGCAGGCGGCCGGTGGGACTCGCGGCCACACACTGGATGCCTTCAGCATGGGCGCGGGGCTCGGCGGCGGTGGTCAGAGAAATGCCCAGCCGACAGAGGACGACGACGATGAGAATGGGATTGGTTCTCATTTGCGATGCCGCGGGTCCCATAAATTATCCGGCATTTTGTGCCGCAATTGCGAAACCGTTTGCTTAAGCCCAAACCGGAGTTCCTGAGGCCCAACGGGCCGGTGTTGATATAGCCCAGGCTGCAGGCCTGGGATCACGCCGCCCCACAACCCAAAGGCCTGAAGGGCCGAGTTGACCTCACGCGACCATAAGCTGAACGGTTTCGCAATTGCTTCCATTGCACCGGGGTATTTCGGTTCTCAGTTTCGTTGCTCTCCTCCGCAAACAGCTCGCGGTGATGGTCCTCTATGCCTGGCGGAGAACTGCGACTGCTCCCGGCAAAACGCCAACGGATTTCTGCACCGGTCCTTACTTGCTTAAGACCTGGATCTTCTGTGGATAGCCTTCCACACTGTTGGCGCGGTCGATCACCATTTTTGGATTGGCCGCTTTGACGGCGGCGGCGCCGGCCTTCGGCGCCGTGCCGAGTTTGAAACGGTTCTTGTACAGCAGAATCGATTCGGTGCCGCTCTGGTTCCGCGGATTGCCGATCTTGACGCCCGTCGGCGTGCTCTCGACGACGTTGTGTTCGAAGGCGGCAACTGAACCGATGGCGCCCTTGCCGTAGCGGCTGCCCGCAGTGAAGGCGTTTTCGAGAATGCCTTTGAACGTGTTCCGGCGGCAGATCACGCCCAGGGACGCGCTGCCCGGCGGGATGTTGACACCCCAACGGCCCGGCGCGAACTCGTTGTTCTGATAGAGATGGAAGTATGTCGGATGGCCGAACGAATGGATGCCCGACCGCAGCTCGTGGAACCGGTTGCCGTCAACGATCAGTTCATTGGAACCGCCGAACGGCTCGACGCCGCAGGAGGCGATGTGCTTGTCCCACTGGTAGGCCCGCGGCTTGGCGTCAAGACGGTTCTTATGCACCACCGTGCGGTTCACGCTGTGACACAGAAGAATGGTGCTGCTGGTATCGGGCTTCACTTTCCATGGCTGCATCAGGGTGATGACGCCGGTCTTCTTGTCATACTTGTTCACCTGATAGTACTGGCCCAGACCCTTGCCGGCAGTGACAACAACGGTGCCGTACCAGTTGATCTTCTTCTTCGACTTGATCGGTTGGCTGAAGGTGATCGACTTGTCGCCCACGGCAGTGGGCTTCTGCACGCTGATCTTATCGATGAATTCCCACATGATCTGTTCGCCGCAGTTCTGGTTGTAGTGCATCGGCTGCACCGTGAGGTCGAAGGTCTGGTTGCCGGCGATGTAGTAGTTCTCCGGGCGGTTGCCGTAGGCGCTGACCGTGAAGAACCGGCCCATCGCCGTGTCGTATGTGTGCGCCTTGTAGTCCTGCCCCGTGCAGTTTGTTACGGCAATGCACCAGCCGCCGTAGAGGTACATCATGACGCCGCCGTCGGCGCGCGTGTAGAAGTTGCACTTGTTGATGCGTGAGTAAGACGGGCAGCCGAGGATGCATTCCCGCGAGACGATATCGCAATTCTCGATCAGGGAATCGCCCATGCCCTGACTGAGGAAGATGCGCCAGCGTTCGGCGTCCAGAACGCAGTTGATGATCCGGACGCCGCCTTTGGTCCATTTCTCTTTCTTGATCAGATACGCCGGCCGCTTGGGTTTGGGCCCCTTGGTCTTCTTCGTTTTCTTCTTCTTCGGCGGCGGCTGGAGTTCTCTCGGAATGGGTTTGCCGCGATTCTCTTTCTTCTTCTTCCACGCCTTCAACTTGCGCTTGCGCTGGTTTTCGGCGTGCCGTGCCGCGGCCTTCTCTGCGTCGCGCCGGTCTTTGACCTTCTGCAGTGCGGCGTACTTCGCCGGATCGTGCTTCGGCCGTTTGGCGTCGCGATAGAGCTTCGTCGTCTCGCCGAGGTAGTTGATGTCCAACACCAGGTCGCGGATCTCAACATTGCCGCCGTCGATATACATTAAACTCGGCGGCAGGTTCTTCGGGTTGCCCTTGATGAAGGTCTTCTTCATGCCGTCGCCCATGATGCGCATGCCCGTGCTGTCCGGCCCCGTCACCGGCGAGATCGGCTTCGACAGCAGATAGGTGCCGGCGGGGAAGTAGATCGTGGTGTTCTTCGTCGTGTTGGCTTTGGTCAGGGCTTTGAGCACCGCCGCCGTATCGTCGGTCCGGCCGTCGCCCCGGGCGCCAAGGGTCTTGACGTTCAGAGTCGGACCGTCCCATTTGTGCGGCGCCCGGACTTTGAGATGCGGGGTCACCACGACGCCGGCAACCTGCTCGTGCAGGGCGCTCCAGCCGTGCCTGCCGCCATGGCCGTTGTGCGCCCACACCTCGTAGTCGCCGTACGCCAGATTCTTTGGCAGGACAACCTCCGCGCGGTAGGGGTTCGTGTTCTCCGTCTTCAGCAGGACCCCCTTGACGGCCTTGTCCTTGGGTTTGACGTAGACCCAGCCGGGGCTCACACCCTCAAACGCCAGGTTGCGGCCGTAGACAAACAGGCGCTCGCCCGGGGACGCCTGCCGCGGCATACTGTACCAGACCTCCGCCTTGTTCACCGGGATCGGTTCGCTCGCGCCCTTCGCGTTCCTGGCCCAGACGAAATAGACCGTGTTCTTCGGCAACGCCGCCGGCAGTGTGATCATGGCACGGAACGGTGTGATCGAATGGACGGTGGCGTTCTTCGTCACCTTGCCGCTCGTCGACTGCCCGAACACCTGGAAGGAGGTCCTGGTGTCAAAGCCGTAGCCCGCGATCACCATCGTCTCGTCCGGCCCGGCGTTCTGTGTCCACTTCGACGCCCCGATCACCCGCGGCGCCGCCGGCAGCGCCGGCGGCTCGAACGGCTGACCCACCGGGACCGACGGCTTCGGTTCCAGAGCCTGCAGGACACAGCAGCACAACAACAATCCCGGCAAGGCAAATAGACGGCGACACATCGGCATGGCGACTCTCCTCATTCTGAATTGTCCGGACTGCCCCCCGCCCCAGTTCATCTCTTGAGACCCGATCCGCCGCCCGAAGTTCCACGAAAACCAAACTTATTCGATTCGTAATAGTCGAATTGACAGAGCCATAAGCAATTACAGTAAAGGATTTGCAGCCCCCCCGGACTGCTCCGCGCGGTTTGCCCGGCAGGCACCGCTGCCGCAGCGCGGCTGAATTGCGTGAAAGCTTCATCATTTCCCAATGCGTCGACGCAACTGGCTGCGATTGCCGGATCGGCTGCAGCCGCCGCGAACCGAGGTCGGGACTCGTTTCCTGCGCCCCGAAAAGAGACCCCAAACTGAGCTTTGGGAGTATCCATTCCCCCTTCAATTCCGAAGCCAAAGGCGTAGGATTCGGGGGCAAACGCGAGACTGAAGGGAGGTCGACACTCCCTCGGCCCAGCCAGGGGCATCTTCCGGCGGCCGGTGCAGGAACGTTCTTGTGCCCGAACCGGTGATTTGCTTCCGGTGCTCTTGCATCTGACCGTGATGCGGGTCAAGTTGGCCTCGTCTGAACCTGGAGGGAGCATGCCCCACATTGTCGTCCTTGAGCACGAGTCCGGCCATTTTGAGGACACGCAGTATGTGCTCAAAGGCATCGTCGATGTCTGGCGCGAGCAAGGCATCGAGGTGACTGCACTGCAAGGTAAGAAGACCTTCGTGCCGGCGGACCTGGCCGTTCTGCACGTTGACCTCACCGTCGTTCCGGAGGACTACCTGGTGTTCCTCCGGCGATACCCGAAGGTGCTCAACCTCCGGGTGACCGATATTTCCAAGCGCCGGTTCAGTACGCTGCTGGTGGACCGCGAGGACGACTGGAACGGACCGGTCATCGTCAAGACGAACCGCAACTTCGCGGGCAAGCCCGAGGCCCGTCTGGAAGCCCGGTGCGGCCGCTGGCAACGCATGTTGAAGCGTCTGACGTCGAGCCGGGGGCCGGACCCGCAACGGCTGGCTGCGAGCGGATATCTGGTGCTTGAGGCAAAGCAGGAGGTCCCGGCGGACATCTGGGACAACCCGCATCTGGTTGTTGAGCAGTTTCGGCCCGAGCGCAAGGGCGATCTCTACGGCGCGCGCTCCTGGGTCTTCCTGGGCAACCGTGAATGCGCCATACTGCGGTATGCCACGGGGCCGATCGTGAAATCACGCAATACGGTTGAACGCGCGGAACTCAGCGACATCCCGGAGGAACTGCGCCGCCGGCGGGAGGAGCTTGGGTTTGACTACGGCAAGTTCGACTTCGCCGTCAGCGACGGCGAAGTCTACCTGTACGACATCAACCGAACGCCGAACTTCGGGCATGTCACCCTCGAGAAGATCCGGTCCAACCTGGAACATCTGGCCCCCGGAATCCATAGCTTCCTGCCGTGATCCCCGCCGTCTTTCCACCGGTTTGCGTCGCGACCTTTTTGACAGTCGAGTTCCCGCGTCGCCCGGTGCGAAGCAAGACCTGTCCCCGGAGTTCTTTCCTTCTTCCACAATCTCAAATCTGAAATCCCACTCCCTCATCCCGCCGCGAACTCCGACGCGACCGCTGTCCCGGATCCACTTTACCGGGTGATCTCGAATTCGATTGGGGTTTTCAGGACGGTCGCCCACCAGCCGCCGTCGTAGTCGTAGGAGTGGAAGCTCTCCTCGGTCAGGATCAGGAAGGCCTTGTATGTGCGGGCCGGCAGGCGGATCACCTGGTTCGCAGCGGTGTAACGCTCCGCTTCGCGTTCGGCCCAGATCCAGACCGTCCCGGGATCCGCCTTCGGACGCGCGTAGGTCTTCGGGTCGGATGCGTCGATCTCGACCTTCACCATGTCTGATTCCGGGACGCCGCGGCTGTATTGCGTGCTCTTCCACAAAACATGCAGCGTGCTGTCCAGGCTGAATTCGCGGACGGCATTGCCGTTTTCGTCGGTGACGAAGAAGTCGAACAGGATGTAGGCTTCGACTTCGTGCTTCTGTTCATCGGGGTAGTCTTTGTAGTCGCTGTCGGTGTAGTTGGTGTAGGTCCCGGGCAGTCGCCAGCGGCCGTGTTTGCCGATGACCTCAAAGCCTTCCTTGTCTTTCCTGTAGTCGCCGAAAAGCTTGATCTGATAGGCAAAATTCGGTTTCAACCGGCGCGCCTCCAGCCGGCCCTTCAGCGTATTTCCCGGCGGCTCGATGCGGACGCAGACCTGCGGGCCGTCGGCGGTCTTGTCTGCATAGCTGAACCGGCGGATATACTCGGCCGCGTAGTAGTTCCCCAGGCAGTCGCACCAGCGTTCGTTTTTGGCGTCGTTCGTGCCGGTCATCACCTGCGCGTTTCCGGCGTTGAGCCGGAACTCGAGCTTCTCCGTCCGCGGCGGACCCGGCAGCTTGCTGGTGGGGATGCCGTCAGCGCGTCCCTGGGGTTTCGGCGCGAACAGATGAATGCCGCGGTCGGTAACGATGCTGCGGGCCCATTCGCCCAGATGCATGCCGCAGCCGACGCCGCCGAAGACGACGACGCTCACCAGAAAGACCACGGCGCATCGGCCTCGGGTTGTTTTTGGCATTTCAATCTCCATCATGAAAGCAATCGTGCTCAAGCAATTCGGCGGACAGAATTCCTTCCTGTCGGCAAACCGCCGAGGATTCGAACAGACAGGATGCAAAACCGTTCATTCAGCCGGATGCGGCGATGGCGGAAATCTCGATGCCCACGTCCTTGGGCAGGCGCGCGACTTCAACCGCCTGGCGCGCCGGCTTGACGCGGCCGGCGAAGAATTCGGCGTAGACTTTGTTGACGTCGGCGAAATCGTTCATGTCCGCCAGAAATACATCACAACGGACGACATTGTCCAATGCAAGATCGGCCGCGGCCAGGACGGCTTTGATGTTATTCAGAACTTGTCGGGTCTGATCGGCGATGGGGCCGGCGACGAGCTGGCCGGTGGCCGGGTCGAGGGGAATCTGGCCCGAGACGAAGACCAGGTTGCCGGCGCGGACCGCCTGGGAATACGGGCCGATGGCGGCGGGCGCGTTGTCGGTTTCGACTGCTCGGTTCATAGGATCTCCTTGGGTGCCGGATCGTTTTGTCTCAGCGCCAGTGTTCCCAGATCTGCGGCGCCAGGCGTTCCAGTTCCGCGGCGAAGCCGGCGGCATGTTCGAATACGGGGGCGAAGACCACCTGGCCTTCATAACCGTTCTGCAGCAGAAACCGGCTCCAGGCAGCCTGATCGTCTTCGTACAGGCGCACGCCGAGGACCGGCTCGTAGTGCAGGCGCAGCACCGTCAAGCGCTCCAGGAACGGCGCCAGCGCCTGTTCCGGCGTCAACTGCTCGAGTTCGTCAATCACCGTATTGAGCATCAGACCGCAGTCGTGATTGCCGACGCGTTCGAGGAGGTCGAGGGACAGTTCGGTGACCCGCTCGCTGATGGGCGGCCACGGATGGCGGAGCGACAGACTCATCCGGCAGCCGAGCCGGTGGGCTTCCGGCAGCAGGGCGGTCATGATGTCCCGCCGCCGCTCCATTTCAACGTCGAGATCGGCGAAGCGTTCTGCGGCGTTCGGCCAGGCCAGGCGGTCGAGTCCGAGATCTACCGAGGCGCAGCCCAATTCCAGCGAAGCCGTGCGCACCAGCAGGTTGCCGGCATGCTCCAGAATCTTGTCGCGCGGGGCGGACTCCAGGTCGGGCAACTGGCTGGCGACGGCATCCGGCAGCAGCCCGCCCAGGAACGTCCAGAAGGTCTCGGAGCGATCGAGAATGTCTTCCCACTCGCTCAGTTCGTTGATGGTGCGGCCGGCCACCGCCAGTCCGTCCCAGCAGTCTTGTTTGTCGACCAGCTCAATGCACTCGGCAAACTGCTCGGGGAAATGCGGAACTTCGATAACGATCTTCATAGGCGGGGCACAATACTCCTCAGGTCCATATCACGAGCGCTAACCGTACGTCTGGATTGACAACAGGTCAAATCGCCTGCGGCCGCTGGGTAAGCCTTCGTTTACTGCCCTTCGCGGTCCGCATAGAGAT
The DNA here is from genome assembly GCA_964384625.1 of uncultured Lentisphaerales bacterium. GTDB lineage: Bacteria > Verrucomicrobiota > Lentisphaeria > JABSQK01 > JABSQK01 > CAYLNH01. Next base: position 25,367 of record CAYLNH010000084.1, read on the forward strand.
CCCGCACCCTCTTGAGCGCCGA
>CAYLNH010000085.1:0-25306 GCA_964384625.1 uncultured Lentisphaerales bacterium
TGAACTTCTTCACCAGGCGGATAAACCGCCTGGGGTCGTAGGATCGAGCCAATTGCTGGCAGGAAACGCCTACGAAAGTGACATGCGCCCGAGGCGGGCCGACAGTCTTGACAGATGTTGTATTTCCGGTTAAATTTTATAGAGACCAAGGGTTGTCATGACGCCGCTGATTATCATACTGATTGCTTCGATTGCTGTCGCCGTTGCGGCCTTCGCCGGTTTGCTTGTCTGCTTCCGCCGGGTGCCGCCCGGCAAGGTGTTGGTGCTGACCAACTCGGCTGGGGTTCGCATCAGCCGGCAGACTTGTTTCGTCGCGCCGTTTACCGCCACGGTGAAACGGCTCAGCCTTGCTTCGATTCCCTATCATCAGGAGCGGCATGGGGCTGACGGCCTTGTTTTCGGCGACAACATCCGGGGGGACCTGACGTTGCGCGCGGCGATTCATTTTGCCGATACGGACGAGGCGCTGATCCAGCATATCGAGCGCTTTGGCTGCGACCGCATCCGGCACGAACCGGTGTGGCACGAGTTGCTGGAGGAAGTGGTGGTTGCGGTCATGAAGGATACCGCCGGGGCAGTAGATTTCGGCGATGCTTACGGGAATCTTGCGGGCTTTCAGGCGCGCCTGGTGCAGGGCCTGGAGGCGGCCTTGAAGGATCATCAGATCCGCTTTGAAGGGATTGAGATCGAACTGCAGCGGACGCCGCTTGATCACCTGGACCCGGAGAACATCCTTGACCAGGAGGGGATTCGGGTGACCCAGGCTGAGATGATGAAGTGCCGACGTGAGAGCTATCGCGTGGTGGGCGCGACCCGCCGCTTTATGAAAGGCAGCACCGTGGCTCTGGGAATACACCCCGTCGACCTGGACAACTGGGTGAAAGCGGCGAATGGCGGCGGGCCCATGTGAGCGCGCCCGATTGGGCTGACCTACTCTCGCATGCCGTCTCGCATGAATTGCAGACAATGGCACATGGACTCAAGCTCATCCGCACCGCTTTCTTCGTCGCCCGAGATCCAGCCGTCATAGCCGGTGGCGCGGATGGCGGCGAAGGTCGGTTTGAAATCGATGTTGCCGACGCCGACGATGCCGACGCGGCAGGGAGATGTTGTCATGTTTTTGTGTCAGTTCAATGGTTTTCAGGGAGTGCTCGGTGAACGCTTCGAAGATGCGGTTAACGTGCCGGGCCTGTTTCTGGTCTACCTCCGGCCGGCTGCCGGTCTTTCAGGATGGCGGCGGCGGTTCCCCGGACCTCGTTGTCGAAGCCTTCGAAAACCGATACGCCGGGGAGGGCCTCACAGTGCTTCGTAGTTGATCGTGACCTTATCTCCGGAGTCGACGGACGCGACGATGGCTTCGTAGAGCAGCATGCTCTTGTAACTCTCGTAGATGCTCGATTTCGTGGTCGAGTCACCGTTCCGAAGGGCGGCGACGAAGCACTGAAGCTCGGCCAGGTGGCCGGTGTCATAGCCGCTGTCGCCGCCGCTGACGAACGTATTCGGCTCGCGCCATTCACAGGCTCTGCCGTCCTGCGCGATCTTCCAGGAAGACGAATTGTGGATTGTCATCCAGTTGCCGCCCTTGATTGAAATCTCGATCTCCTCGGTCGGCAGGCCGAACGATCGACCGTCGTTCAGCGTCAACGTGCCGACGGCGCCGCAGGCGAACTGCAGGGAGACGGCATAGGCGTCCTGGCCCTTGGCGAAGGCGAAAACGTTGTCGACATCGCCGCCCAGATAGCCGATCAAGTCGATGGCGTGGACGCAGAAGTCAAAGAGAAAACTGCGCCGTTGCGAATCGTTGCTGTATTGCGCCGAGGCATAGTCGATCGAGATGGCGTAGAGATCTTCGGACGGGAAACCCGAAATCCATTCTCTGGCGCGGGAATTGGCGATGTTATGCCGTTTTTTGAACGCCGTCATGCAGAGCACGTCGTTGGCTTTCGCCAGGCGGGCGATTTCCAGCGCGGCCGCGGCGGTCGGAGCAGGGGGCTTTTCGGTGTAGACCGGAATGCCGCGCGGCAGGATTTTCCGTGCCGTTCGGGCGTGCATTTCGGCACAGATGCAGACGATCACGCCGTCCGGTTTCTCGGTGTCGAGCATGTCGTTGTAGTCCGTATAGGCCTTGCCGCCCCACAGCCGGGCGTTCTCTTCTGCTTTTTCCCGGTTCAGGTCGCAGACCCCGGCCAGAACGGCGCCGGCCGCGCCGATGTACGGGTAAATGCGCCGGGTCGAAAGATTGCCGGCGCCAATAATGCATATCCTTGGTTCATTCATCTATATGTTCCTTGTCCTCAATCCTGTCTCCTGCTTTCTTCCAGTCCTTTCTTGCGACCACCCGCTGTAGAGGACGGAGCCCGCCGCAAGGCGTCGGTTCAAGGTCTGCGTTGGGCGCGATCTTGACATCCTTCAGCATATGAAAGCATGGATCGATATTTCCGCGCGAGTAGTTGCCGGCGCCGATCATGCCGAGGCGTGTGGTCATTTGTGGATCTCCTCCAGCACGCCGGCGATATGCTCCCGAGCCGCACCCAATAACTCAAGGGTGCGTTTCGTGTCGTCCCGGCAGACCTCCATTTCGACGACGATCTCGCCGTCGTAACCGTCGGTTTCGAGTCTTCGGAAGAGACCCTCCAGGTCTACCTCGCCTTCACCGAAGGGCACCCGTTGCTCACCGATCTGGTCCTTGATGTGGACGAGCGCGATACTGTCGTCCAACAGGTTACAGCCCTGATCCCAGGTGACGCCGATTGTGTGGAACATGCCGACTTCCAGCAGCGTCTTCATACGCGTATCGTTGATCCCGTCGATGATGGCCCGGAAATCCTCCAGTGTTGTGATCGGCGTGCCCACATGGTTCTGAAGCACAGGGATGACGGCGAGCCCTTCGATGCCGTCCAGGAAGGCCTTGGCATTATTGATGTAGGCCGCGCGCGTCTTGCCCTTGTAGAGGACCACCTTGACGCCGAGAGCCGCTGCAGCTTCGGCGCCCTTGACCGCCAGCGCCACACTGGCCGGCCGGTCTTCTTCCGTGGCCGGCAGGTGCATCGACGTGAATGTCATGCCGTGCCGCCGTCCGGCCGCCAGGTATTCGGCAGGATCTCCGGTCGCGACATCAAAGGCCGATCCGGCCCAGCCGGTAAAGACCTCAAACTTGCGGTAGCCGAGTGCGGCGTATTCACGCAGAGCGTCGTCGCGACTCAGTTCCGGGTTACTGCAGGGACTGACGGCAAGGTTGTCGATCGTGAGCATAGATCTTCCAATTGCCTTGTGGGTTCCTATTCTTTCCTTTCCGTAAAGACAGCCAGAAACCGGACCGTCTTGGAAATCGGCTGGAGGTCATGGTCCTCCTCCGCGTCGAAATACAGACTGTCCCCCGGCCCAAGGCGATACTGGACGTTGCCGACCGTGTACTGCATCTCGCCATCGAGGACGTAGATGAACTCCTCGCCGCTGTGCGAGAGGGCCTGCGGTTTGATCTTGCCCCTCTGCGCTTCAAACAGGTAGACCTGCATCGCCTTGTCCGTGCGGCGCGAAGCGAAACTGAAAAAGCTATACCCCTTGTCGGTTGCGGTCATATTTCGCTTCGCCAACGCCTCTGCCGGGGTATGGACGGTGGTCGAGTCGGTGCCGTCGGCAAGCAATTGCGCGACCTTGACGCCGAGCGCATCGGCGATACGGGTGAGGGTGGCGACCGGCGGCGAGGTCTTGCCGTTCTCGATTTTGGACAGCAGGCTCTTGGTGATATCACTGCGATCCGCGACATCCTGCAGGGTTCTCTGCTGCAGCCGCCTGATCTTCCTCAGCCTGGCCCCAATTTCCATAGACATTCTTTCGTCAATAAGGTTTCATTAGCTTCAACTGAGTTGAATAGACCGCGGCGCGGCGGCCGGGTCAACCGGGATTTCAAGAAAACGCGAAAAAACCTCGCGCGGGAGTGCAGGGGCTCGCCGCCGTTTCGGCGCCGAGCAACGATGTTGGCAGTGTCTGACGGCTGCCGGCGCCCCGAAGCAGAATGCGGAATAGCTGTCGGGTCAGTTGTGTCAGAAGCCGCTGGAAGAGGGTGCAACTGATATGTGACGGATAACGTCTTATGACTGTCGAACAAGCAGCAGTGAAGCGTAATTCCAATGAAGAACCGCGAATCCGTACATCCCAAACGCCATGGAGTAAGCGCCATACGAGGCTATGCTCTTTCCTGATATGCTCCCCATTGTCCCCTTCGCCTTCGTCAATGACCGTACTGAATTGGTTCGAGTTTGGCCATCGGTTCGGTGCGGATGGCGTCGAAGACGCCTTGGGCGTAATTGGTGGTTTCGGCGTTCGGGTTGATTACCAGGAGTCGGCAGTTGGTACGGCGGCAGAGTGCCGAGAGCTCGAAGAGGAGATCTTCGTCGGGTGGATCGTCGAAGTCCCAGAAGATATTTACGGGGCGCAAAGCGGCGGCCTTGGACGCGCGGCGGGCGGCCAGAAAACCGCGAAGTTCCCGGATCATGGCGTCGGCGAGGGCGCGGCTGGTAACAGTGAAGCAGCCCCGGCCGAACCAGGCGGTGTCGAACATGTGCTCCGGGTTTTTGGGGTGATTGTCATCATCATACCGCATTTTGGGGACAAAGGTGCGCAGCAGCGGGGTATCGATGAAGAGCAGGGGCGACAAGACCGTGAGGGAGATGATGAAGTACTGCAGCGCCCGGATTCTCGTTTTGAAGAAGAGCGGAATCGGGATGGCGGCGAGGGCAACGAAGAAGATGAAGAACGGCAGGCGGCAGAGCACGCGTTTGAGGAAACGGACGAAGATGGTGAGGGCGACGCCGGTGTTCCTGGCGAGCGCCGGGCTGATGCCGTAGAGCAGGTCCTGCAGCCACTGCACGGGGATGCGCCCGGGCTTGCCCGGATCGTAGAGCCAGTCCGAGATCTTGCCGAACAGGCGGTTGAGCGGCCGGCCGAGGTTGACGAAGAAGCGGGACAGTCTGCTGCCGGGGCAGGGGTCCTGCTCGCCGAAGTAAATGAAGGATTCGCCCTTGCGCACCACCTTGCGGAGGTAGCTGGCGATCACCGGTTGGGACTGGGAGTTGAGGAGGACGCTGTACTGCTTGCGCCGGAACAGATCCATCCACGGCCCGCCGACGGGCAGCGGGAAGAGAAAATGGAATGCGTCATTGAAGGTGCGCAGGTAATTCCAGAAGACCAGCAGAAGCATGGTGACGAGGACCCAGCGGGCCGTGTGACGGATGCCGTTGTCGATCTTGTTGGCCAGGTCGACGTCGGCCATGCGGTACAGTTTGACGTCTTCAATTGAGCCGCCCCCCTCTTTGTTGCCGGGTTGCTTGATTTCGGCTTTGGTCAGGACGTCCATCTCGTCGTCCCTGGCGCCTTCCCGGCGTTTTTTCGGGCCGCGGTTGCGGTACGCATAGCGGGCATCTTTCTGCCCCTCGTCCATGTTTGCGAGACCTTCATAGGCGGCGTCGGTGACTTCATCGGGATTGAGGCTTTCGTCGTCTTTGCCGGTCCTGCCTTTTTCGATCTTGCGCAGGGCTTCGAGTTCTCCCTTGGCGGCGCGTTCGTAGACGTTTTCCTTTTCTTTCTTCTGTTCTTCGGACTCCTGTCCGGCGAGATCGAGTTTGTCGGCCTCGGTTTCTTCGGCGAACTGGACGCGGTAGCCGGGGTCGTTCTGCCACTTGCGGCGGGCCTCTTCTTCGAGTTGTTTGCGCATCAACTCGCGGCGCTTTCTGGCTTCCAGTGCCTTTTCATATTCGTGGTCGACTTCCATGCGCGAGACGCGGGCGGAGTTCCAGAGGGCGAAGGCATAGCCGATAACGGCGAGCACGAGGGCGAGGCGGTACAGGCGCGAGCGTCGCGGCCCCATCTGCCGGAACAGCAGGATGATACCGACGGTGAGCAGGATGCAGGCAACGGCGACGTGGCCGATCAGCCCAAAGTACTCCCACAGGCGCGTGGTCCACCACATGCTCTCGGTATCCACCGGTTCGGCGAGCAGGGCAGGGCAGTGGAGCAGGGCAGCCAGAGACAGGGCAATCGTGGTCAAACGCCGATTCATTGCTTGCGGTATTTCCGTGTCAGTTCGAGGTAACGGGTGAAGCTGTAGTAGATGATATTGGTGCCCATTTCGAAGGCCTGCGCGGCCTGGTGTTTCTTCAGCCCGGAGTTGCCGGTCTTCCAGGCGTCGTTGATGTCGCCGGGATGGTAGAACAGACACCAGCGGCCGTTGTGTTTGATGCCGAGGGCGCGGTTGCCGCCGTGGTGCCAGAGGGGCGGCGCGCCGTTCTGGAATTCATAGGGCATCTGGAAAATCGGGTCATCGTCGGGTATCGGGACGAGGGGTTTGGCCGGGAACAGCCGCCGGGCAAAGGCCCGGAACGAACTGTCCCAGTTCACGCCGCCGCAGTCGGCGAAGATCATACCGCCGTCAAGCATATACTCGCGCAGGATCTTGACGTCGCGATTGCTCATGCTGATGCGGTCGTTGCCGGTCATATAGACAAAGGGCGGGGCGTAGCCTTTGTCGAAGCGTTTGATCTCGTAGGGGTGCTTGGCTTCGGGCAGGCGGGCCACCTTGAAGCCGGTGATCTTATGAAAATACTGCAGGAAGTTGACGTCGGCGCCTTCGCGCCGGTCCATGCCGTCATCCCATTCGCGGCCGGAATAGCGGATGCGGATGAAGCGGATAACGGCGCCCTCCATGCCGTCGGGCCAGCCGCCTTTGCCGGGGCCGCCGGCGCCCATCTTGCCGGCGCGCGCCCGGGTGAAGCTGTAGACCAGCTGCGTTTCTTCGTTGACTTCCTTGAGGATCTTGGAGTCATCGATGTCCGGCTGCTGGAAGATGATTGCCGACTGCGGATTGAGGATGAGCCGCTTCTTTTTCTTCTTCTTCTTCGGCTGCACGATGCGGACGAGGGCCACGACCGGATTGCCTTTGCCCTTGGGAACGCCGTAACGGTCGCGACAGCCGACGGCAATGAGCCAGGGGATAATGAAGAGCACAAGGATATGCAGAAAGACACTGCCAAAGATGCTCTTGCGGTAGCGCGGATCCGAGCCGTGAGTCCGCATATTCTCGAGCACCCGATCGCCGGTTGCCGGTTCTTCCTCGATTTCGCCGCTGTACAGATTGACGACGCTGCGGCGCCAGAGATTGATGTGAGCGATCATGACGACGGCCAACAGTCCCAGGTAGGGCCAGACGACATACCACAGCCAGCGGGCGATGTCCGGGTTGGCCGGCTTTTCGACGCCGAGGATCAGGATCTCCTTGGCCTGAATGTCGCCAAGGAGCCGGTTGGACACGTAGAAAAGAGCCAGGAAGGCAAAGTAGTAGCCGACGCAACTGCCGCGGAGAAGAGTCAGGTTGATCCGGGTTTTGAGGATCAGCCCGAGAATCGCCGCCACCGTCATGAAGGCGCCGACGGCAATCACCAGCCACATGAGGCTGTTGATCAGACTGCCGTAGCCTTCGAGCTTGAGGTGTTCGGCCAGCGGTTTGGACAACTCCTGCAACTGATCGTACGTCGTCAGGTAGATCAGGACGCCCTGACGCATGATCCAGGCTCCGAGCATCGCCAGGATAACGCAGAGGATCAGGTTGATGAAGTTGGTCTTCCGCTTGAACATATAAGGTTATTGTCCCGGGGTGGGATTCTTATTGTCGTCATCCAGGGTCTGATTGGTCTCGCCGAAACCGATACCCAGTTCATCGTCCAGCGGTTTTTCGCCCTGCGGCTCGTCCGGGATTTCGCCTTCTTTGGGCATCTCGGTAATCTTCTTGATGGTCTCGCCGCCGTACTTTTTGCGCAGCTCTTCGTTCTGCTTCTCAATGCTGCTCTTCTTTTCGCCGTCATCGTCGCCATCGTCGCCATCGGTCTCGGCGGCTTCCTCGGTTTTGGTGTCTTCCTTCGCGCCTTCGGCGGCGGCATCGGTGATCTTCTTTTTCTCGGCGTCTTCCTTGGCCTTCTGGGCTTCGAGCCGGGCTTTCTCACGCAGCTTGGCGCCTTCCGGGTCGATCCAGCGGTCGCGCACATAACCGTACGACGACCCGCCGACTACCAGCACGTGCAGGAAAAAGGCCACCACAAAGCAGATGATGATATGCAGGATCGGCCGATTGAAGTGGTGCAGAAGCCGTTCGGGGTCGTGGTCAAGATTATTGAGGGGATCGCTCATCGTCTGTCCTCCTGAATTGTCAACTTGTTGCTGCTCTATAAATGGGAACGCCCGGGCCGGCTATTTCTTAGGTTCCGGGGCCGTATCGCCGACGGCGCGGATCCGGGCGCCGGCTTTGGCCAGGGCTTCAATGATCGGTTCAAAAACTTCGCGGTCGACATTCTTGTCGCACTGGAACATCACGGTGCGGCCGGCATCGGTCTTCTTGTCGGCGACCAGGCTGCGGACAGCGGCCTCCACCGCGTCGGGATCGCCGCCCTGGATCAGGGTGCCCTGCAGCCAGATCTCGCGCTCCTCGGAGATCTTCAGCGAAACCGGGGTTTCCTCCACGCTCTCCAGATCCGCGGCCGTCGGCTTTTCCAGTTTGATCGCGGACTCCTTGACGAAGTTGCTGCAGACCATGAAGAAGATGATCAACAGGAAGGCAATGTCGCCCATGCTGGCGACGGGAACCGTAACGCTCTTTTTCTTGGTGCGGCGGCGCTTCATTTGTTCTCACGCAGGATGGCGATCACGCCGCCTGCTTCCTTGATGGTATGCATGACTTCGTAGTACCGCTGGTACGGGACTTTGCCGGAAGGCTCGAGCACGACGATCTTGTCCTGGTCCTTCTTCTTCTCGCCCAGTTTCATCTTGTCCAGTCGCCGGCGGAGCTGCGGGATCGTCAGCTTCTTCTCGCTGTCGTTGAGCCGGATCTCATTGTGGTGCAGCTTGACCGTCGTCATCTTCTCTTTCTTCTCCTCGCTCTTCTCACCGGAGGGAATCTCAGTGTCGAAGCCGAGGTTGTTGACGAAGGCCGTCGTCAGGATGAAGAAGATGATCAGCAGGAAGGCGATATCCGAGAAGGACCCGACGGGGATCTCGGACTCGCGGCGCTTCTTGCGTTTCTTCGTCAGCATGATCGACTCCGCTGCGGGGGCTACTCCGCGCTCTGGTAGGCGACGGGTGCGTCGACGCCGCTGCCGGCGTGAAGCGAAACGAATTCAATCAACTCGCTGGCGGCGTCTTCGACGTCGAGCTCGATATCTTCGGTCATGGACGTGAAGAATTTCAGCGGGATAACGGCGGCGACGGCGATCAGCAGGCCGGCGGCGGTGGTAATCAGGGCTTCAGAGATACCGGCGGCGACGAGGCCGGCGTCGAGGGAGGCTGCGCCGGCCATGGCGGCGAAGGATTTGATCATGCCCAGAACGGTGCCGGCCATACCCAGGAGGGGCGCCAGCGTGCCGACGGTATCCAGGATGTTCAGTCGCTTCTGGACGGCGTTGATGGCGTGCATGGAGTAGTCTTCCATGCTTTTGGTCATCACCGCGCGCACGACTTCCGGGCGTTCATTGGCGGCGGTCAGTTTCTGGTAGGTCTGGAGGCCGACGAGCATGACGGCGGCAACGGGACTGGGGGTCGAGGCACAGATCATGATGGCGTCGTCTTCGCGGCCTTCCGCCAGCAGTCCCAGGACCTCGGCCCGCAGGGCGCCGATATTGATGCTGCGGTTCTGATAGAAGGCGATACAGCGCTCGATAATCACCGCCAGCGTCAGGACGCTGAAGATGACGAGCGGGATCATCATGGTTCCGCCTTCAAGAATATACTTAAGCATTCGTTTCCTCCTGTTGATAAATCTGAGCCAGCAACTGGTACGCAGGGGCCGGCGGCATTCTCAGTTTCGTTGTTTTCAAATCCTTCGCGGGACCCAGGACAATCTCACCGGTGACCTGATTGTAGACGGACTTCCGCAGCATGCCGAAGGGAATCTCCTCGACGTACGGCCGGCGGCCGGCGGCAAAGAGGATCAGGCGGTCCGCCGTGGTTGCCGCCCAAACGATGCCGTTGCTCAGCCAGTGGCCGACATCGGCTGTGGTTTCGGTCTTGTCCAGCGTGTAGACCGGGTCGGCCTGAAAGAGCTCTTCCGCCAGGCGCTTCTCCGGATCGCCCAGAAGCTGGAAACTGCTGGTTTCATACTCCAGTTCCTCCGTCACCGGGGGCGGCAGTTCGACCGCAGTCTTGGAACTGCTGCGAACATCGACGCCCCGGCGCCGGAGTTGGGCGATCAGGTCGCTGTTCTCTTCCTCCAGCATCCGGACCCGGGCGGAGAGCATGTCAATGGTCCGGGTTTGCTGGTCAATGCGGTCCTGCATCCGCTGGATGCTCAGCTCATTTATGTCCATAGCACCTCCGGCCGATCAGCCGCCGTCGCTCATTTGTGATTCTTCCACCTTAACCATATCGGGCTGTGCCAGCCGGCCGCGGGCGTATTTGGCCCATTTGCTTTCCGGGTAGTCCCAGGTCAGCGTTTTCCAGGTCCGATACGCCATGACCATGTCTTTTGTCTTATAATGGCAATCGCCGAGCCAGTAGCTGGCCTCGGGGGTGAGTTTGCGGTCGTCCTTGTAGGTCTCGACGGCTTCGGTCAGCACCTCGATGGCTTTCGGGAAATGCTCCGCCTTGATAAAGGCCTGGCCGGCGAGCACGGTTGTTTTGCCGGCCAGCTTGTGGTTCGGGAAGCGCTTGGCCAGACGGCCGAAGACCTCGCCGGAGGTCTTATACATGTTGCCGGCCTTCTTCTTGAATTTGAAGGCTTCGAGTTCGTCGAGCTCGGGGTTCGCCGAGACCTTCTTGTAGGAGTTGCCCTTGCGCCAGAAGTACTGGCCCAGACGGGCGATTGTCTCCGCCACCAGCTCGTTGTTGGGATAGCGGTAGGAGAGTTTGACGTACTCCTCGCAGGCCTTGTCCAGCCGGCCCATCTTCTCGTAGGTCAGGGCCTTCTTGAACTGCGCCTTCGGGGCGTAGGGGCTCTTGGCGTTGGTGGCGACGATATCACCGAACCGGTTGATCGCTTCAAGATAGAACTTGTTCTTGATCCGGTCGTCAACGGCGTCGTTGGCGAATTCCAGGGCGAGGTTGGCCAGCAGGTAGTCGGCCTGCGCCTTGGTCTCGGTATCGGGGAAGTCGCGGATCGCTTCTTCCAGCAGGCGCTTGCCCTGCTTGATTTCGCGGCGGGCCAGGTCTTTCTTGCCGAGGGCTCGGTGTTTCTTGGCGAGCTCGAAGTAGGCTTCCGCAATCGTAAACTGCGTCTGCACCGCAATATCTTTGTCCTTGAAGCGCTTGGTAAAGGCGATCAGATCGCCGTCGGCGCCCTTGTGGACTTCAAGCGTCTTGACGATTTCTTCCATGCTGGACTTGTAGGTAAGCGTCATGGTGTCGCCGTAGACGACGCCGAGTTCACCCTCCTGGAGCTGTTTGCCTTCGGCCGCGTACACGGGTTGAATGAACCCGTGGAATTCGCCGGTATGCTCGAAGGTCTCCCGCAGTTCGAGGGCCACCTGCCGGCCGCGATCCGTCTTGATGTCGATCTTGATCGTGTCGCGTTGCTCGGTCTTGTCCATCATCGGATCGATGATCTTCATGTACAGCGTGTCACCCACATACAGGCCGTCGACCTGCTCCTCGTATTTCTTGTCCATGATGTGAAACAGCGGAGACGTGGTCATCTTCACGCGTTGGACCAGCCAGTGTTCCTTGCCTTCCCAGTCCTTGTAGTTGAAACCGACGTAGATCTCGTCGTTGCCGCTGACGAGCAGGGCGTACTCGGGCTTGACGGCTTCTTCACCGGCCTGCTTGGCGCGCCGGCGTTCCTCGCGGAGGTATTCGTCCTCGACCGGGACATCCTCGTTGATCAGCGTTTCGTTCGGGCAGTCGCCCAGTCGCGTCGGGATCGAGAAGGTGAAGACGCCGTCTTCCAGGGCGTCCCCGGCAACGGCGCCCTGACGGACCACCGTGGCGAAACCCGGCGGCGTCGGGTGCCGCAACTCGGTTGTCGGCGTCGCGGTCAACTTGATTGTCCCGGGGACGTTGACGTCGAAGCTTCCGGGCTTGAACTCCTTGCCCGCCTTCTTCAGGCCGGTTGATGTCTGGGCGTAGACGCTGATCGTGCTCTTGGCCGACAGCACGGCGGTGGGCCAGACGATTTCCGTGACGACCGGGCTGGTCATGTAACTGGTCGCCGTTTCCTCATACTGCGGCCGGTCGGGCCGGGTCAGGACCAGGGCCTTGTCCGGTTCGTCGGCGTCGTCTTCGTCGTCTTCCGCCTGGTCGCGTGGTTTTCTGGCGCGGTACAGACGGCGCATTTCTTCGGTCAGCTTGGCGCTCTGGACCGAGAAGCAGCGGAGCTCGGGATCCTGCCAGAAGACCTGGTTGACCTTGATGGTCCGCATCCACGGGATGCCGGGATCGGTGTTCTCCTTGTCCATATAGCGGACAATGATGTTGTCGTCTTCCTCGACCTTGAGATGCGTTTCGCGATCGGGCTCGGGCGTCGTCATCGGGAAGATCTTAGCCAGGAAGATGCCCGAGTCCGGCTGGGTCTCGAGCGCTTCCAGCTCCACGGATTTCTTGCCGGTGACGCGGGCGCTGAATTTGAGCCGGTCCTTCTCGGCGGAGGTATCGGCATCGGGGTCGTTGATAAAGATCATCAGCGGTTCGTCGCGCTTGAAGCGGACCATCGGGATATAGACCGGCACCTGCATGTCCTGTTCGGTGATGTAATCCACGAAGGTCGCTTCCATCTCGGCGTTGTTGTAGGTGACCTGCAGGAAGTCCTCGTGGACTTCTTCGGGCCGCTCGGCATCGAGGATTTTCGGGTCGCGATAGCGGATGGTGATGCGGTCACCGGCGATGATTTCCAGGGTGTCGTTCTGCCGCAGATCGCGGAAGTCCGCCTTGGTCGGCAGGATCATCTTGTCATCGCGGTTTTTCAGCGTGATCTTCTTGATCGCCGGGGCATCGCCTTCGTGACCGAGCAGCAGCAGCCGGACGACGCGGGCGTTGGTGTCCTCCGGGAACGTGATCGTGAAGTCCTTCTTGTCGCCGCTCGGCGCGACGACCGTCGGTTTCCGTTGGAACTCGCGGGCCAGGTCGGCATGGCGTTCGTGATCGAACATGTCGCGCGGGATCCGGGCGATGTACGGCGGTTTCGCCGTGTTGACCAGCAGGTCGTACTGCATGGGGGTGGATACGTTGCCGCGCATGACCAGTTCGAAGGTATGCACGCCCTTATCCAGAACCAGCTTGAACTGGTTCTGCTCGTTATCCTGTTCCTGCCGGCCGCGCCGGCCGCGCCGACCGCGATCGCGGCGGTCGCCGAACGGGTTGACGCCGTCAATGTAAAGATCGTAGCTGACGCTGTCGCCTTCGGCCCCCTTCTTGATGGTGAAGATGCGGACTTGCCGCATATGCGAGTACAGTGCGCCGCGCAGACGTGCAACGAACTTCTGGCCGCGTCGCAGCCCGGTGGATTTCAGGAAGCCGGACCGGAAGGTGCCCTCATTGAAATTGACGGCGAAGTCCGGAACCCGATAGCGCTTGTGAACCTTGTTGCTGTAGAGATGACGCCAGTCCAGGTACTGCTGTGCCGAGACGTCCTTCGGCAGGTCGCCGACCCCGGCGATTTCAAGAGTCAGCTTGCCGTCCCAGACCTTCAGCTTGCGCGGCCAGGCCGCGACATTGGTAAAATGCTCGTTATCGAAGGAGGTCTGCACCACGAAGTCCTTGATGCGCCGGCCGTCGACTCCCGTAAGCGCCAGTTGCTTCAACGGCACGTTGTCATTCAGATCGACGCTGAACCAGCGGTTTTTGCTGGCGGGCAGGCCCTGCCACGGTTGGTAATCCTGCTTCGGCGAGATCACGAAGTTCGGGTTGCGCGTCTCGACGCTGTCGGATGCGTACGCCACCGGTTGTGCCTTGCCGGTTTTGATCTTGCCGTCAAAGACGCCGGAGGTCTTGCCGCTTTCCCGCAGGATTCCCTTCTCGATGACGTCGCCGCTGCTGGTGTGCGCCGTGACGTGGAGTTCGTCGACGCCGGCGGTAATACTGTGGTCGCCGTCACGCACCTGGACGTTGATGGGGTTGCCGGGCTTGACTTCCTTGGCGTTTCTTTCGGTGCGCATTTCGATCCGATAGCGCCCGCGGCGGATGCCGCGACGGCCGCCGTGGATGCCGCGTTTACGCTTGATCTCTTCGAGTAACAGCTGGTCTTTCTTCTCTTCCGGCGTCAGAATCTTGCGGGCCGACGCTTCGAGTTCCGCCGGGGTGCGAACCTTCAGAGACATCGGATCCTCTTCGGGGATGTGGTTCTTCTTCTTGAAGGCCACGGTGTAGTCGTAGAAGACCTTGTCGTCGCCCAGCAGTTGGAGCACGCCGTCGCCCTTCTTCGGGACGTCGAGGGCTGTATCGAGCTTGCCGTCGAACTGGGTCTTGCTGTCGGCCAGCGGGTAGAGGGTGAAGAGTTCCTGATCGCCGCCGGGCTCGGTCCAGGCGCGGATCTGGACATTGGCCGAGCTGCTGACGATTGCCAGGTTGTCGTCTTTGAGTGAGACCCGCAACGGCTTGCCGGGAACGATCACTTCCTGCGCCATATTGTGGCCGAGTTTCAAGGCGGTGGCGCGATGGTACTGCCGGGTTTTATTATACAGTTTGCCGCGCAGGACCTTGGCTTCGGCATGGTCGGGCTTCAAGGCCAGGACGGCCTTGAGCTGTTCGAAGGCGCCCTCGAAGTCTTCCTGATCATTCTTGACCAGGGCCAATTGATAGAGGGCGGCGACGCGCAACCGCGGGTCGGTCTTGCGCGCCAGCTTTTCGAGACGCTCCAGGGCGGCGTCGAAGTTGCGCGTCAGCCGGTCGACTTCCGCGATCCGCAGTTCGGCGTCGAGAGCGGCCTGGGTATTGCGGAAGTCCGGTTGGATGCGGATGGACTCGTACTTGGCGCGGGCAATCGGGTACTCCTGCTTTTTGAACGCGATATTGGCAAATGCCAGATAGAGCTGGCCGCGGGCTTCCTGGTCATGGAAGTTCGGCTGGCTGTCGACCCATTGAATCAGTGAGCGAGCCATGAGGTCGGCTTTGGCAATGCCTTCGCCGCCGGTTTCCGTGTGTTTCTCAACCAGCCAGGTCAGGAACCGCAGGTCCAGGTCTTTGAAGTTCTGTTGGGAGAAGCCGGTATTCTTGCCGGCCCATTCCAGGTATGTCTTCCAGGCCGATACCGTGTTGCCGGCGGCGAAGGACAATTGCGCTACGAAAAGCTTGTAACGGCGGTCCGACGCCGGTACGGGGATCGTGCCGATTTGCGACACGGCCTTGGTCCGGGCCGACTCAAGCGTGAGACTCAGGGCGTCGTCAAACTTGCCGCCGATGGTGCGTCCGGCCAGACTGTAGGCCGCGGCCAACTCGAACTTCTGTTCTTCAATCAGCTTCTTGATGTGCTCATTCATGCGTTCATAGCCGATGCGGCGCCAATGGTGGTCGCGCGTCTCATTCATGATCTTCCACATGTAGGGGATGACGCGGAAGATGTCCTGCTCGCGGTTGCGGGCGGTGAGGCCGCGGTGCATGACCCAGACGATGGGGACATAGCCCCGCCAGCCGCTGTAGCTCATGTGCGAGCTGAATGCCGGCAGCAGGATGTCCAGTTCGGCATCGGTCAGTTTGGCCGCGTCGATGCGCTCGAGGGACGCGAAACTTGGACCGCCGAGCGGGTAGGCGAAGCGCGGGGAGTTGGCGACGTACGCCTTGAACGCGGCGAAGTACTTCGGCCGTTTCTGCTGCAGCCGGGAATCATTGAGATCGCCGAGGTCCAGGTCGTCCCAGCCGAGGGCGACGCGGGAGATCTTGCGGCCGGCCTTGAATTCGTCCTCGTAGTACTTCCGCATGATCCCTTTGCCGCCGCCGTCGAGCAGCAGGTTGCGCCATTCGCCGTGGCGTTCGATGAAGGGGTCCTTGCCGTCTTTCCAGAGGCCGGTGACATACCCGGCGATGGTGCCTTTGCCGTCGCGGCCGTATTCACGGTAGCCGGCATGCAGGAACCCGAGTTTCTTGCTCTCTTCAACAAAGAACGGATCGAAATAGGAGGTGTAGGGGTACTTGCCTTGGAGCCCGGTGAACTCGTGGCGGATCAGGTGCATGTAGTTCAGACTGACCGGATAGTCCCCGCGGACCGGGCGGTGATTGGCTTTGGTCAACCAGTTGCCCTGGATGACCTTTTCCATCGCCGCCGAACCCCAGTTGCTTTCGCGCCAGCCGTGGCCGCGCTGCAGCCGCCGGATCCAATCGAGCAGCTGACCGCGATATCGGCCCTTGTCCAGCTCTTTGATGAAGGCGGCGGAAATGGCGGTGTGAACCTTCTTGGCGGTGGCCTGCTGGTCCCGCGGAATCTGGTCGGGCCAGGGCCGGTTGTTGCGGTCGGAAATGCCGTCGAGGGCGCCGGCGACACCGCTGTAGTTGCCGTTGGCGTTCATCTGCTTCAATTCCTTCTGCAGGACGTCCAGCCGCAGACCCCAGTCCTTGTAGCTGGTGATCCAACTGACCGTCTGCCGTTGGAACGGCCGTTCCTTTCCGGCGACGACGGCATGGAGTTGCTTGCCGGCAGCGACGGCCTCCGCTTTGCGGCCGCCGCGCCAGGCAGCGAGGAAGGCCTGGCTTTTCTGGGCCACGGCATTCGGGCCGCGGTTCTTTTTGTAGGAGTTCTCGTCCAGCAGGTTTTTGAAGAGACTCTCCATCTTCGGGATGTCCGCCACGGCCTTCTGCAGGGCGGCGAATTCTTTCTGCTCCCGGGCGTTGCGCTTCTTCTTGCGCTTGAGCTGGTTCAGCTGTTTCGTGCTCTGATTGCGCCAACGGCCGAATTCCTTGTAGCTGCGCATGAATACGTCTTCGCGTTCCTTACGTGAGTAGGGCACCCAGTTGACGGCGCTGAGCAGCACGGAGGTCTCGGCGGTGTTCAGCTTGTTTTTGCCGCGCAGATACTCAACCAGATCCCGCGTTCGCGTGCGGTCGACCGCCGGCGCGGCGGACTGGCTGTAATACTTCATCCAGTAATGCCGGACCAGCTTGTACTTGTCGTTCTGTTGCTTGTGTTTGTCGACGTGGGCTTCATACCAGCCGCTCTCGAAGAGCAGCCGGTGCCAGAAGCCGGTGTCGTGGTTGGCGCCGTACATCGCCATCAATTTGTCGAAGGCTTTGATTGGATCGGGATTGGCCGCGAACGCATTGGCGATGATTCCCAGCCAATGGCCTTTGTTCTTCGCCGCGATCTTCTGGATTTCCGCCAGTGACTTGCCCTTGAGGTGCTTGACCGCGCTCTTGTGGTCGAAGCGCGACAACAGGAAGTCATGGTCGTACAGGTTCTTGTTCCAGTATCCTGCGAGGATCCAGTTGACGTCCATCAGCCGGTTCCGGGTCATCAGCCATTCGCGGGCGTTGGCGTCGGACTTGTCCCAGACGTGCTGGAAGAACTTGCGCTTCTCGCTTTCCATCCGGCGCCATTCGGTATGATCGCGGTCGGGGGTGGCGAAGACGATAAAGACCTTGTAGGCGGTGACCAGCCGGGGATCGGCGTCGTACCATCCCTTTGCCTGCTTGAGCACTGCGGCGAAGGCCGGCGCCTCCTTGCCCTTGAGTTGTCCGGTCTGCAGTTTTTGGCGGAAGGCGAGGTAGGCGTGGGCGAGTTGAGCATAGTTCCGGCGCCAGTCCTTGGGGAGATAGCCCATGACTGCTTTGAGCTGCTCGTGGTTCTTCAGCTTGGTGTCGCCGTTCCGGCGCAGACGCAGGAGGTCGTCGGCCAGGCTGACGATATGTCCATGATAGAAGGACTTCTCCAATTGCGGCCCCTGGTTGATGCCGCGGGAGATGGCGGCGGCAGCCGTCTCATAGTCTTGTGCCTGGATCGCCATGTTGATGAAGAAGTGGTCGTATTTTCGCGCGTTGACCGATCTGCGGTACTTGTCGGCGTTTTCTTTCCAGAACTGGTAGGCTTCCGTCCGGCTGTAGAGGAAGTTGATCTGGAGATTGTACATATTGGCGGCGGCTTCGGACGCCTGCTGGTCGGTTCCCGCGAGCTTGAGGTAGCTCTTGTAGCGGGCGACGGCAACGCGCAGGTCGCCGGCGAGTTCGGCGATCTCGGCACCGTCCAGGAGCAGGCCGGCGGACGGTTTCAGGTTGGTCCGCAGATGCTTCTTCACGGCCTGGTTGGCGGCGAACGGCTTGCCGACCCGCTTGGCCTGGGCCAGCATTTTCCGGACTTCAGCCTCGGGCACGTCGCTTCCGGCGATAACCTTGTTGACGAGTTTGTCGAACTCGGATGTTTCGCCGTCGTCCGGATCCTGGGCGAGCGCGCTGCCGGCGAATGCGGCGGCGGCCAGCGTGATGATCAGGCACCAGCTTGTCCACCTATGTTTCATACGGGAATTCCTCGTTTTCCGTTCGGTTGTCATCATCAGCCCTCCCCCTCGCCGGCGCCCTTGACCTTGGGTTCCAGCTTCTGGAGGATCTTCTTCGCTTTCGAGGCATAAGGACTCGAGGGATACTCGAAGACCAGCTTCGAACACTTCTCGTAAGCTTTGCGGTAGTTCCTCATCTTATACGCCACCAGGACCCACTTGATCAGCATGCTGTCCAGGAACTCGGCATCCGGATGTTCCTCGAAGATGCGTTCCAGCAGGGCATCCGCTGCGGGGTAGTCCTTGGTTTCGAAAAGATACTCAATCTGTTTGGCCAGCGCCGGGCCGGCGAATTCGCTGTCGGGATAGCGCTCGGCACAAGTCTGGTACAGCGGGATTGCGGCCGACAGTTTCTTGTTCGACTTCTCGGCGCATTCTGCCAGCCGGAATTGGGCTTCGGCCTTGATCTGCGAATTGGCGAGGTTGAGGATCTGGCGGAAGATCTCCGAGGCGGCGCGGTAGTCTTTGCGGCCGAGATGGATCATGCCGATTTCTTTCAAGGCGCGGTCCACCAGCGGCGAGTTGGGATAGAGATTGTTGAACTGGCGGCAGGTGGCGATCGCCGCGCCGTAATCGTTCATGACCATCTCGGATTCCCACTTGATCCGGTAGGTCTTCTCGACCAGTTCAGGGGGCAGGGGGGCTTTGATCTTCAGAATCTCAACAAGCTTCTCGATGCCTTCTTTGCACTTGTCTTCGGCCCCCTGCATCAGGCCCATGTCCCGGAAGATCCGTCCCAGTTCCAGCAGGGCCTCGGCCTCGACCAGGTTCTTCTCGGTCCTGAGTTTCGGGTCCTCCACGATGTCCTGGTCCGCACTGGCACGCTGCTTGATCTTGCCCGAGACAATCAGTTTGGCCGAGATCGAGCGGTCGTCGCGGCCCATGATGTGCAGGCTGTCGACATAGGTGACCATGATCTGGTCGCCGATCTTGCAGGCCAGTTTGTCGTCGGCCTGGTCGACCTCAACGCCGGCGATCGCATCAATCAGCATGACGTTGCCGCCGAACCGGCCCGTGTGGATCGAGGCTTTGGCAGCCTCCGTGTCGGCTGTCGGCAGCTCGGTCAGCTCGACTTCGACTTCGTCACGCACGGTCCAGCGTTCCCGCCGCTCCTCTTCCATAATACGGTCGAGGTCGATGATGTTGATCGAGCCTTCGTCATCTTCGACTTCTTCTTTGAACTGCGAGACGATTTTGACCCGCAGCTTGTTGGCTTCCGGGCCGCGATCGATGTCGGCATCGCGGACGACGGTGAACACCGGCTGCCCGAGAAACGCAGCTGATGCCTTGCCGGCGTAGGTGCCGAGGGTGAAGTCGACCCGGCCGGTCGAGACCACCGTAGTCGTGGATTTGCGCGGGATGTCGCGCTCGCCCTTGAACGTGTTCTCGTCGATGTACTCCGTCGTGATCTCATCGCCGCCGATGACCTGCAGGACGCCGTCGCCCATTTGCTCGGTATCGACTTTGGCGACCTTGGTGGGGATGGAGCCGAGGAAGACATCGGCGGCGCGGTTCAGCGGGATGCAGGTGACCTCCTCGCTGTCGCCGGTCTTTGTCTTGATCTGAATCTTTACGGGTTTGCCGAGACGATGCATGATCGGCAGGTCCGAGTCGCTGATCTTCATGTAGAACCGGTGACCGGCTTCGACGAACTGCATGGTCTGGTCGTTGCCGTCGACCGACGTGCCGACCAGCGACAGGGCCTCGATGCACTTGGTCCAGTTTTCCATGCGGAAATGGCACATCCCGATGTAGTAGAACGCCTGGTTGGCCCAGATCGTGTTCGGATAGTCCCGGGTGATCTTGCGCAGCACCGGAAAGGCCGCGCTGTATTGGCGGCTGTCATACTGGGCGACGCCGATGTTGTACATGCCCTCGAGGTAGACATCCAGCTGTTCGCCCTGGAGTTCCTCGTCGGCCTTGGCCAGCGCCTTCAGATTGTTCAGAGCCCGGATCGCATCCGCCGGCTGCTGGATCGACATGTAGTGCTTGCCCATGGCCAGCCAGGCCTGGTGGCGCACAAAACTCTGCGGATACTGGTCGATGATCGTCTGCAGCATCTTGACGCCGCGTTCGGTCTCTTTCGCGGCCAGGTAGTCCTCCGCCTGGCGCAGCAGGCGGCTGGCTTTGAAATCTCCCGTATCGCGGTCACCGGCGGCGCGCCGCCGCCGGCGGCGTCGAGACGATGTTGACTGGGCCCAGCCCGGCGTGCTGAGAAGCATCGCACAAACCGCCAGCAAGCTGATAAGTCGGTAGCCGGAGTTCCTCATATTGATCATCCTCGGGTTACAGGTTTGGTTCATTCAGTAGATTCTTTTCGGCGTCGCGCAGGTCCTCCCACATCTTTTTATCGACCGCACCTTTGATGCGCAGGCCTTTGGCTTCGAGCCGTTCGTGGGCGCGGCGCGATTCGCCGCTGTTCGGGTACTTGCCCATGATCTTCCACAGCGCTTTATTCTCCAGGGCGTCGCGGCCGAAGTGCCGGTAGTAGGTCGCCTGCACCCAGGCGGAGCGTGAGCCCTGTCGTTTGTCTTTGGCGCCGAAAAAGTTCTCGATCTCTACCAATTGCTGGATGGCATTGCCGAGTTTGTTCCAGTTCTTGTAGCATTCGGCAATGCGAAAGAGATTGTCCGGCTGGTTCTGGCACTGGCGGTAGGCCTTGATCGCTTCGGCCCACTTCTTCTTGGCGCCGTACATCTCGGCCATGCGCCACCAGGCGTTATTCGCGTACTTGTCCACCAGCGTACAGCGTTTGGCGGCCTCGATGCCTTTGTCGTACTGCTTTGACCACTGGAAGTACTCCATGCGGCAATAGTCGGCGTATTTCTGGTTCTTCATCATGTCATAGGTCTGCAGCGCGAGCTTGCCGTCCTTGTGCCAGAACCAGCGGGCGCAGCCGGCCTTCTTGCCGTCGTCGACTTTCTCGAGCCCGAGCTTGCCGAACAGATTGCGCGCCATGCTGTAGTCGCGCAGACGGTCCCAGATCCGCTGCAGCAGCCGGAAACGATCGTCAAAGCTCAGGTCGGACAGCTTGATCTTCGGGTAGGTCTTCTTCGCCAGATCCGTGCGCTTCATGTCGATCAGGTTCCACATCAGATCCCGGGTGTGCTTGCCGTTGGCGCTGTCGAACTTGTACATGTCGTAGTACTCGTTGACCTTCTCGTCCGAACCGCTGAACAGACGGATCCATTTGGCCACCCGTTCATTGTGGTTGGCCGGCTTGTGATTCATCTTGAACAACGCATCCAGCCGCCGATAATAATTCGGCCGGGAATCCGTCGCGTAGAAGTCCATCCGCGCCACATCAATCTGAAAATCATCGCTGGTCGGATACTCCCGGCGCAGGCGATTGGCCCAGAACTTGTAATGCCGCCGGCGTTCCGCCACCTGGTGGTCCTTGAACTTGCCGAAGTGCCAGATGCGGTTGCGCAGGTCCTTCCAGTAGTTCCAGTCTTTGCCGACATCCGTCTTGGAGACCTTCTGCCGGTGCCAACGGAGCCGGCCGGCTTTGACGTAGAACTGGCGGAACTCCTCCTCGTCCGGGTCGCGGCGCACATGGTGGTAGACGATCTGGTCGATGGCGCTCTCGATATCCTTGCGCTCCAGGTTGTTGCGGAAGTTCAGTAATACCATTTCGTAGTACTTGACCGCGTCTTCGTATTTCTTGTTCTTGATCAGGTTGTCGGCCAGACGCTTCAACGCCGTGCCGGCCCAGGGCTGCTTGCGGTATTCCTCGTCCTCGGCGATCTCTTTCCAGGCGATGTACGCTTTCTTGTAATCCTGCGCCTGCCAGTAGCACTCGCCCTTGAAGTACAGCGCCGCAGTGGCGAAGTAGACGTCGTCCGGGAAGTAGTCCAGGACCTCGTCGTATTCTTTGATCGCGTGATACTTCTTGTTGTCCTTCTGCAGGCAGCGGCCCTTGCGGCAGAGGGCGTACGGCACCGCCTTCGACTTGGCATACTCCAGAATGAACTGGTCATACAACTTCGCCGCCAGACGATAGTTCTTGCCCGCAAAGGCCTTGTCGGCCTTGCTTAGCTGGTGCCCCTCAAAGTTGTCCAGCATCTTGAATTTGCTCTTCGGATAGACGACCTCCGGGACGCCCGTGTCGTGCCGGCGGGCCCACGTGCTCAGGGGCAGACAAGCCAGAACGGCGATGAATATCACGCCGGCGGACCGGCGGCTCAAATGGAATATCTTCATTGGATTTACCTCGCAGCTCCGGTCGCAACGCGACCGATTCAAAACGCTATTCGACCCGGACGTAAAGCGTCCCGTCATGCAGGGCGCGGTCGGTTACGTCCGCGTAGTAGCCGGCACCGCCGGCTGAGCAATAGACCTTGGCGATCGGGCCCTGCGGCACATCGCTCAGCTCAACCGAGTACGGCGTCAGATTAATCTTGTCGGCGGCAACCTGGTACACGCGAAACGATCGGATCTCGGCCACCGGCCGGTTCTGATACAAACCCAGGCCGCGGGCGACCGGGGACAAAGCCAGTTTGTCGTACAGTACCGCCACGGTCAAATCCTCCCTCTGCAGCGGCTGCGTGTGGCAAAGGACCTCCACGCGCATCGTCGGTCCGCTCAAAACCCGGCGCTCGTACCAGCCTTGAAACAAAAACAATACCAGACACAGGAGGACCCCGCCGATAAGCAGCAGCCACCGGGATCGATTTCGGCCGGCTGAAAGGAACTTCCGCCGTTTGCTGGCATTGAGATCCGCCATGCACGCCTTCCGTTAGCGGCCCTGACCCTCCGGCGGAGGGCCGACATCCGGCCCAACCCGGATTTGTAACAGCCTCAGGACCTTATGAAAATGTTATAGCGTTTGCTATCCAGGTACAATAGCCCTTTTCCCTGCTCTTGTCAATTAGATACCGTCAGGCTGACAGGGTTCCGCATTTCGCCTCAGATTTTCTTAAGGTGAGTAACTAACTTGACCGGCACTGATGGTTTTGTTTGATAGAATCAATTCCGGAGGCTGAAGTCGTTGTCGCCGGATGACATACGGTTACAACACGTTTTAACTGAAAACCGCCTAACCGCGGCAGAATCTGCACTCGATCGGCAACTCAACGCGCTCGCCACGGGATCCAGCGGCTTCAGCCGGTGCTGCAGTCGGAAAAAGACAACCCGCCATACATTAAATGACGTTTGAATCCGGTATGTTCCTCCACCACCCGCCGTTGACCGCCGCCGTCAGCGGCGGCGGCCTTCTTCGGTGGCGATCACCGTATTTCCGTCGAACTCCACCCGGAATCGTTCGTGCCGGCCATAGCGGTCGTCATCGACGAGGATGGTGGAGAATCCGTGGTAGATGCCGCCGCGACCGTGATAGTGACCGGTGCCCAGGCCGATGCCGATACTGAATCGGGGGCCGTCGTCGACATAGGCCCAGACCTGGGTCGTGCGTTCTGCGGTAGTTCGTTTGTAGACGCGATCCGGCAGGCCGAGGGCGATCTCCACTTGCTTGCGGCTGAAGCCGACACGCACCTGTCCGGCGCGGATGGCCTGTTGTACGTCGGCGGGATAGGTGTCAAAGACCTCCCGGTTCCGGCGGATTCGACCGCTGAGCGTGTTGCATCCGGTTGCCAGTATCGCCGGGAGGGTAAACAGGGTCAAAAGTATAATCTTCATGGCATATCTCCGGTTCACCTAATATATTGCCGAAATGCCGTAACGTCAGTCGATCGGCCGAGATTGACGACAGGACTTGGCGGCGGCGCCGTCTGCCCGGTGGTGCAGGAGATCGTTGAAAAACCTTTAAGGAGGACCTGAAGAGATGAGTTACGGATCGAATCAGCAGCGACAGTATCTGCGGCCGCACCGGGGCACGACGATTTTGGTGCTGGGTCTATTGGGCATGCTGATGTGTCAGCCGCTGGGGTTGTTTGCCTGGAGCATGGGCGGGTCGGATTTGCGGCTGATGCGGGCGGGCCAGATGGATCGCTCCGGGGAAGGGATGACCAATGCCGGCTACATCCTGGGCATTATCAGTTCGATCATCTTTCTGATCCAGATCGCCTTTTTTCTGTTCTTCATTCTGTTGATCTTCATCGGGGCCGCGGCCGGTGCGGCGAACGCCTGATTTCGAGCCGTAGACCTGGAGCGAAAAGCTTTTTACTGAAACCGTTAAGCTTAGCCTCAGGACTTCCTTCAGAGGCCCAACGGGTCGGCAACAACTTAGCCTGGGAGCATGCGACAGCGACTCCGATTTTGCAGCTTGCCGGCGCCGGCTGTTTTCCCGCCCGCCAGGGGCCCGTCGGCTTCGCCCGAGCTTGCGGAACCCCTCGTTCAGAGAAACGGCCTTTTGGGGTGGGGCCAAGGCGTCTGCTGGTTTTGGGACAGTTTCAACATGGCGGCAAGAGCGTCGATGGTTCGCCTCAGAATTCCGGAGGATTGCTGTGTGCCGCTTCGGCAAAGCCCCCCTGTCAACTTGATTGAAACCGTTAAGCTCAGCCCGACCAGCGGTGTCCTGAGGCCAAAGGGCCGATATTGATATAGTACCCAGTCCCCAGGGTGAGCCCCGAACGACCTGGCCTGCCAGGTCGGGTGAGCACAAAGTGTCCAGGCTGCAGGCCTGGGAGGAATCACGCCGCCCCACAACCCAAGGGCCTGAAGGGCCGAGTCAGCCTCACGTGACCATGAGCCAAACGCTTTCGTCAACCCTTCGCAAAACGTCGGCTAAAGCCTCCTGCGAGCTTCCGGCTGAAGCCGGTACTCATACACGGAGGCGCTTCGCGCCGAACTCAGGAGCGGCGGCCAAACGTCCCAAACACGTCTTCATTCAGCGCCATTCCAGGCTAGCGCCGAATGGCGCTGAATTAAGATGATCTTGGGACAGGCAATGTCTTTTCCGTGTA
>CAYLNH010000086.1:0-7360 GCA_964384625.1 uncultured Lentisphaerales bacterium
ACTCTTTTGAGCTCAAATCAGAGGAGTTCAGGGCAAAAACGCTGGAAGATCCGGTTCAAGCCGGACCAGACCGGCAGGTACGTGGATGCGCTGCACGTGGTTGCCGGCGACGACGTCGTCCGGGCGTCCTTCAGCTGCTACGTCCATAATCGGCCATCCCCCGTGCCGCCGGCCTCTCCTGCGGCCGTGGCCAGGGCCCTCAAGCATCGAGACAAACTGGAGATCTTTGCCGCGTCGTGTGACGCGGGCAAGGACCTCCTGGTGGACATCAAGTTTGACAACACCGCGAACCGCCCCGGTACGGTGTTGGTATTCTGCGAGAACACGGCGATGCTGGCCTGGCGCGCCTTGGAGCTGAAGCCCGGTCGCCACGTAGTGCGTTTCCCAACCAGTCTGGACTATGCCCCGCAGGTCCACGTGAGTGCCATTGCCTTCTTCAGCAACAACCAGTCCATGACGGACAGCTCAACGGCCCGGATCACGCCGGTGCAGCGTTTCCTGAACCTGCAGGTCGTGGCCGAGAAACAGGCCTACCGCCCGGGCGAGCGCTGCAATGTGAAAGTAAAAGCGACCAACTGGCGCAACCAGCCCGTGCCGCACGCCGAGATCAGCCTGGGGGTGGTCGATCGCGCGGTCTACTGGTTGCGTGAGGATCCGACGCCGGATCTGTCCACCTACTTCCATCGCTATGATCTGCCCAAGCTGCCGGTTGGCGCCTGGAACCAGACGGTATCACTCGCGCCGGAGTACTTCTGGAAAGGACCGAAAAAGGCTTGGGGGTTCTTCCTGACCGGATTGTATGGCGGGCGCTCCAACGCCGGTCGCCTGCGAGCCGTTGGCAAGTATGGCGGTTGTTCCAGAGCCGGGCGGAAGCGAGTGGATTTCCGCTCCGAGGCCTTTTGGGTTGCGGATCTGTTGACCGACCGCAATGGCGAGGCCCAGGCCAGCTTCATCTTCCCGGACAGCATCACCCAGTGGCGCTTCACGGCACGGGGTGTGACGGCCGACAACTTGGTTGGCAACGTGCAGATCAAGACCGAAACGGCCCTGCCGCTGCATGTTGATCTCGTCGCCCCGCGCGCGCTGCGGGTTGGTGACGACATCCAGATCCAGTCGCTCGTCTGGAACCGGAAAGGCGTCGAGAAACACGTCAGGACCTCCTTCCAGGTTGGCGCTGGCGATCTGCAGGCCGGGTCATTGACGGTTCCGGCCGAGAGCAGCAAACAGATGACTGTCGCGATCTGCGCTAAGCGACTCGGCGACATCCCGATCGAGCTTAGTGTCAAGGACACCAACTCCGAGCTGCGCGATCGCGTCCGCAAAACCGTGCCGGTCCTGCCGCGCGGCTATCGCGTCAACCGTCGATTCTGCGGCCGGGTCACGGGCGATCAGGAGATCCCGTTGGACCTGGGCAACGCCGTCCTCCCCGGCACGATGACGCTGACCTTCCAGCTGGAGAGCGGGCCGACCGCTGCCGTGCAGAGCGCGCTCAACGATCTGATCGACTATCCCTATGGCTGCGTCGAGCAGACCATGAGTCGATTCCTGCCGGCAGTTGTGGCGTCCGAAGCCATGCGGCGTTCGGATCTCACCTGTGCCCGCGCGAAGGAGCTCCCGGAGATCATCGAAAAGGGCATGAAGCGTCTGCTCAATTTCCAGCACGAAGACGGCGGCTGGGGCTGGTGGAAGACCGACCGGAGCAACGTGTTCATGACTGCCTATGTCCTGGCGGGGCTGAGTCTTTGTCGACAGACCGGCTGCAAGGTGCCGGACCGCCTGCTGCACAACGCTGAAATCTGGCTCGAACGCCAATTCTACAATGAGAAGAAGAGCCGCAGCCACCGGCCTCACAGCCTCGCTCAGGTGGATCTCCGGATCTACACCGCGCACGCGCTGGCGACGCGCTACTCCAGAAACCTGAAAGCCCATGAGGATCAAGTCGAACGGCTGCTGGACAACATCCCGGACGGACGGGCCAACGGCAAGGCGCTGCCCGCGCGGGACGCGATTCTGCGGGCCGACACGCTCCGGCTCCTGGGCCAACGCGAGCAGGCAAATCGTGCGCTGGCGAAGATTATGAAAACCTTCCCCGGGCCGAAGTCTGACCGCGCCAGCCTGTTGGCCGCGGCCAATCTGATCGAGGTCGGCATGGGCCTGCAGCCGGCGGACGGCAGGTGGATCCAATTCGCGCAGCAACTGCTCCAGCAACGCCGCGGCTCCGGCTGGGGCAACACCCTGCTGACGGCTTCGGTTGTCCGCGGGCTGACGCCGCTGATCGGCAGCAGCAAGAAACGCACCCCGGTCGTCGAACTCCGGGTAGCGGGCAAGACCGTCAGCACGTTGAAGGGCAAGACGGGCGTGGTTGACGGCTGCATCCTCAAGCAGGAGTTGACCGGCAAGGCGGTCACCCTCCATACTGTTGAGCCCGGTGGCTTCTGGTCAGCGACTCTCGAGGGCTATGTCGCAAAGCTGCCGCAGCCGAAGGACCCGGAGGTGGTCCTGACGTTGATCCCCAAGCACATCGGCAATGGCTCACTGGTGATGCCCGTCGACGAGAAGGGCACATTGACCGCGCACAAAGGAGAGACCATCGAACTGGAGTTAAGCTGCCTGCTCAAGCGCGACATCACGTACACGCGACTGACGATTCCCCGGCCGTGCGGCGTGCAGTTCCTCAGCAGTCCGCCGTTGCGAAACGGCATCGTGGCTGTGGAGCAGCGTGATGATGCCTACCACATCTTCATCGACTCGTGGAAGAAAGGCACGCACACCGTGAAACTCCGCGTGCGCTCGGAAGTCACAGGGACGGTGTTCGCGCCGGCGCCGGAACTCGTACCGATGTACGACAAGGCGCCGCCCGTTCTGGTCAACGCCCCGCGTCAGTGGCTTATCAAGTCCGCTCATGATTGAGAGGTGCTGCATGCCGGTCCGCAACGCCACGGAAGCCGCCTGCTACGAATTGGCCGTGATCGAAGACACCGGCAACTGATCAACTCATACACCTCGCCGCTTCCTGTCCGCCATGGCGGAAGAGTCGTCAGTGTGCTCCACATGAGTCCCGGGAGGAGCGGCGTTGCCGCAACGCGGCGGCACGCCGTTCCACGTGACAACGTGGTCACGCGACAAGATGATGGCCTTCCGGCTGTGAATTGCCATACTTCAAGCTGGATGGTCTTGAGATGGCGCACAACGACGACTCGCAGATGAAGCCGGCCCACGCCGGCGCCTGGCGCCGAACCCGGCTTTTGCGGTGAGACCAAAACCGCCGGAACCTTCGCGTTTTGCTCCGGTACAGGTAATGTATCGGCAGTCTGGAGGACCTCGCAGTGAGAACAACTGTCCCAATGCTGTTCATTCTGGGGTGCGTCATGGTCGCCGGCTGTCAGACCAAGCATTGGCGGCCGTACTGGTCGCCGGCCCGGCCGGCGGCGCCGTCGGCAGCATCCAAGAAGTTGATGGCAACGGCGCGCAAACGCTTCAATCGCGCTTCGGATGCGGCGGCTCTATGGGACTCGATCGCGGCGTATCACAAGGTGATCGCGGTTGATCCGGGGAACTGCGAAGCCCTTTGCCTGCTGGGGAATCAATATGTGCTGGCGGGTACGGCGTATACCCGCGGCCGTTGGCAGAAGAAGAAGTACTTCCGTCTCGGGGCGCGGTATTGCGAACTGGCGATGTACACAAATCCGGCGTTTCGCCAGGCGGTGCAGGCCGGCAAGACGCCCTGGGAAGCCGCCGACACGCTGACCGCCAGAGAGGCGCCGGCAATGCTGTTCTGGGTCATGGCCGTGCAGTACGAATTCAAGGAATGCATGTTTTCGCCGGAACAGATCGCGAATGTCGGGTGGATGCGGCATTGCCTCAAGTTCCTGAAGCGGATCACGGCGGTGGCGCCGGATTTCGGCGGGGGCGCGGTCGAATTCAGTACGGCCATCTGTTATCTGGCGTTGCCGGGCATTCGCGGCGGCGACCGCGATCTGGCGGAGGACTATATGATCGCGGCGACCCGCGATCGCGCCGACTGGTTGTTCGGCCGCTGGGCCCGGGGGAAGTACTACAACAAGATCAGGCGCGATCGGCGCGGCGTCGAGGAGGACCTGAAGTGGGTTGCCACCCGTGATCTCAGCGGCTTCAAGGACCCCTACCCATGGCGCGTGCACTTCCGTGACGACGCCCGACGTCTGTTGCGCAAGCAGTAGCTGCACCTGCCGCGAGAAGATCCTCCCGGCTGTGCCGGGGGCCGGCCTCCGTTCAGTTTCGTCTTCGCCCCGCCCGAACCCTCGGCAAGCCAGAACGGGTCGCATCTGAATTCGCCAGGTCAACCCCGCCTGGCTGATCAACGGGTCGGGCACCCGCAAGGGGCGCCCCTACAATCGTGATGATTCCATGCACATGGTTGGGCATGATCGTAAATTCATCAAGACGAACCATGGGAAATCGTTCCGGTATGTCGGTCCATTCCTGCTGTCGATCAACCTCATTGCGGACAGAACAACCTTCTGACCATGAACCGTGCCTGGCAGCGGGTCACGATTTCGCACGCATACCGTCACGAAATAGTCGCCCGGTTCCGCATAGTCGTGTCCCGGTTTGTAGATGGATCGTCGGTTCTTCATTCCCTTCCCAACGTGAAGCTCAGCGGCGCGGCTTGTCCGCGTCCGCTGGAGCGTCTTGTAGGGCATACCGCGGGTGGTGGTAGCCCGTGAAGCGATCTCCAAAGACCTCCCGCAATTCATCATGTCTTCCGCGGTCCATGGCGTATTCCCGGCAGTGTATCTCGATCTCCCCCTCGACAAGGTAGAAGGTGACGGTCCCGTAACCGTGGCTATCAACTCCCGTGCCGATCACGGTGCAGTGCCCGCAAGCTGGGGATTGATTCTCTGCGTTGAGCAAGCGGACCCAGGGAAAACGCTGGAGTTCGCGCCGCGCACCGTCCAGCGTGTAGTCTACTGCCGAGGGCGGCCGGACAACAAACCGGTATGCGGGAATCCATCTGTCATTTTGCATTTCAGAGCCCAACTAACCTAGTCAGCGGTCCTTCGCTGCATTTTTCTCGTTCAAGTAAGCCGTTGGCGCGGCAGAAGCTTACGTCTTTCCTGTAATCTTTCTCATTACTGTATGTCTTCGCACCCGCTGAGGGAAGCGGGAGATCAAGAAACCGCCATTGATCGCAGCGAAGCAGAACGGCAAGTCCCGGTAGTGGACGAGGATCAGAAGGAAATATCCAATATCCAACCGAGGAACGCTCAACCAGGCGTCGTCTCCGTCCCGACCTATGCAATGTCGGGACTCCTGACTATGCCGGTCAAGATGCCCAATTGAGGAGAATCAGAATCCGTACTTGGATATTCTAGATTGGTCATTCGTCGGTTGGGTGTTTCCATGGGGGAATATCCAATATCCAACCGAGGAACGCTCAATGTCCAAGGGCGGAGTCGGACCGGAGTCGGACCGCCTCGGAGAGGCGGGCTACTTTGTGGAGGACTGGGAACGAGGAAGGTGATCAGGTTCGCGGAGGGGATCTACCGCACGGAAGCGGGAGGATGGTAGCGGTCCCCGGAGATCTTGACGAGGTCGTAGAGGTTCTGGGCCGCGAGGAGTTTGCGGGTGGCGTCCTTGCGCTTGATGCCGAGATCCTCGGGCGTACGGACGATGCCCGCTTCGCGCAGACGTTTCACTTCGGACTTGCTGATGCTGCGGCCGACGCTGGTGTCGCCGGCGACGGCAGCGATGGCTTTGATCCGGGTGCGCAGATCCGGACAGCGATCGAGATAAGCGATGCCGACTTCGGTCACGATGTGCGTGACCTGTTCGTCGGTAATCATGACGGGCGGCGCATCGAACAGGCCTTGCTCGCAAAGACGGACCGCGTCGAGTTCCTCGACGAACACGGGGATGCCGGCTTTCTCACTGATCGTCGGCGTCACCTGCACAACGAGTTTGCGTCCGTAGAAAACGCTGTTGCGGATGCTGCCGGCTTTGCGGACGGCATCGGTCACGTGGCGTCGGCCGGGTGGCGAACTGCCGAGGTTCGGGGCGCCGCCGAAGCCGGCGATGCGGCCTTCGATCGCGGTGGAGCTGTTGCCGAACATGTCAATCTGAAAGGTGGCGCCGACAAACAGGTCGACGGCGTAAAGTCCAGCCATATGCGCGAGCGCCCGGTTTGAGCGCAGATGGCCGTCCGGACCGACGGTGAAAATGTCGCTGCGGGCGGAGACATATTCCTCCATGCCCGGCTCGCCGCCGAAGGAGTAGATGCGTTCGACGAATCCCTTCTCGATCGCCGGGATCAGCGTTGGATGGGGGTTCAACACCCAGTGCGTGCAGTGTTTGCCCTTCATATGCAGTTTGCGCCCGAAGGTCGGGAGCAGCAGTTCGATGGCGGCCGTCGGGTAGCCGATGCCGTGGTTCAGCGAACGCACGCCGTATTCGTGGTAGATGCCCTTGATGGTCATCATCGCCATCAGGATCTGCATGTCGGTGATGTGTGCCGGATTCCGGGTGAACAACGGCTGCACATAAGCGTCTTCACCGGTGACAACGATGAAGTCGACCCAGTCGTGGGGGATATCGGTACGCGGCAGATTGGTGCGTTGTTCTTTCACTTCGGCAATGACAATGCCGGAGCGGAAATGAGTTGCCTCACAGATCATCGGGGTGTCTTCCGTGTTGAAGCCGGTGAACAAATTCCCTTCCAGATCACAGGCTTCCGCCACGACTAGACTGACCTTCGGCGCCAGGTCCATGAGGTATCGGGCGTACAACTCGAGGTAGGTGTGGATCGCGCCGATCTTCACTTGTTTGGCGGCCGCAGCGTCATAGAGCTGTTTTGCCTGTGGCCCGGCATAGGCGAAGTCCAGTCGGTCCGCGATCCCGCGGCGGAAGAGTTCAACGTGTTCGTCGAGCACAACAGACGACTGAACGAGGTGCAGGTCATGCACCTGGCGCGAATCCACAGCGGCGAGCTGCTCAGCCAGGAACTTGGCCTGCTTCTGGTTGTCGCCTTCGAGACAAACACGGTCGCCTTTGCGAATGACGGCTTCCAGAAGCCTGCCGGTGTCGTCCGGCGCCACGAATTTGGTGTCGCTGCCGGTAATCCGCCGGCCGGCGCGCAGGCGTTTGTCGTGGTCTTTCCTGCCGTGATCGAATGCCATGGTTTCAGATGCTTTCGGCGGAGTTCGCCCCCTCCGGGGACGGGCGTCTGCTCTTCGTATCCCCCGGGTTCCCTACGGTTACCCGGGGCTACTCATGTTGTCGCCCCGTTGGGGCGAAGATCAAAAGACCCAGTTGCGGCAACGGCTCCACTGTTCTGTTGTCGCCCCGTTGGGGCGAAGATCAAAAGACCCAGTTGCGGCAACGG
>CAYLNH010000086.1:7460-25226 GCA_964384625.1 uncultured Lentisphaerales bacterium
CCAGTTGCGGCAACGGCTCCACTGTTCTGTTGTCGCCCCGTTGGCGCGAAGATCAAAAGACCCGGTTGCGGCAACGGCTCCAATGTTCTGTTGTCGCCCCGTTGGGGCGAAGATCAAAAGACCCAGTTGCGGCAACGGCTCCACTGTTCTGTTGTCGCCCCGTTGGCGCGAAGATCAGGGGACCCAGTTGCGGCAACGGCTCCACTGTTCTGTATCCAGGCGGCGCTGCTACAAATTCAGATCACTCAGTTTCGTGGGACCGGGAACCAGCGTGCGGAAGCCTTCGGCGTACGGTACGCCCAGCTCTTTGCCCCATTGTCCGCCGCGCTCCATGATTGCCTGTCTGCGTTTCTCCGTTATCTGGCTGGCGTGCTTCAGGAAGGCCTCCATTTTGCGATCAATGTAGTCTGTGATGTCGACAAACGTATCCGGGACTACCGGGATGATCTCACCGCCGGAACTGGGACCCCAGGCGTAAAGCGACCCGAGCTTCACCTTCTCGGCAGCCTGTTGAAACGCCAGATACAACAGATTGCAGACGGCCCGATGTTCAGGATCAATATCGAGCGTTTGCGTCAGGACAAACTCCGGCTCGTGTGATGCAATCAGGTCGGCCACGTCCTGGACGCACTCCGGTATCGTGCCGGCGCTGAGGATCGGTTCGCGGCTGTCATCCAACGATAGTTCCTGGTATTCCCTGGAGCCCAGTACAACGCGTGTCTCGGTGGCGGGATCGTAGAAATGACGCTGCTTGAATCTCAGGAAGATCGGTTCCAGACCGAACATCGCGGCGGCTTCTCGGGTTTCCTGATGTCGAATCGCCTGTGTCTCGCGCGGACCTTCGAAACGGAGTTCGCCGTTCTTGTTCAGCAACCCGGAGCTGTTGTCGGTCACCATCACGTAGACCGCTTCATAGCCTTTGTCGAGGGCGCGGAACAGCGTGCCGGCGGCTTGGAGCTCAACGTCATCCGCGTGCGCGGCAAACAGCATGATGCATTTCTTCATATGTCGCGAAAGCCTTTCAAACTCTGAACCAAGCTAAAGCACAACAAAGGCGTGATCAAGGCTGCGAATAGACATGGTGCTCAGCAGCGCGTCAGATGAAGACAACTGCCGGGAAGCGCCGGCAGCCGCGTGCCGTCACCAATACGGCGCCCGGTGGAATCACCAGGCTTCAAATTGTGATCAAACGCCTGCACGCTGTAGTCAGCCGCTTCATCCGTACGGATGTAGAAGCAGTCGCGACCGGTGCCGTTCAAGAGCCAGATATCGTGACCGTCGGGCAGAGGTATCTCTGCAGCATTGAAGACGACACTGACGATCGCCGTGTCCGCTGATCCCAAACGCCAGATATCCAATAGCGGCGTCAGGGGTTCGCGAGGACACATCAGTTCCTCCCGGTACTGCGCATAGAACTGCAGCCAGGCTCTGATCGTGTTGAGATTGGCCGCCGGCTGCTTCTCAAGATCCAGAGAAAACGTCGGTACGCCGGCGGTGATCATCTTGATCATCATGATTGCCAGCGTCTGTGGATCCTCCTCGGTGCTGACTGCGAGGTAGTCGTTGTGCACAACAGGCGCATAGGCCTGGGCAAAGAAACAGCGCCAGAGATTTGTGTCGATGTCGTACGCTGTATCGCCGGCACGCACCATGGTGCCGTATTGTGCGGTGATGACGTTGCCGTAGTCCTGTTTCAGCTCGAGCAGACAGTCCGGTTTCACGTCCAACGCCGCTTCCCAAAGGTCACGCATCATCGCCTGGACCCCCTCGACCATGCTGGCGGAGTCATGCGGGTGGCCGTTCACGCATGGCGTCGCCGGCAACGTGTTGTAGAGGTCCACCTTGAAGCCGTCCGGCTCGTAGTCGGTCAGCATCCGTTGGACTTCCTCACGCACATAGGCCCGGGCTTCCACATTGCCGGGACAGAGGCTGTAGAAGCCGTTCGGCGCCATTATCGGTTCGTCATTATCTGCCATCAGGTGCTTGTTCAGACGCTGATATGCCTCGCTATCCGGCGCCACACAAGTGGGCGCATACCACAACAGCACACGCAGGCCCATGGCCTGCATCTCCTTGATTGCCGCGCGCAGGTCGGCAAACTTGCTCGGGTCCGGGCGATAGTCGCCAATGTTCAGGATCCCCTGACCTTCGTCCTCGTCCAGTCCCGGTCCGAACCAGCCGTCATCGATGATGATAGTTCGCATGCCAAGGTCCCGCGCGATGCGGGCATTCGCGAGTAAGCGCTCGGTCGTCATCCGTTCGGATCCCCACGCAGTCCAGGTACACCAGCTTGAGTCCCATGCCGCGATGTTCTTGGGATATTCGACCTCGTACGCCGCCGCACAGTGCGCCGCGTATTCCCGCAACGCATGGTACCACGACGGGAACCTCTCGCCGATGAAAACAGTCTCCTCAATGCACGCCGTTCGGCCATACTGCCAGCCCTCGCTCGGCAGTCGCATGGCCATCACCGTATGATCCGCGCCGCCGACCATCGCCTTGCGCGACGAAATCCGCGGCTCCACACAGAAGCAGCGGCTCTCGCGGAAGAACGACACGGATCCGAACGCCAGCGCCACGTTGCCGGTCTGGTCCAGAAACGTTAAGAATGGGAAGCCGCTCTTCGGCGCGCTGACGCCGGACGGCGCGGAACGCAAATAGAGCGAGCGATCCCGGAAGACAAAATCCCGACCGGTATCCGGCAGGATGATCCGGCTGTAATTCAACAGCGGCGTGGACACCAGCAGTTCCAGATGGTCAACGTCCATTTCGGCCCCGTCTTCCCGGTGGACCTTGAGATGCACGAGGCCGTCGACGACCAGGTCGAGACGATATCCGTCGACCGCGCCGGGGCCATCGTGCAGGAGGTCCTTGAACACGATCTTCCGGCCATCGGCAAAGACTTTGACGCAGATGTCGGATTTCTCTACGTTGACGGCATGCTGCCGCGTCACCAACCCCGCATTGCCTACGGTATTCATAAGTGTGTACTGCTTCCCTTGGGCCGGATAGCCGCCCGGTTTTCCTACTGCAAACACTATAGGTCCGGCTGCGGGCAGTGTGCTTCCTGCATAAGGCCCCCTTCATCCGGAATCTTAAGATCCCGGGAAGGAAGGGACCTGATTCCGCATGACCCCACGTGCCCCGACGGGGCGCTTACATGAGTAGCCCCGGGTGACCAGCGGGAACCCGAGGTGTTGCGTACGCCTTGGGCTCGTCCCCGAAGGGGGCGAACATTTGCCCGGTCATCTCCTCGCCCCCTTCGAGAAACAAGATGGACCTCGTTTGTGACTACGGCTGTTCGCCGCGCCAGGCTTCCTTGCCGTTGTGCTCCGGAAGCTCGAGGACGCGGAGGCCGCTTTTCTCGGGGTCTTCGTACTTCGTGAAGAAATCGTTAATGCGTCCCTGGAGATCCGCCAGAACATCCGCACAAGTTGGGTCGTCGATGCAGTTGGTCGTCTCACGCGGGTCCGCCACGAGATCGAACAACTCGCTGGGCCGGCCCAGGGCGCGGCGTACCAGTTTGTGCGTTGGCGTCCGGACCATGCGCAGATAGCCGTACTCGCCGAACTGCTCGCACTTCCAGTCCGCGATGTCATCACCAAGCAGCATCTCGCGGAAACTGCGGCCGGGATAGTTGCGCTCCTCCCGCATGGCATCCGGCAGTTCCACACCGGCATGATCGAGCAGGGTCTGAAACAGGTCACAGTGGTCAGCGAATTCGGTTCGCCGTTTCCCGGGCACGACGGTTCCGGGTTGACTGAGGATCATCGGGATGCGGATGGACTCTTCCATCATGTTCAATGGCCGCGTGCCGTTGCCTTTGCCCCAGATCCCATGATGGCTGCAGCAGATCCCGTGGTCGCTGGTGTAGACGACCAGCGTATTCTCCAGGAGGTCCTGATTCTCCAGTTCCTCAAGCAGACGACCAATCTGGTCGTCGATCTCCGTGACGGCAGCGTAATACTGCGCCAGAGTCTCCTCACGATTGGCCGCTGACTCCGCCGTCCAACTGCCGGAGAGATTGCCGAACGGATACTCCTCCGCCTGCGGGACATCGCAGAAGCTGCAGTTGCGGTAGGACTCGACGATTTCTTCCGTATGCCCCTTCCAGGCGCTGTGCGTGGCGATGTCGCTCATAAACAGAAAGAACGGCTTGCTGCGGTCGCGGGTCTGCAGGAACTCCAGGCTCTGGTCCATGATGACTTGGCTGATTTCCGGTTTGGTCAACCCGCGGCCACCTTTATTCTTCCAGAAATCAAAGCCGGGCTGTGGCTGGTTGCGGCCGCCGCCGCAATGCCATTTGCCGGAGAACCCGGTGGTATACCCGGCATCGCGAAGCAATTCGGACAACAACACCTCGTCATTAAGCCAGGGCAGTTCATCGGCGGCTTTGCTCAAGTAATCGTGGATGCCGTGTTGAGACGGAAACCGGCCGGTAAAGAACGATGCCCGCCCCGGCGAACAAACCGGCAGCGGTGTGTAGGCGTTTTCCATGACCACGCCGGTGGATGCCAGACGGTCCATGTTCGGCGAGCGCACTTCGCTGTTGCCGCAGCAGCCCAAGGCCCATTGGCCATGGTCGTCGGTCAGCATGACAATGATGTTCGGTCTGTCGGTCATGAT
This sequence comes from uncultured Lentisphaerales bacterium, assembly GCA_964384625.1. Classification (GTDB taxonomy): domain Bacteria; phylum Verrucomicrobiota; class Lentisphaeria; order JABSQK01; family JABSQK01; genus CAYLNH01. The sequence continues at coordinate 12,087 of CAYLNH010000086.1, forward strand.
CAGCCAAGCAGCTCCTTTTTGAGTTCTGCGCCCGAAACCGTGCGAACGTCAATGTTCTGTCCTGCGGCGAGGGCGGCGGCGAGACCGGCGGCTTCGCCCATCTGCATGCAGCAGAAGCTCCACACCGGATTTCGTCACGACGTCATCCAGCATGCATTTCATCCATTCCGGTTCGAAGTGTGCAACGCTCGTTTTCGGATAGTGGCGAACTTTCTCTTCGGGATCTTCCGCCATACCGATCGCGGCCAGGCGATCGGTGATCTCGCGCACCAACCCGCCGACAATGACTTCTTCGCCGTCATAGAAACAGGTGGCATGCACCTGCATGCCGGTCGTCCAGGTTTCACCAAGCATGGTGCCCTTTTCCACCAACAGTGTCCGGGCGCCGCTGCGTACAGCACGAACGGCCGCGCCAATACCGGCAGAGCCGCCGCCGACAACGAGAACGTCGACATCGTGGGCAACCGGGATATCCCGGGTCGCTTCATGATAGATAGCGGTCATGCGTCCTCCTGACTGAGGAGGTCCGCAACCGCCCGTTCATAGTACGGCCAGCGCGTTGGCGTCTCAAGGATCGGGTCGTTGACGGCGCGCAGGTGCTCCAGCAGACGGCGGTTCAGTTCGTTCAGGGTGTCGGCGTGTTCCGGGTCGGCGGAGAGATCATTCGTCTCGAGCGGGTCGTTCTCGAGATCATACAACTCGGCAACCGGGGTTTCGACCTTTGGGCCGATGCCGGTCTTGCCGGGCTGGCTGAGATCGACCGGGATCGGAATGAGTCGGGAGGGGAAGAAGTTGCGGATGAGCTTCCAGCGATCCGTGCGAATACAGCGGGTGTCCGGGTGCGGCGACGGCATTGTATGCTCAGCGAAGACCGCCTCGTTGATTGCCGGAGCATTCGGATCGCGGCAGACCTCGGCAAAACTCTTGCCGTGGACATCGGGCAATGCCACACCGGCCAGGTCGAGCAGTGTCGGGGTCAGATCAATGTTGCTGAGCAGATGGTCGCAGACGCGGCCGCCGGTGATGCCGCCGGCCGGCCAGCGAAGGAGCAAGGCCGTCCCCAAGCCGGGGTCGTACAGCGTCCCCTTCGACCGCGGAAAAGCGATCCCATGATCGACGGTGTAGACGAAGATCGTGTTCTCCGCCCGCCCAGTCTCATCCAGGACGTTCAGGATCTCCTCCACGGCGTGGTCCGCGTGGCGAATGGATCCCTGCAATTCGGCAAACTGATTTTCGGCCGTTTCGTTGCGGACATACTGCGGCGGCACGTAGACGCCCTTTTCAGAGTCGGGTTCAACGCCATCCGCATTGTACGGACTATGGGTCTGGAAGATACCCATCTGGAAATAGAACGGTTCACCGGCCGCTGCCAGTTCGCGCAGCTTGGGCGGTGCGTTTTTGATGACATCGGAGGCCTGAGTACCCAACAGGTGCTCTTCGAACCCGAGTGTTTCCAACACGTGATGGGCTTCGTGCACAATGCCGGCAGCGACCGTCCGATAGCCCGCGTCGCGAAAGTAATCGGAGATATGTTTCGTGTCGTCGTTGTACTCCCACCACCATGGGGAATGCACGAGGCCCATAACCCCGTTCGTTTGTGGATGCAGGCCGGAGAACATGGCGGCACGGCTGGGACTGCACATCGGCGAAGACGCGAAGAACCGATCAAAGCGCACGCCCTCAGCAGCGACGCGGTCGATATTTGGGCTATGCACTTCGTCGATACCATAGCAGCCGAGATGACGGCCGGTGTCGTGGGTAACAAAAACAACAACGTTTGGTCGGTCTGTCATGATCTTCCCTTTGCAGTGGAGTACAATCTGAATGTAGCGCGGGTTGGTGTGTCTGGGTATCCGGTTTTGTAATTGGTGGGTCCGGGATGCTCAGGGAAGAGGTGGCGAAGGAATTTGAGATTTGGGGTTTCAGATTGAATTCGGAACTCGGAGACGGGGACCACGGGGGCGTGGTGCGCACGAGCACCTGAAGATCCGGGACTCAGATCGGAGGATGCAGGAAGTGGATGTTTGAATGCCGGAGTATTGTTTGAGAGAACCATTTCTTCAGGAATGGATTGGAAGGAACAGTGCGATGTTGATCAAGAGTGTGATCGGCCCGGTGCTGCACGAGAGCGCGATCCCCGACCCGCGCTGGCGGATCCGGCACGGCGTCAGCACGGTGATACAGGTGTCGCCGACGCAGGTCGTGTTGTTGGCGAATCGCCGTGTGACCGAGATGCGGATTGTTGACTTCGAGGACGGCGCCGACGCTGTCGTGTTCAACGCGGTCGACGGGATCAAGGCGCAGAACGCGGTGCCTTTGGTGCGAACAGAGAAGGCGGTCCACCCGCGCACCCGCGAAGAGATGCAGATGGTCGCTTACCTGATCACCGGCGGCTTTGTCCCCTTTGGCGCCGTGTTGCCGGATGGTACGCCGCATCCGGCAGCGGGGACTGGCTTTGCTCTTGCTTCCTACGGCTGCAAGCACCACGCAAATGAACTCAGCGAAGCCACGATCGAAGATCCCATCCGCTTTCATGAACTGCTGCAGCTGCGTTTCGACGGCAACCGACTGGAAGTGACGGAGCGCCTGCGGTTCACACCTGATGTTATCCTGCCGGAATGCCATTGTCTGGTGCGCCCGATCACCAATGCCCTTCCCGACGGCGAAGATTTGGTTTCGGGACTGGTTGCCGGTCCGGCCGAGAAGACGGCGAACGGCGACCCGATGATACCGAGTGAACACCCACATGCGCATCCGGTGTTCGGCCGCAATTTCGGCTGCGGTTTCTGCCGCTGGAAGTTCGGCGAGAACGGCTGGCGCCCCAAGGAGTACACGCCGGTCACCGGCGGTGACCTGTCGTTTGAGCCGAGCATGATTCGCGAACTGGACGGATCTTTGCTGATGGCCGTGCGCGGTAAGGGCCTGAAGGAGCCGCCGGGCGCGGTACATGACGGTCTTGAGAACACCTATGAACACTTCCGCGTCTATCGCTCAACCGACAACGGCAAGACGTGGGAGTCGGTGCTGCATCTGCCCCGCATGCGCAACGCGACTCCGGTCATCCTCAATCAGGCTGTCGACGGCACGCCATTCATTGGCGCCAATCCCTACTACGATGCGAAGGACTCGAAGGGCCGCGTCGTTCCGTCAACAAAGCGCCGGGACCCGCTGTGCATCTGGCCATTGACGGCGGACCGCACGAACGTGGAAGAGCCCCTTTGCCTGATGCATGCAGCAGAGACGATCGGGTCGCCGCGACCGATCGAGACCCCGACCATGGGGCTGGACAACTTGTGGATGATCGACCATCCGATCGGCAACGTCTGTCGCCTGGCAGACGGCAAATGGCACAGTCTGGTATGTTTCCGGATCTCGGACAACGCGGTTAACAGCGGCAACGCCGCGGCTGCCGACGCCGCCGGCATCTGGCTGGCGGAGATCGGTTCAGAAGGTGAAGAGCAGGTAGAAGTATGGAAGTTCGCGTGAGGAATCTCGCCCGACGGGCGTGCCGGGAGTGAGTTTTTTATGAAGTACAACACGTACTGGGGTGAAACCCATCACAATACCTACCAGCGCAAGACGCAGGAGCCGTCGTTGGCGTCGGTGCTGGAATTTGCCAAGAGCTATCTGGACTTCTACACGGGCGCGTATTACACGCCCTGCGGCTTTCGCCTGCCCTTGACGGAAAGCTGCAACGTCGCGTTTGACCATCGAGGACATCCTTGTGAGGATTCCGCGACGCAGGTCGTGTGGCATGGCTCCGGCGCCGAGGATACGAAGGATGCCGAACGCATTGCGCGCGAATGGAAGGAAGTCGAAGCCGCAGTTGCCGGCGTGAACGAACCGGGCACGTTCGTCGCCTTCCCCGGTTACGAATGGCAGGGGGACGGAACCTGCGGCGATCACAACGTCGTGTACTTCGAAGAAGGTCACCCTGTTCACACTCCGGCGACACTCGCGGAACTGTATGATCAATTACGGTCGCTGAAGGCGATTGCAATTCCGCATCACACCGGCTACAAACCCGGCATCCGCGCGCCACGCTGGCAGAACTGCGATCCGGCCATCAGTCCGGTCGCCGAACTGTTCTCCATCCACGGCTGTTCCGAGACGGACGAGGAATGGGTCGGACTGCGCAAGAACTCGCATATGGGCCCCGGTGTTGCGGGCGGTACATATCAGGACGCATTGAACCAGGGACTGCACATCGGCGCCATTTGCTCCACCGACAACTGGGGTGACATGCCGGCCCGCTGGGGACAGGGGTGCTGCGGGTGTCTGGCCACAGAACTGACCCGCGAAGGCATCTGGGAGGCATTCCAGGCCCGTCGCGTCTATGGCGTTACCGGCGATCGCATCCTGCTGGACTTCGCCTGCAACGGCGAACCGATGGGCAGTGTTCTGCCCGCTGTGGATCGGCGCGAAATCCAGATCAGCGTTCGCGGCTGCGATGCGATCGACCGTATTGAGTTGCTGCGCAACGGCCGCGTGATCGCGACGCACTGTCATCAAGGCACGTGGGATATGCCGACTCCGGGAACAAAGTCAAAGTTCAAGGTGCGAGTCGAAGTCGGCTGGGGCCCACGAATTTCAGAGATCCCCTTTGCTGAACACGAGTGGCACGGCGACATCGAGATCGCCGGCGGCAAGGTCCTCGGTTGGAACCCCTGCTGGACGTGTCGGGATCAACAGGTCCCACAGATTCGCGGCAACAAGGCGACGATCGATCTGGTGAGCGAACAGCAACTGGTCGCCGACCCCTTCCAAGTCGGGGAGGTGTTCGAGATCGAAGCCGAACCGGCCGCGATGCTGAACTTGCAGCTCAACGGACTGACACTGTCCGAGCCGATATCCGCTTTGGCCGAAGGCAGTCACCTCCTCTGGTATGAGGATGAGGTCCGCCGGCTGTATCAGGAGAAGCTCGGCGTTGACTCCCGCACGCTGGCGCGCCAGGATCCGGTGATTTACCACATCGCGTTCAAGGCCAAGGTGCACAAGGTGATCCCGGAGGCCGGATACTGCGCCACACTCAAGGTGACCGACAGCGAGGCGTTGGACGGCAAGATCAACTACCGTGTACGCGTTGAACAGCGTAACGGCCAACGCGCCTGGTCCAGTCCAATCTGGATTCGCCGGCGGAATGTACTCCGATGATCAACTCCGATTTCTCCCTGAAGGAGTCCCGGATCTTCAGCCGGCAAGCCGCCCTGCAAGGCGTCTGCCGGCCGGGATGGAAGCAGCCGATAAGCCGCTCTGACAGCCGCACGGGACAATGTCCGCCATCTTGCAGCAGGGCGTTTGCAGACGGCTTCGGCCCGGTTGCCGGACAACCGTCAAGTTGGTTCGGGCACGGAACGCCCGGTATAGTACCATAGTGCTGCAAGAGGTCGGCGGCGGTACCGCGAAGAGACCGACAGTGATGATCTGAAGTCGAAAGGCAGTGATGATGACCCAGAGACACCGCGGCAGGTTTACGCTGATCGAGCTCCTCATTGTCGTGGCGATCATTGCGATACTGGCCAGCATGCTGCTTCCGGCGTTGACGCAGGCGCGGGCGGCGGCACAGAAGACGATGTGTCTGGCAAACGAGAAACAGATGCACCTTGCGGCCTCGCTTTACGCCGAAGACCACGAGGAGTGGTTCCCGAACAACCGTCGGTTCAAGGTGCTGTGGCAGGTACACATGGCGCCATACCTCGGGATCAACCGCTATGATGACATGTACGCCTCCGGCACGCTGACAACGAATGAGATCCATGTGAGCGCAAAGAACAGCCCGGAGCGCTATTCAGACATCTTCCGCTGTCCCACGACATATTCCTGGGCGCGCGGTCTTTACTATGTCGGCTGTTACGGTTACAACACCGCCCTGACCGGTGAGACGACGGGGAACGATCCGGAATGCTATCGTTATATCCGCAAAATGAGCCGGGTTCACAAACCGGAGAAGACGGTATTACTCGGCGACTGCTGGCTGGTCAGTCCGTTGGCTTTCGGCCATTTCACGATGTCGTCGAAGACTCCGGCGGAGCTGGGACGCGATACGAATGACCGCAGCCGCCACCACAATCGCAGCATCAACTATGTCTTCGTCAGCGGCTCTGCTGAAAGTCTCCGAGTGGCGGAGCGGTCCGACCTGTTGATGGGGGTCTCGTCCATCCCGCCGCCTTCTACGTGGGCCAAGCCATTAACCGGATGGATCGGGACGGAACCGAGTCCGTAAAGGCGGGATGGCTGCGGGTCAGAGATGGTTGCCGATAAAGGCAGCGACCGTTTTACCGAGGGCCTTGTAGCCGCCTTCCGTGTAGTGAACGCCGTCCGGCTGCAGAATCCGTTCCGGGCCGATGTCATTGACGAACGCGTGCAGGTCGTTGACCGGTACGTCGTATTGCGCGGCAATCTGGCGGGCGGCGAGATTGCAGGCTTCAATGTCGGAGTTCAGCCGCACAAAGTTCTTCAGCGTCCGGTGATTCTCTTCGTTGACGGGGGTGGTCAACGTCCAGAGCATCCGGCTGTCAGTCTCTTCAGTCACGCGGCGGAAGATCTCGTAGAGATTATCTTTGTAGTCTTCGAGGGGGACCTGGATGTTTTCGTTGTTTATGTCCCGTTTGCAGTCGTGCAGGCCGCAGTTGATATGAACGAGATCCGCCTTTCGTTCGATCACCCACTCGTGCAGGTGGGTCAGCACGTTGTTGCTGTCACCGCCGTTCTGCTCCGGCCCCCAGACATCGGCAACATCGCTCAGTTCTGCGGCAACCGTCGGCTGGTAGCCGGCGCGAATGGAGTCACCAATCAGGATCACGGTTTTCATGGCGGGTCCTCTCCGGTTCTTTGAGCTTCAACCGGAACTACTATAGCAGGAGATTCCCGGCTATCGACAATTTTCCGCGGCTCACTTTTTCTCGTCAACCATGTCGCCTTTGAGCAGGTTGAACGGGGGCACATCGCGGTCGATAACCAGGGTAGTCTGGCGCGACATGATCTCGTCAAGCGCGTCCAGCTGCCGCAGGAAGATGGCGAACTGCTTGCCTTCCTCGCCCTGAATTTCCTCGTAGAGCTTGGCGGCTTCTTCGTCGCCGTCGCTGCGAATGCCGGCGGCTTCGAACCGGGCCTTGTTGCGGATCTCGTCGCTCTTGCGCTTGGCGTCGGCCTTGATCAGGGTGGCTTCGTATTCGCCGGCCTGACGGATGATGCCGGCTTTGTTCCGGCGTTCGCTGGCCATGCGTTCGAACACCGGTTTGGTGATCTTCGGCGGCAGCAGCATCTGCTCAATGCCGACGGCTTCGATGTGAATGCCGTACTTGTCTGCGGCTTTGGTCTGGACGCGGTCGAGGATCTCGGTCTCGATCTGCTCAAACTGACGTTGCTGCGGATTGGTCGAGATCAGATGATCAATCGGATGGCGGGCCAGAACGACGCCTTTCTCGGTTCGGATCATATCGGTCAGGATGCGTTGTGCCGCATCCCGGCTGCCCAGACTTTCACGGAAGCGGGCGGGGTCGTCGATCTTCCAGACGGCGAACATGGTAAGCACCAGGTTTTTGCCGTCCGCCAGGTAGTTCTCTTCGTACTTGCTCTCGAGAAACTGCAGGGAGCGATCGAGTTTCTGGACCTTCTGGATGGGCCACGGCAGCTTCCATTTCAGCCCGGGTTCGGTGACGGTTCGGTATTTGCCGAAGGTCTCGACAATGGCGACTTCGGTGGTTCGCACCTGATAGCTGCAAAGCGGCAGCAGGCCAAAGACGGCAATGCCGAGCCCGGCAATGAGCAGGCTGAGTTTCTTGTTCTTCAGATTCATTATTCAATGCCCTCCGTGAATTCGAAGAGTTCGGATTTTGATTTCTTCAGATCGATTTTGATAACCTGGTTTTCGAGGTCGGTCGCCAGGACCACCTTGCGGACGTCTCTGAGTTTCTCCATGCGGTCGAGGTACGCGCGGGCGCGGTAGACGTCCTTATGCCGGGTGTAGAGGTTCAGCAGCTTGCGGTAGCCGGCGGCTTCGGCCCGGGCCAGCCGCACACGCCGGTCGCGATAGCTCTCGGCGTCCGCCAGGGTCCGGGCCCGGTCCGAGCGGGCGGCCGTCAGCGACTCTTCTTTCCGGCCTCTGGCGTCGATCTCGCGGCGCTTGCGGTCCTGGTCGGCAGCGATGACTTCCTGGAATGCCGCAACCACCTCCGGCGGCGGCTGCAGGCGGCGGATCCCGGCGTACTGGACGCGAACTCCGAGTTTGCGCCGGTCGGCTGCCTGCTGGATGCGCTCCAGGAGTTCCTCATTGAGTTGACTACGGTCCTCCTGGAGCATGGCAAAGAGGTCCCTGCCGGAGAGCAGGCGGACGAGTTCCCGGCGGGCAATTAATTCCAGTTGGCGATCCGGCTGCGCACTGCCGTAGAGATAATGCCGCAGGTCCGCCACCTGGTACTGGATCACCGTACTGACGTGTACCAGGCTGAAGGCCGCCGCCGGCTGCTGATTGTTCGTCTCGACATCGGCCGCTTTGCGGCTGGCGGTGATGAATTCCTCGAGCTCGGCGCTGGCGGCGTCCGTCCAGAGTGCGGTTTCCGCGGCCCCGCCGGTGTCGGCGCCGATGACCAGTTCATGGACGCGATCGACGGGATGGCGATACACGCGCTCCATCGGCCAGGGGAGTTTGGCGTGGACGCCGGGGCCGCGAACCCCGGGCAACGGCTGTCCCCACCGCTCGATGACGGCTTGTTCGCCGACATTGACGATGACGAAGCAGGAGAGCAGTCCCAGCACCAGAGTGTGGAAGAGAACGGTCAGCACCAGGATCACGGCGACGCCGCGGAAGCCGGTCCTTGACAGGTTGATGCCGAACTGGTAGTTCAGGGTTTCAGCGAGGTTTGCCGCGATACTGCGGGGCTGGGCGACCAGACCGTTGAGCCGGCTTTCATAGACCAGTCGTTCCTCCGCGTCGCGGCGGCGGGGTCGATAGATCTCGAGGACTACGGTAAGCGCTTTTTCGATACCGCGCACCATGAGCAGAACTGTGACCGCCCGGCCAAAGGCCAAACTCCAGTTGGGCAGGCCCGCCAGCGCCAGCAAGACCAGAACGCCGCCGGCACTGCTGACCCAGGCCAGCCCGATCAGCTCGCCGGCCGTCGCGCGCAACACGCTTGCCTTGCCGCCGAACGCCAGCCCGGCGAGGTAACTGCCCAGCAGGTAGAGAAGGACGGCGCCGACCAGAACCACCGCCGCAAGGACCCGGGCGTTCTCGGCCTTGGCGCTCGCCTCCGGGGACAGCAGGCGCAACAGAAACAGGCCGAGGGTGAACTCCGCCAGGGCCAGCAGCCCGGTTGCTGCCGGAATGAAGAAGCGCTCGAACTGCCGCAGATTCCGCGCCTTGATCCGGGCGCCGTCGGCTTCGGAGAACAGCCCGCGGTCACCGACCTGGTCGGCATCGCGCGCTTCCTCGGCGGCCTGTCGCCGCAGAACCGCGTGCATCATGGTCAACAGCCCGACAGCCGCGCCGACGCCGGCCAGAGCTGCCGTGCCGAAAAGCCATCCTTCGTCCCGGCGCACCGCCAGGACGGCGAGAATACCGGTCGCGGCGGCGGCAACCACAAGCGCCGCCAGCGCCAGGCGTTCGTGTCGCTTAGATAGTGTCATGACCGTGGAACTCCCGTCGGTTGAACAGCATTGCCGCAATCGCCAGACAGGCGATGACATACGCCAGAGTGTGAATGGAACAGGACCCGATGTAGCGCCAGATTCGGCCGCTGTCGAGATCGCCTTTGGCGGCGAGCCAATCGGAAATCCAGAAGGCCTGCCAGTTGGGCAGGATCGACTTGGCGGCGTGGTAGGGCAGACCCGGCCGCAAAAACAGATTCACAACGGAATTGGAAACCATGCCCAGGAAGAACACGACAACGGCGACGCCGAGGACAACGGCGGTGTCCAGGCGCATGGCAAACGGCATCAGCAGGGCGGCAAAGATGAGCTCCGCCAGGAAGATCAGGACGCAGCCGTTGAACGCGCGCCAGTCCACGCCTTCGGCCCAATGCCCCTCCGGGCCGGACCCGAGAAAGCCGGCCACCACAAAGGCCAGAGCGAAGCCGCCGACCACCGCGATGCTCGCTTCCCAGACGTACCAGCCGCCGAAGAAATAATGTTTCAGCCCGGTCAGCCCGAGGGCGAGCGCCAGCGCCAGGAAGTAGATCGTCAGTCCCACCGGATCCAACCCCTGTCCGTGGTCGCCGACGCCGACGATGCGCGTTATCCACAGACACGAGATCGTCGCCGGTACCTGGTAGACGAACAGTGCCGCCGCCAGTCCGGTCCATTTGCCGGCGACGACGGTCAGCCCTGAGACCGGGCGACTCATCAGCACGGAGATCGCGCCCTGCCGCAGATCGCGAACCACGACCGTTGCGACCATCATCGCGCCGGCAATGCAACCGCCGAGGAAAACCAGGGCCAGGCCCTGATCCCGGATCAGCCGCAGTTCCTGGCCGAAGGCGAACGACGGCAACGCCGCAAAGAAGGCCATCAAAGCCATCACGCAGAGCATCAGCACGAGAAACACCGGATCGCTCAGGCTCACGGTCATGGCGTTGCGGCTGATCGCCAGGTATTGCCGGAACCAGCGGATCATCTTGCGGCCTCCAGAGTGTTAGTCAGGAATTCCCGCACGGCGGCGATTGCCGTTTCAGGCGCTTCCGTATGCGGGTTATGGCCGACGTCCGGCAGATGCTGAATCACAGCATTCGGGAAGAACTGCCGAATCTTCGGTTCGTGTTCGGGCCGGACGCAGGCGGATTCGGCGCCGGCCAGGAACAACGTGGGCCCCCGGAATGCGGCCCACGCCCCGGGATCGGGGAAGTCAAGGAGGTCCTTGATGCCGCCGGCGATGGCGTCGAGATTCAAGCGCCAGTGCCAGGCGCCGTCGGGCCGGGCCTGGAGGTTGGTCAGCAGGAAGCGTCGGCCGCTGTCGTCGGGGATTGCCGCGGCCAGGGCGGCGTCGGCTTCCTCGCGAGAGGCGATGGCGCCGGTATCGAGCCGGCGCAGGGCGGCAATGAAATCAAACCGCCGGTTGTCGTAGCGAACCGGCGCGATATCGACGAGGATAAGGGCGCGGACCCGTTCGGGCGCGTGCAGTGCCAGTTGCATGGCCACCTTGCCGCCCATGCTGTGGCCCAGGACGACGGACTTCTCCAGGCTGCGGGCCTCGAGGAACGCGAGCACGTCGCCCGCCATCTCCGGGTAGGTCATGGTCGCGGCATGCGGCGACTTCCCGTGATTGCGGAGATCCAGGGAATACACGCGGCATTGGTCTGCCAGAGCCCGGGCGACCACGCCCCAGTTGGCCGCCGACCCGAACAGGCCGTGCAGCATAACCAGGGGAGCGCCGCTGCCGGTTTCGCGATATGCCAGGTCAAGACTCATAGGAATCGGGACACAGTTCGCCTTTCTTTCTCCTCACTGATTAAGATACCGGCCGCCCGGACGGTCTACAGGGCGTTATGTAACGCATGTGTAACGCCAGGGCCGGCCATGCCGCCGGGCGGCAGCCGGACCGCCGGGCCGACCCTCCGGAACGATACCCGGCACGCCAAGGGAGCGGCTGCAGGCATCAGCCGCGAAAATTCCCGTCAATTACGGGCGGCATCCCGATTCTCCGCGACCGCCTCGACGCAGAGTTGCAAAGCCTTGATCCCGCGATAGTGTACCCGCTTCCCAATTCCCCAGTACCTTGTTTGGAGATCAGACCCATGAAAAGTTACAACATCGCCGCCATCGGCGGCGACGGGACCGGCCCGGAAGTCAATGCCGAAGCCATGAAAGTCATGCAGGCCGCCGCCGACAAGTTCGGCTTCAAGGTCGAGTTCAACGAGTACGATTTCGGTGGTGACCGCTACCTCGCCACCGGCGAAGTCCTCCCCGACAATGCATCCGATGAACTGCGCCAATACGACGCCATCCTGCTCGGCGCCATCGGTCATCCCGACGTGAAGCCCGGCATCCTGGAGAAGGGCATTCTGCTGCGCCTGCGCTTCGAGCTGGATCAGTACATCAACCTGCGCCCGGTCAAGCTCTACCCCGGCGTCGAGACCCCGCTGGCCGGCAAAGGCCCGGAACAGATCGACTTCGTCGTGGTCCGCGAGAACACCGAAGGGCTCTACACCGGCATGGGCGGCACAACCTACAAAGGCACCCAGAACGAAGTCGCGACGCAGATCATGTGCAACACCCGCAAAGGCGTGGAACGCTGCCTGCGTTACGCCTTCGACTACTGCCGGAAACGCGACCGTGAGAAGACGCTGACGCTCTGCGCCAAGACCAACGTGCTGACCCACGCCCACGACCTCTGGTGGCGCGCCTTCAACGAAGTCGGCGAAGCCGATTACGACGATATCAAGCGCGACTACGCCCACGTCGACGCCACCTGCATGTGGATGGTGAAGAACCCGGAATGGTTCGATGTCATCGTCACCTGCAACATGTTCGGCGACATCATCACGGACCTGGGCGCCATGATCCAGGGCGGCATGGGCATCGCCGCCGGCGGCAACATCAACCCCGAAGGCGTCAGCATGTTCGAGCCGATCGGCGGCTCCGCCCCGAAGTACACCGGGCAAGGCGTCATCAACCCGCTGGCGGCGATCTGCGCCGGCGCCATGCTGCTGGATACCATTGGCGAAAACGGGGCCTCGCAGGCGATCGAGAAGGCCGCGATGGAAGTCACCGCAACCAAGCTGCAGAGCATGGCTGCCGGTAAGATGGGCTACTCGACCGCGGAAGTCGGCGATCTCGTCGCCGAAGGTCTCTGAGCCCCCGCCGCAGACCCAACGTTTCAGGCTCGGCCGGCACACTGCCGGCCGGGCCTTTTTCGAGCCCTGGTGATCACTGCCGCAACCAAAGACTGAATGGGCCCGTGAACGGCTCCGGGATCGAGGCGCAGGCGACGTGCCGAACCCGGGCAGCCCCGGTAAGTGCTCGACCGCGCCCGTCTGCCGGTGATGCAGGGCTCCAACGCGGCTGAATGTCCAACCGACGAATGTGCGTCTGGTTTCCGCCCTTGGACATTGGGCGTTCCTCTGTTGATGTCCCCGACAGAAGTCGGGGAGGCGCGGTCGAGACGACCGCGGCCACGCTCGGAAGCAGACTGTCTGAGACGGTCCG
>CAYLNH010000087.1:0-25206 GCA_964384625.1 uncultured Lentisphaerales bacterium
GATGTCGTGCACTCACAGGCGCACTAGCCGCAGTTGTCTCAACTGCGCCTCCTCCATCCTCCATCTCCTCCTATTGCAGCCGCAGTTGTCTCAACTGCGCATCCTCCATCCTCCATCCTCCCTCCTCCTATCGTAGCCGCAGTTGTCTCAACTGCGCCTCCTCCCTCCTTCGCCTATTGGCCGTAGGTGGTCCGGCAGAACTCGCGCCAGTCCTGGTCGAACTCGTTCCAGGAGCGATTCAGGACCTGCTTGAGAACCGGGTCCATGTTGGTCGTGCCGTTCCGGCGGAAGGCAACGAAGATCTCCTTGAGCTTGCCCTTGTAGGGTTCGGTCTCAAGCAGCATGCGGGTGACCGTCAGCGCCTGCCAGTAGCGGTTCAGCGGGATACGCCCGCCGCTGCAGAGTTTTTTCAGCGGCAGATGATGAGTCGGCCGCTTGACGCCCTGCATAACGATCTTCTCAAAGCCTTTCTGCGGGTGGATCTGGATCTGGTAGTGGTTCGCGAGCCCCTCCTGGATCCAATCGCCGCTGCCGCTGGAGAAGCCCCAGAGCAGCTCAATATAGGCGTGCAGAAACTCGTGGCCGTAGACCGGGCGTTTCGTGCCGTACCTGGGATTCCAGAATGACGTCGCAATCCCCATGAAGGTGAACCCGCCGCTGGTCGGCCGGGCGCCGCCGCTGTTGTGTTGCGCGGCAAATCGGCCCGGGAAGTCCTGGTACTGCTTCTGCGTCTCGAACACCACCAGCGTCGGCACACGCACCGGTTTTTCCGGCAGGAACGGGAGGTCCCGGCGGATGGCCGCGGCAAACCGCCGGATCAGTTTGTCGAGCGCCTCGAAGTCGACCTTCGAGCAGTTGGTCAAAACCCGCAGGTCATCCTTCTCGGCCGTCCGGATGGTGTTTGCCGCGGCACCGGGGAAGGCGAGTGCCGCCAGTTCCGGCGTCGGGATGTCCGTGCCGCACTTGCTGCGGGCGAAGGCGATGTTGTCGATCGCGATCTCGGCAGCAGTACGGAAGTAGACGCCGAAGTACTGCACGCCGCGCCAGTCCGGCGTGCGCTTGCCGGCCCATCGCATATAGCGCAGCGGCACGATGATCTTCTGCCAGCCTTTGCCGCTGATGTCGGTCTTGCGCCAGAACTTCGCGGCGCCGCCTTTCTCGATGAACTGCACTTCCACCGTCGCCGGCTTCTTACTGTGCACCCAGAAGGTCGCGGCCTCGCACTTCAGGAGGTCCTCAGGCAACTGCCCGGAGCGCGTATACAGGAAGCCCCCGGCCTTGGTCGAAACCTTCAGGGCCTTTCCCTGCGGTCCAAGCTCCTCCTTCGCTGCCGGGCCGGCGGCGTACTCCATCTTGAGGCCGCCCTGCGGCTTGTTCCAGACGGGCGCCAGCCCGGTCTCATCGAAGTCGAACAGGACTGCCTCGGCGGCATCTTTGGTGAGGTTGATCTCTTGAGTTCGGCCGCTCACGGCCGACAGCAGAAGGGCACAGAACGCCGCACGCACGTAAGACATCATCACAGATTCTCTCCTCGGGTTACCCACGCATCGGTAACGAGCTCTCATGGAGACAACGTCTGACGGGCAACGGTTTCTCACTGACGGGCCATGCATTGGACATCGGCGAATGCAGGAGCGGCTTCCATGCCGCGATCCGGAGTGCCGCAAGCGGCACGACTCCAACTCCTTGTCAGTCCCACTGTGTCTTCATCATGCATAAGCTCCTGACAGTTCGTGTCGTAATGCCGCGTGGAAGGCGCTCCCGGTTGTCGGACCTGTCGGTGTGCGGGCTGCACCGCTACTCAAACGTGATCAACGGCCACCTGGACGGATCTTTGCGTTTGCCCAAGCCTTCGGCGACATAGCAGAAACCCTCGCGGCCGCCGCCGTCTTCATCATTGACCAGCAGATTAAAGCCGAGTGCCTTCGACCGCAGGAAGGCGGCGTCCGCACCAAAATCAGCCAGCGGCAGACGGGCCTCGTAGATGAGGCCGCCGGCGCGCGGCGTGGTTGTCAGCTTGATCGCTTCGGCGTAGTCGCGTGAGGCGCCCATGGGCGCCGACCAGCAGAAACTCATGGCCTCGCCGTCGTTGTTGCGGGCCAGGCCGATCTCCCAGTAGCTCTCTTTACCGGGGATCTTCAGGCCGAACTGAATGCCGTCGGCGCGCCAGCTCAACTGCGCCTTGTTCGGTTGCAGATGCTTGTCGTCGCTGACGTCTACCTTCATGAGCAAGGCGTCGTTCTCGAGGCGCAGCCAGACTTTGGCACTGAGATCCGCCGGGCCGGTCCAGACGAATGCCTTGCGGCTCGGGTCATGGCGATTGCCGTTGTGCACCTGCTTCTCGCTGTCGACAACGAAATCCGGTTGGCGCTCGGCCATCGGCTTGGCCGGGATGAGCTGCGCCGCGTGCAGCGGCAAGGATAAAGAGCCCTTCCAGGGCGTAGTTGCCAGGGCGTAGTCGAGTTTCACGCGCGGCTTGGCCGCTCCGGCTTTGCTGGCCGGCATCGGGAACGCGAGCGCGGCTTTTTGTGAGGCTTTCGCCGGGACCTCCAGGGACTCCTTCGTCTGCGTGCCGTCCGGCCTGGTCCAGGTCAATTCGAAGGTCGCTGCCTGCGGTAGTGGGTTTCGCACCAGGGCTTCGGCCTTGACCTCGCTGCCGGGCTCGCCGTAGGGCTGGCCGGAAAAACTGACGAGGGCGCCGACGAGCTCGGGCTTGCCGCCGATGACGCGCAGGTATTTCGGCTCTTTGGTGAAGGTCCAGTTCACCACCTGGGCGTGGACATCGGCGGCTTCAGCGTTCCCCATGATGTCAATCACTTCGGCGGTCGCACCGTCCGGCAAACGCAGCAGGATGCGCTGGTTCGCTGTCGGCGCGGCTTCATCCCAGCCGACGAGAATGGTATCCTGCCCTTTTTCGAAGCCGAGCAGGATATTGCCCGGGCCCGGGTTCGCGACGTCATAGTGTTTGGCGTCACGCATAAGCTTGACCAGTTCGTTCAGGGCGCTGTAAGCCGGTCGCGGCGTGCGGTTGGTATTCATGATCGAGTACTTGCCCGGATTGCTCAGGGCCAGCGCAAACCAGGAAAACCCGATCGTGTTGCGCGTCTTGGCGAAGGCGATCTTCTTGACCAGGGTCTGCGCCTGGATGTCGGGACGCGCATGCGATCCGGTCTCGGTGAACCAGATGGGCTTCGGCGTCTTGAGTTGTTGGCGGAGTTTGGCCAGCGGCCCGTCGATGGCCGTCTGGAAGGTGTCGAACTCACCGTGCTGATGCAGGCAGATGGCGTCGTAGTGGTCCTGCGCGTCGACCAGCATGCGCTTGATCAAGTCCGGGTTCAGGGCATGCCCGTGGTGGCCGAGCATCGTGGCGATGCCGCCGGAGAGCACGTGGGCGTTCGGGTCGCCTTTCTTGATCTCTTCGTAGGCGACCTTCAGGAGTTCGAGGTATTCCGCGGTCGTGCCGGAGAAGAAGCCCTTCAGATCGGGTTCATTCCAGATTTCATAGGCGATGACGCCGCGCGCCTTGTTCTTCTCGACGACGGCCTTGATGAAGCTGCGCCAGGCTTCCTTCTGCGGCGGCGTTCGGCTTAGCCGGGCGGCCAGGTACTTGGCCCGCATCTTGGCAGCATGCCCGGCTTGACGACCATTCTTCGGGGCACCCCGGCGTCCTTTCTTTTTCTTCTTCTTTCCCTGATCACCGCTACCGCTCTGCAGTTTCTCGACGTACTCCGGCCGGGCCGCCCATTGCGGCGTGAAGCACAGGCCGTACTGCACCTTGATCCCTTTCTCCTGCCAGCGCCCGAGGATGGCCAGGTGCCGTTCCCAGGTAAACTTGTCGGCGGATTCGGGTTGGATGCCCGGCCAAGTAACGCCGCTGCGGACATAGTCCATGCCGACGAGGGCGCAGGCGTCGATCTTCCATGCGTTCTTCTCGACGTCCTTCACCCGGGCGTCCATGCCGAACCAGAAGCCGTCGGCCGGCGGATGCGGGCGCGTCCCGGCGGGCTTGAGGTAGGCAATGGGCACGGACGGCTTGCGGACAACCGCGTTGGAACCCGGCAAAACCAGGCGCGGTTTTGCCCGCCAATGGCCGCTGCGGTCGAGGACCTTGCCGATCGCCAGTGTTTTCGTCTCGCCGCCGGCCAGCGCCACATTCTCCTGCTGCCACTGTACCTTGTGGCCGTTGAACGCTTCGAACTCGATTGCCGCTGTGAAGGTCAATGCCTTGTGCCCTGCCGGACTGGTCACAGTCAGCTTGACATCGTCTTCATGGCCCTTGCGTATAACCGCCACAGTGCAGCCGGTATCGAGCTTCACTTTGATCGGCAGCAGCTCGATCTCCGGCTCGACGTCCGTCGGGTCGAAGGCGTTCCGCTTGATGCTGCGGACGAGCAGGAATTGCTCCGCGGCGATCGGCTTGGGCGCCATGAAGATGATGCTCAGCAGGCGTACGGGCAGGTCGATCCGGTTCTTGCCGTCACTGCTGCCGCCCCAGTGGCCGTTGCTGCGGTTCTTCGCCAACGTGATCTGCACGTCCTGCCAGCCGGTTTTCTTCGGGTCGACCTGGGCGCCGAACTGCCAGATCTCGTTGTTCGCGTCGATGACGCGGACGCCGAGTTTGCGGAAGCCTTGATGGCCGTCGGCATTGACCTGATAGGAGAGAGTGACGCCCTTGCGATAGGCCTTGATGTAGGGCCGGGCGGGCACCGGCGCTTCCAGCAGGCGTTTGGCGCCGGGCAGCCAGCAGAGCCGCATGGCTTTGCCGCCGTCGACATCCACCGCGCGTTTGCCGTGCTTGCCGCCGCGGCCGCCGGCGAGAGCGATGGTCTTGTCGGTCTGCAGATTCAGCAGCGTGGGCTGCTCCCGGGAGAGGAGCGGCGAAGCAGGGAGCAGGACAGCAAGGGACAAGAGTCCCAGGTAAATTGAGCGATGGATCATGTGATTCTCCGGTTTCTCTAATAGTGGACGTTGAATCGTTCTTCGTAGGGCGAGCCGTAATGGTGCGGCAACCAGTCAACGTTGCCGTCGATCTGCACCGTGTGTCCGCCGGTCCGACGACGATGGCGCAGCGGTCCGCCGTTGAGGTGTTTGGGGTCGACCCGATGGCGATAATGATAGTTGTGCGGCATACCGGTGTTGTCCCGGTTCTCTTCCATCAGGTTTGAGCCGTAACTGTCCCCGAACATGACAATCCTGCTGGGGTGTTCGATGCGATTGATCTTATCTTCGTACTTGCGATGATTGACCCAGTTCGGCAGGCCGACCGGCCCACTGACCAGATACAGGTTCATGCCGTAGGAGCCCCACAGATTGATCTTGTTCGCCTTCAGAATCTTCTTGCCGCCGTCGATGTAGTCGTAGCCGCGGGTGTACATCTTCCACCCGTCCTCGGCCCGGTCGTCCCCCGCGTATTTCGCCGATGGACAGACAAAGACTTCCGACTCGTAACTGTTGGCGCGCAACCAGTGCACAACCCAGTCGCCGCCGTGAAAGTTGGGCCCGGACCAGTTGGTGTCGTCAAACTCGCGCCGGCAGCTGGACGCGATCGTGCCGTCATGCTCGTCGGCGTACAGCGTCATACCCAGATGCAGTTGTTTGAGGTTGCTGATACACAGCGCCTCGCGCGCACTCTCCCGGGCCTGCGTCAGCGCCGGCAGCAGCATGCTGGCGATGATCGCAATGATCGCAATCGCCACCAACAGTTCAATCAGCGTAAACCGTCCTTTTCCGCGTTGGTTCAACATGGTGTTTCCAATGCTATGAAATTCCGTTCCTTAGCGCAATGGCGGCCTATTCGAACTCGAAGAGCTTGTGGTTCTTCCAGATCTCTTCCGTGCGCGAAAACCGGGCGTGGCCGTCGGCATAGATGTGGTTGCCGCCTTTGTGGCCGAGATGCCGTTTTGGATTCGGCAATCCCAGGACCGGGTGCCGCACGGGTTTACGGTCGCGCGAGTCGATGTGGTAATTGTGGGTGCTGGGGACCACGCCCGTGATCTTGTCGGGATATTCGTCCACCATGCCCGCGCCTTTGCTGTCACCCAGAAGGATGAGATTCTCCGGGTCGCCGAAATCCAGAAATCTGGGGTAATTGTCTTCCCAGCCCGACAGGTCTTCGTCGAACGTCAGTTGCGCATTGAACCCGATGCTGGCGTGCAGACCGATGCGCGTGTTCGGAATGCGATAGCCGTCGATCTTGATCGTCTTGCTGATATTCGTTGCCCCATCTGTCGTCCACTCCGACCACTGCGCCGACGGACAGTCGAGCAGCCGCCAGTCGTATTCGAGATAAGGCAGCAGCGGCTTCTGCCACTTGCCGTACCACCACGGCCACTGGTTCTTCGGGTTACTGGAGCCGCCGGCCAGGCGGCCGGATGGCGTAACATGGTTGTCAAAGTCGCTGGCATAGGTGATCTCGGCGATGCCGCATTGTTTGAGATTGCTCAGACAGACGGCAGTATGAGCTGTCTCGCGAGCGCGGGACAGCACCGGCAGGAGCAATGCCGCCAGGACCAGCACGATCGCGATCACGACGAGCAATTCAACGAGTGTGAACCATCGAACCCTCTGCTTGTCGAAGGGCTCGATCAGTGTGAAGCGTTTCTGCGTCTTGGACATGATGATGTCCTCCTATGCTTCGCGACAGGATTTGCCCGGGATAAGCGTTGCTTTGAAATGCACCGTGTCGAGCGGTTGCTGGTTGAGCGCCTGTTTGCAGTTGCGCAGCAGCACGGCGGCATACTCGGCCGGGTCCAGCTCCAGCCGCGTCAACGGCACCGGCGAGAGAATCTTTGAGCCGCGGTTGGCGTGGGACATGATCCCCAGATCCGCCGGGATGCGCACGCCGGCTTCCATCAGCCCGAACATCAGGCCGCGGGTAATGTTGTCGTTCAGACTCAGCAACGCATCGGCCTGCAGACCACCGTTGCTGAAGAGGTCCTTGATGCATTCGTAGCCGGCTTCTTCGGTGGCGGCGGCAGTATACAGGAAGGTGTTGTCCGTGGTCTCGCGGCCGCGATCGCGGAGGGCATCCCGCACGCCTTCCATCGCCGGTTGCGGCCGGTCCCGGCGCGGTTTCGGCAGAACCGCGCGAATCTGCGTGAAGCCGCGTTCGATCAGGTAGTTGATGCCGCGGTAGCCGAGGTTGTAGATATCGCAATGGGCGTTGCCCTCCACCACCGGCAGGCGGCAGTCGCCGTGCAGCCACGGGTTCATCATCGAGTTGGCGTAAATCACGGCGACCACCCCGAAACGGTCCATATCGATGTCCCGCTCGACCCGCCGCAGTTTCAGGCCGAAATCGTCGCCAGGCAGCATCATCTTCACGTCCACATGGAGTCCCTCGGCCAACGCCTGACTCTGGAAGTGGTCGAACAGCGACGCCTGAAATGCCGCGTTGTCGTCGACGAAAATATTGCGGCCGAGCAAGAGGCAGATCGACTTCCGCCCGGAACGATCGCAGACGAAGGTGCCGCGGCGCGGCACCCGCTCCACCAGGCCCGCAACCGCCAGGATCGACAAACTCTTCTGCACGGTATCGATGGTCACCCCGAACCGCTGGCGCAGCTGTGTGGTCGACGGCAGCCGATCGCCCGGCATCAGGCTGCCGGACAGGATCTCATTGCGAATCAGGCTGACCAACTGTTTGTAGACCGGCTCGACCGCCTTCGGATCCA
Organism: uncultured Lentisphaerales bacterium; assembly: GCA_964384625.1. GTDB lineage: Bacteria > Verrucomicrobiota > Lentisphaeria > JABSQK01 > JABSQK01 > CAYLNH01. The sequence continues at coordinate 7,674 of CAYLNH010000087.1, forward strand.
GCTCCAGGTCCTTCCGCAGTTTCCTTTGTTTCCCATTTGTTACTGTCTTCATCAGGCTCAATATATTTTATTGTTCTGCATTTATTCTGCTTATAATATCGGTGTTTTTTGCGGTCTGTCAAGCGGATTTGGGAAATAGCCGCCGGGGGGGGCGCAGCACCTTGACATTGTCCCGGCTTGCGACATATTGGATAGTTCATATCCATATGGATACCCAATCAGCGTGAGGATGCGATGGCGGCAGAACGGAATATTATCGGGCTCCGACGCGGGCTGACCGTGCTGGCATTCCTGGCGGCACGGCCGGACGGCGCGGGTTTCAGCGGCCTCCGGCGGGCGTTGGGCAGCCCAACCGCCGCGACCACGTCGCGCGTGTTGAAGGTCCTCCTGGATGAGGACTGGCTGCGGAAAGACGGGGACCGTTATTTTGCCGGGAAGGGCTTCGTGCTGGCGGCCCGCACCCTGACCGGCAGCGCGGACGCCGGCGAGTTGGTCCAGCCCGTCGTCGATGCCCTGGCGGCCGACACGCAGCAGTCGGCCGCCTACTTCGAACTGCGCAACGACCGCACGACACTGCTGGCGAAATGTGACCGGGCGAACTCTTTTCACTACATCCCGGTGGGCCGCGGGCAACGTTTGTTCACGGTCCATGCGTGGGCGCACGTACTGCTTGCCTACCGCGGTCGGGACGAGGTCGAACGGCTTTTCGCCCGTCGGGAGGAAAACCGGTCGCTGCCCAAGCGTGAGTTCATGCAGCGAATCGACGCGGCCAGAGACGCCGACGCATACGTCTATTTGCGCGGCGGCGTGTACGGGGCCCTCGCCCGCGTCGTCGCACCTGTTTTTCCTGATGCCGAACACCGCAACGTCGGCGCCATCGGCATCACCAGCATCACGGACCTCGACGAGCCGGCACTGGAAGCGCTGAAACAACGGGTGGCCGCGGCCGGACGTGCCGCCACCGACCGTCTCCAGAGGGCATATCGAAATACGAACCATTGATTCTCCGCGGCCGGGTGTCGATCCGGCAGGACAGACATGGAAAGGATCAGGAACGATGACGGAACAACCAAACATTCTGCTGATTACCGCCGACGATATGAACTGGGACGCCGTCGGCGCCTATGGCTGTACGGCAGCAGCGACGACGCCGAACATCGACCGTCTGGCGGCGGGCGGCATGCGATGCGACCACGCCCACGTCAACATCGCCGTCTGCCAGCCCAGTCGGTCGGCGCTGATGACCGGGCGCTACCCGCACAACAGCGGCGGCGAAGGCTTCTTCCGCCTGCGCCGGCCCGGCGTGCCGATCCTGCCTGAACTTCTGCGTCACGGCGGCTACAGCGTCGGCATTCTCGGCAAGGTCGGACATTCAACCCCGTACGAATCATTTGCCTGGGACATGTCGCGGGATCAGCCGGATCTGGGTTTCGGCCGTAATCCCGCGGTCTACGCCGACTGCGCCAAAGGCTTTGTTGAGGAAGCGGTCGCGGCCGGCAAACCGTTTTTCCTGATGGCGAATTCACATGATCCGCATCGTCCGTTCTACGGCAACGACAAACCCGAATGGTACGAAGAAAGCGAAAAGCCGACCGCCGCCGTCCCATCGAAAACGTTTACGCCGGACACCATCACGCCGCCGGGTTTTCTGGCCGACTTGCCGGACATCCGCCTCGAGCTCTCCGAGTATTACAGCTCCGTCCGTCGCTGCGACGACACGGTCGGCAGACTGCTGGGCGTGCTTGACGCCGTCGGCGTCGCCGCCAATACGATCGTGATCTTTCTGTCGGACAACGGCATGGCCTTTCCTTTCAGCAAGACCAACTGCTATCTGCACAGCACGAAGACGCCGTGGATCATGCGCTGGCCCGCCGTGATCGCTCCCGGCACGGTGGACTCGGAGCACTTCATCTCCGGCATCGACCTGCTGCCGACCCTGCTGGAGATTGCCGGCATCGACGGTCCTGACGGGGTTGACGGCAGGTCCTTCCTGCCGCTTCTGCGCGGCGCGAACCAGGCCGGCCGGGAGTACGTTTTCACCCAGTTCCATCAGACTGCGGGAAAGCGGAATTACCCGATGCGCTGCATCCAGAACAAGGACTACGGCTACATCTTCAATCCATGGTCAAACGGCGAACGCATCTTCCGCAACGAGTCGCAGGCCGGACGCACCTTCGCCGCCATGCAGGCTGCCGCCGACGACGAGCGCATTGCCGCCCGCGTCAAACTCTTCCTCAATCGCGTACCGGAAGAACTCTATCACTTCGGCAACGACCCGGACGCGCTGGAGAACCTGATCGACTCGCCGGCACACCGGGACGCACTGCAGGACCTCCTGACCAGGCTGGAAGATTGGCTGGCGGCGACCAACGATCCGGCGTTGCCGGCGTTTCGTCACCGGGATTCGCGCCCCGCCCTTGATCAGTTCCTCGCTGAAACCAGCGAGACCATCGGCGGCACCTGGCACTCCGACGGCTGACCCGAAGACCTGCTCCGGCCCGGGCGGAGTCACAGCGGCGCGAACCGCCTTCCTGATCGCCGCGGCCTCGTGCCGGGCGTGAGCGAGATGTTTGATTCGCGGCCGTTACCCCCTCGACCCCAATTTCCGGGCAACGTCACGGCAACGGCTCCCGCACTGCGGCGCAACGTCATCCGGAGGTGGCCGGCAGGCGACAGGCGGCAACGAGGAGGCCGACGTAACCAGCGGGGCAAAACGGGGAGCTGTGCGATACCGTGGCCGGCGGTCAGGCATCCCACTCGAGGGGGTCGAGTTTGTAGTAGTCGCGCAGCTCGGCGTAGAGACGGGGGTGGCGTTTGTGCAGCAGTACCGGTTTCTCGAAGAAGACCTCGGTGGCAACCGCAAAGAACTCAGCCGGGTCCGTGGCGGCGTAGTCGTCAAGGAGGTCCTTGCCGCCGTGTTCGAGTTTTTCGCGCAGCGCGACGAAGTCGTGCTTGAAGGTGGCGGCCCAACTGGTATGGGCGGTGCAGTTGTCAAGGATCGGCGTGCCGTCGGAGGCATCGTCTTCCTGATCGAGTTGATGGGCGAACTCATGCATGGTCACGTTATGGCCGTCTTGAACGTTGTAGGCACCGCGGTTGACATCGTCCCAGGAGAGAACGAGGGGGCCGTTCTGCCAGGACTCGCCGAGACGGACATCGCCGGATTCGTGCTGGACGCCGCTGGCGTCGGTGCGCAGGTTTCTGGCGACATAGGCGGAAGGATAGATGAAGATCGTGTGCAGGCCGGAATAGAAGCTGGTATCGCGGTTGAGAATCAGGACCGCCGCCTGGGCGGCGATCAACACACGCATCTCGTCAGTCACCTCGAGTCCGCCGCAACCGATAAACGTTTTCTCCGCGAGGAGGACCTGAATGCGATGATGAAGCTGATCCCGGAGAGCCGCGGGGAGTTTGGGGTAGAGCGGGAAATCCTCTTCCAGAATCGTCCTCCAGGCGTCCGGGAACGGTGTCTGTTCCAGCTTGTCCCGATGCCAGTTGCGGGCGAGTCGGCGACCGACGGCGAGGATGACGGCGAGGAGGCCGACAGCGAGGATAATGAGGGCGATGGTTGGGGGCGTCACCGTAGGTCCCCGGGCGGATATGGATTCAGCGACAACTGGCCCGGAGGCGGCTGGCCTCCCGCTTGCGCGCATTGGCGGTCTCGCCGGCAAAGGGGCCGTTGTAGGTTTCGTACAGGCGGATGGCCGCGGCACACTGATTGCGACGGACCAGAGCCCGGCTCTGTTCTTTGAGAGTGTACATGACCCGGGCCATCTTGAGTTCGTGGATCCGGGATTCACAGCGGACATACATATCCGTTCCGGGACTGACGCGTTTGCGGATCTGCTCGTATTTATCGATCACCGTGTCGTAGTTTCGTTCCCGGTCGACGTCGGCGTGCATCTGTTCGGCCCGGCTGTAGAGGTTTTCAATTTCCCGGATTTTCTTGCTTTTGTTACCGTACCAGAAGACGAGGCCGCCGATCAGTGCGATCGGGATGATGGCCGACAAGGCGTACAGAATGACTTTGCGCACGAAGTATTTCCGGCCGTACATCTCGTGGGCGATGCGTTCGACATCTTCACGGGAGACACCCTGCTGTTTGGCCTGGCGTTTCCGTCCTTTTTTCTTGCCGGGCTTCTTTTCGCTCCTGGGCTTGTCGTTCCCGGCCTCGTCGTTCGGCCCGGCTTTGGCGGCGCCGGCCCCGGCGATCCTGGCCTTGCCGGTCTTCAGCACAGCTTTCATGTCGGCAATGGCATCGGCCCAGGAGTCGTACCGATCGGCGCGTTTCTTGCCCAGCATTTTGTCGATCACCGAGGAACAGCCGGTGGAGACGTCGGGGTTCTTGAACTGCGCCGGAATTGCCACTTCCTTAAGCTGTTTCTGCATAATCGCCATGGCGCTCTTGTCCTCGAACGGGACTTCACCGGTCACCATGCGATACAGGCAGATACCGAGGCAGTACATATCGCTGCGGAAATCGAGATTACTGGACGCCCGCACCTGTTCCGGGCTCATATACTCGGGCGTGCCGACGGTGAAGCCGGCACTGGTTACGTTCATCGAATCCGGTTCCATGGATTTGGCAATACCGAGGTCCATCAACATCGGCTTGCCGCTGTCGGCGATGAGGATATTTTCGGGCTTCACATTGCGGTGGATGATCTTTCCCTCGTCCCAGGCGTACCGCAGCGCTTCGGCAATCGGGATGGCGTACTTGAGCGCCTGCTTTTCTTCGATGGTGCCCTGCTCAACGCAATGTTCCTCGAGGGTGCGGCCGGGGACGTACTGCTTAATGAGGAAATGGATGTCGCAGTCCTCGCCGGCGCCGTAGGCGGTCAGAATATTGGGGTGCTGCAGGTTGGCGGCCAGTTTGACCTCGCGCTGAAAGCGCTTGAGCTTTTCATCGTCAGTCGCGATGTCAGGCTGCAGGATCTTGATGGCCACCTGGCGGTCCATGGACTGCTGGGTCGCAACGAAGACGCGCACCTGTGAGTCCTCACCGAGTTTCCGGTCAATCCGGTAGCCGTTGCCAATGACGACGCCGGGCCCGATCTTGATCTCGGGCGAGACGTCCCGGCCACAGCCGGAGCACGGCACTTTCGGTTGGTCCGGGGTGATTTCTGCCTCAATCGCCTTATTGCAATGCGGGCAGTCCAGCGGAACGATCATATGTCTTCTTCTCCCGTAAACGAAGACCACATCGACGGCAACGCCGTCCTTACGATGAGGCCAAATATAGCCTCATCTGCAGCAGGTAACAAGTCTTAACCCGGGTGATCCTCGCAACCCCGCCGCGGAAGCACCGGCGTCCCGGCCCGGTGGTCCGGACTTTTCTGCCGCCGACCTGTAGCATTCCACAAGGGTCGGAGTATATTCCCTGCCCTTTGTCAACTATGCACTTATGCTGTTGTGCCGAGCTCAAACCGGCCCCCGGCAGACTGAATACGGAGCAACCATGCATCGCTACCGAACACATACCTGCGGCGAACTCCGGCTCGACCACGTGGGCGAGGCGGCCCGGCTTTCGGGCTGGGTCCACAACACTCGGGACCACGGCGGCGTGTGTTTCATCGACCTGCGCGACCACTACGGCATGACGCAGGTGGTCGTCCACCCGGATGTAGCATTCTTCAAACAGGCCCGCCGCCTGCATCACGAGGATGTCGTCTGCTTCACCGGCGAGGTGGTCCGGCGTGACGAAGAGACCGTCAATGAGAAGCTCCCCACCGGCCTGGTCGAACTCAAAGCCGCGGCCATGGAGGTCCTTGGCGAGGCCGACAGCCTGCCGTTCCCGATCCATATCGATTACCCCTGCCCGGAGCATCTGCGACTGGAGTACCGCTTCCTGGATCTGCGCCGCGAAGAGCTGCACGAGAAGATCATCCTGCGTTCCCAGATCATCAACAGCCTGCGACGCCGCATGCTGGACCTCGGGTTCAATGAGTTTCAGACGCCGATTCTGACCGCGAGCTCGCCGGAAGGCGCCCGCGATTACCTCGTCCCCAGCCGGCTGCATCCGGGGAAATTCTACGCCCTGCCGCAAGCGCCGCAGCAGTTCAAGCAATTGCTCATGGTCGCCGGCTTCGACCGCTACTTTCAGATCGCACCGTGTTTCCGCGACGAAGACGCCCGGGCCGACCGCTCCCCCGGTGAATTCTACCAGCTCGACCTGGAAATGGCGTTCGCCACCCAGGACGACGTCTTCGCCGTTGTCGAAGACGTACTCGCCGGCGTCTTCCAGGAGTTCGCCGCCGACGGCGCCGTCGACACCGCGCCGTTCGTCCGCCTTCCCTACCGGCAGGCGCTGGCGGAATTCGGCTGCGACAAGCCGGACCTGCGCAATCCGCTGCGGCTGACCGATGTCAGCGACATCTTTCGCGACAGTGACTTCAAGGCCTTTGCCGGCGTAGTCAAACGCGGCGGCGTCGTTCGCAGCATTGCGGTCAAGGGCATCGTCGACCAGCCGCGCAAGTTTTTCGACGACATGATCGAGTTCGCCCAGTCCGTCGGTTCGAAAGGCCTGGGGTATATCGGCTGGCAGGGCGGTTCGGTCCGCAGTCCGATCTCCAAGTTTCTCAGTGAAGACCAGATGAACCGGCTGCGGGACGCGGGCAAGATCGAAGACGGGGACGTGATGTTTTTCATCGCCGACGAAGAGGCGCAGGCCGGCGCCATCGGCGCTGCGGTCCTGGCTGAACTCGCCCGGCGTCTGGACCTGCTGGAGAAGGACGCCTTCCGCTTCTGCTGGATCGTCGACTATCCGATGTACGAACGTGACGAACGGACCGGGGAGATTCAGTTCTCGCACAACCCGTTCTCAATGCCGCAGGGCGGGCTGGAGGCGCTGGAGACCAAGGACCCCCTGGAGGTTCTGGCCTATCAGTACGACCTGGTCTGCAACGGGGTGGAGTTGTCCAGCGGGGCGCTGCGGAACTACGACCCGAAGATCATGTACAAAGCCTTTGCGATCGGCGGTTACCCGCGTCAGGAAGTCGACGAACGGTTCGGCGGTCTGATCAAGGCCTTCAAGACCGGCGCCCCGCCCCACGGCGGCATCGCGCCGGGCGTCGATCGGATCGTCATGCTGCTGGCGAAATCGCCGAACATCCGCGAGGTCATTGCGTTCCCGTTCAACCAGCAGGCGCAGGACCTGATGATGCAGGCACCGAACGCAGTTCGCCCGGACCAGCTGCGGGATCTTCACATCCGCACGCACATCCGCGGCGAACGCCGGCAGTAGCCGGCGAATTCCCACTCGCGAAATCACCATCCGCCCGGCGCCGCCAGGCGCTCTGCTGCGGGCCGCGGAGTATTGACTGACACGCCCTGCCGCGTTCAGTCGGTCGCCGACATCTGGCGGCGCAGTCTGGGGCCTTCGCCGGTCATCATCAGGTACGTATCGAAGAATTCCCGCGCCACCGGCGCCGCGGTGGAACCGCCGCCCTTGCCGCGTTCCACCAGCACCACCAGCGCATACTTCGGGTTTTCGTACGGTCCGAAGCAGGCGAACCAGGTGTTCTTGTAGCGATCGGCCCCATGGCCGACCTCCGCCGTCCCGGTCTTGCCGGCAAGCGTGATCAGCGGGCTGCGGGCGATTTTGGCGGTAGCGTGATCGCCGTGCACCACTTTGTACATGCCGGCCTTGACGATCTGCAGTGTTTCCGGCGAGGCCGGCAGCGTGTCGGTCACCTGCGGGCGAGTCAGTTTCAGCAGCCGGCCCTGGTGGTCGCGTACCGCCCGCACCATGAACGGCCGCATCCGTTTGCCGTCATTCGCGATGGCCGCGGTATAGGCCGCCGCCTGCAGCGGACTGAGACTGATGAACCCCTGCCCGATGGACACGTAGGCCGTATCCGACTGGATCCATTTGCGCCGCTGATGGTACCTCAGGTTCGGTCGGCTCGGCAGCCGGCCGCGCTCGAAACTGCCGTGGACCTCGATGCCCGTCGGCTGCCCGAAGCCGGCGGCGTAATAATACGGCGTCAACCGGTCGATGCCGAGTTTGAGGCCGCAGTCGATGAAGTACGGGTTGCAGGAGACCTCCAGCGCCCGCAGCAGGTGCACATCCCCGTGGCCGGACCGGTGGTGGCAATGGATCTTGCGCCGGCCCAGTTGGTAGTAGCCGGGGCAGTTTACGATACCGTCGTGCCCCTGGACCTGATGCTCGAGTATCGCCATGGCAACCAGCGGCTTGACGATGGAGCCGGGGAGATAGCCGCCGGCCAGGGCGCGGTTGAGCATGGGCAGCCGCTTGTCCTCGCGCAACTGCGGAAACAGCGCGTTGAACTGCCCGACATCATAGCTCGGCGACGAGACCAGGGCGAGCACGGCGCCGGTCTTCACTTCCAGCAGCACCAGTGCCCCGGGACGCCCCCGCAGCAGGTTCAACCCGAGTGCCTGCGCCCGCGCGTCAATCGTCAGAAGCAGATCATGCCCCGGGACGGCGGGATCCGGTTCGCTGAGGTCCTCATGGTAGAATCCGAAGCTGTCGACGCGAACAATGCGATGGCCGACATGCCCCTGGAGGTGGTCGTCAAAGGCTTTTTCAAGGCCCGCCCGGCCACGGCGTTCGGGATAGAAGTAGTAGGCTTGGCGGACTTCTTCACGACTGGGATAGCGTCGACCGATATAACCGACGAAATGCGCCCCGACCGCCTTCAACGGATAGATCCGTTTGTAGTCGGTTGAAATCTCCAGGCCCGGGATGCCGGGCATCACTTCATTCAGTCGCGATAACTCCTGCTGCGTCAGATCAGCGAACACTTTCACCGGCAACGCCGGGAACAGCTTCATGTGCCGCAGCATCTGCTGCCGGATCAACCAGTTCTTCAGGTCCGTCGCCGTCCCTTGCTCAACCAGCAGATCGAACGTCTCCGCCTGGCGTCGGGAGAGCGTAAGCTTTTCCCGCCGCGCCCGGACCCGCGCCAGGAAGTAGGCCCGTTCCGACGGCCCCGTAACGCCATCCCATACCGGCGTCAGCCGCGATGGCCGGCCGATCGCCCGCGCCGCTGCGGCAATCTGCTCCTGCACATGATCAAGCGTTTTCGACATGGTGCGTTGACGCAACTCGTGGATGTGGAAGTAGACGTCGTAGCTCGGCGTATTGTCGGCGAAGAATTGTCCGTCGGCGCTGATGATCCGGCCGCGGGTGGGCGGCAGCCGGATCCGGCGGATGCTCTGGCGGCTGATGGTATTGTTGTGTTTCCTGCCGCCCTTGATCTGGACGGAATAGAGCCGCAGAATGAGGATGGCGTTCAGGCCGAGAAAGACGAGCAGCAGCAGGCACAGCCGACTGCCGAAACCGCGCATGAGATCATCGACAAACATTCAGCGCACCCCCACCGTCTGTACGGTAAACCGTTCAATCTCGAGTCGCTCGGCCAGGAAATCCAGCAACTGGATCAGGAACGGGATCAACAGCATCCCGGCAATCGCACTGGTCAGAAACAACCGGATGGCGCTTGGCCCGGAGAGCAGGCTCCAGCCGTGACGGAAGTGGATGTTCTCGAGCACCAGAAGGTAGGCGGCATTCGCCGCGGCCAGTCCCAGGCCGCTGACGGCGTGATTGATCACCGAACCGCGATCACCGAAACGCCGGTAGATGACCAGGAAGAAGAACAGCGGCAGAAACAGGGGGACCACCGTGGTGCTGCGGCCCTGCAGGATTTCACCAACCACGGCCAACACCAGGCCGCAGACCATGCCCCGCCGCATCCCGAATGCCAACGCCAGGTAGAACGTCGCAAACAGGGACGCGGGAAAGATGATCGCCCAGTCGCCGAGCAGCACCTCCAGTGCCAGCAACAGGGCGCCAATCAGCACCAGCCAACTCGCGCGAACCATGAAAGAGCCTCCTGAGCCCCAAATTATCGCAGGCAGGCAGACAGAGCAAATGAATTTTCCGCCAACCCGTGCCATCCCTGCCGGAATCAACCAAACAGATTGACCCGGACATTGCGGAACATGGCTTCCCCGTTGAGGCAGAAGAGATACAACTCGCCATCGGTCCAGTCGGGATAGCGGGCAATCAGGGTTCGACGACGGTTGATGCACAGATCGAAGACGTCGTCCTGCAGGATCAACTCGACGTCGACCGGCTCGTCGAGGCCTTCAACGCCGTAGAGAGCGGCATCAAAACGATTGTCCGTCGCGGTCAATTCCCGTTCCAGATTGCGAATCCAGACAAGGCGCTTGTGCGGCGAGAACCGGACTTCGTAGCCGCGCTGCATCAACCCGCCGCCGCGGACACAAAACCCGTAGGCCTTCGGCTCGCCCAGCGGTTCGATCCGGCAACTGACGATGCCCTCGCGGCAGGCCTTGCTGAAACGCACGATGCCGGCGGATTCCGACGCCCGGAATTGAATGTCGTTGCCGATCACATCGACATCGCCGACCAATGACCAGACCGACAGGTGCTGCGCAGCCCCGGGCGTCGGCATCATATCCGGCACGAAACTGGTACCCAGGGTGCCGTCCTCGGCCTGCACGAGTTCGCGCAGCACGAGGTTGCCGCCGTAGACGCGGGGGCGATTGTCGTGATCATGATCGCGCCAACGCAGATAGCCGACGCCGAGCCGGCGATTGTTCTCGAAGGCCACGGTTTTCATCCCGGCCAGGCCCAGTCCGTCGAGCGTGTCGACCAGCGGTGCGTGCCAGGGGCCGAACGGCGTCCGCGACATGCGGTAGTACATCTGCCCGCAATGCAGAAAGGTGACGTAGTACCAGTCGTTCCACCGGAAGTAATCCGGGTTCTCCGGCACCGTCGGAAAACCGGTCAACAAAAACGGCTCCTCCTTCTTCCAGGACTTCAGATCCAGGGAGCCGAAGTGCGCCAGGCAGCCGCGGGCCAGGGGCGGTCGTTCGCCGGCCATTTCCGTCGCCACCAGAAGGTGGTACAGCCCGTCCTCGCTCTGAAACAGGCAGGGGTCGCGAAAGACGCGTTTGGAGTGACCGTCCGGCGGATCCAGGGCCCGGTGTTCCGACGACGGCGTGAAGGTTTCGCAGTCATCACTCAGTGCCACGCAGACATGTTCGCTGCCGGCGACGCCGACGCGTTCGAAATGGATTGCCAACGCCGCGAAGAACTTGCCGTCCCGGGCCACGATGGTCCCCCCCAACAGGCCGCGGCCGGGGAGTTTTTCATCCTGCTTGAGCTGCAGGGCGGGCGGGTGTTCGGTCCAGTTCCGCAGGTCCTGCGTCGACACATGGCCCCACGCCTGACAACCGGTACCCGACCGGACGGCATCCGGGCGGCAAGCCGTCAGATAAAAGATGTGGAGGGTGCCTTCGTGGTAGAAGGGGATCGGCGTGCCGATCAAGCGGTCCGTCTGTTTCGGTCGGTAATACTGCATCACCCGGTCCTCTGCCGGTCACCGCGAAAACCGCAGATGCACAACCGGCCCGGCAATCAGAACGTTATCGCGAACGCCGCCGTTTCGTCCGGAAGCCGCCCTTCTTCTTCTTGGACGGCATGATCGTGCGTTTTTTACGCGGGGCCGTTTCCTCTTCGGCCGCCGCCTCTTCCGCCTCGGCCGACGGCTCGTCTTCGGCGGGCGCCGGGGCTTCCTGATCGTCGTCGGCAGGCATTCCTTCGAGGTCGTCCTCGGCCTCCGGCGCCGCTTCGGCAACCGGCTCCGGCGCCGCTTCGGCAACCGGCTCCGGCTCGGAATCCGGCACATCCGGCGCCGGCGCGTTGGTCACTTTGATGGCAACGGCCTTCAGGTAGCCCAGAAGTTCCGTACCGACTTCCATCGGCAGGCCGAGACTGGGCAGCGGACAGGTGGGCACCGACGGCATAAGGACAAGCTTGTTGGTCAGTTTATTCCAGAAGGACTTGACCAGCTTATCGCGCGGGATCCGGACCTGCAGCGGCTTCTTGCCCGGAGCCATGAGGTGCAGGTTTTCGGGCGTCAGAAACGCCCAGGCCTTGGTCTTGCCGAAGGCGCGGCCGGTACCGACCTTCTCCTGCGTCTCAGCGGCGAAGACGATGGGCTCACCTGCGAGCGCGTTGTCCAGCATCGAGCGCAACTCTTTGGCGACCTTCGGTTCGATCGCCGGCAACTCAAGCACCTGTTCGCCGGCGGTCTTCCCGGACTTCTGCGGTTCGGCGGCGGGCGCCGGTGCCGGCGGCTGGGGCGCGGGCGGCGGCACAGCTCCGGCGGCAGCTCCGGCGGCAGCCCCGGCAGCGACTCCGGCGGCGGCCCCGGCAGCAGCGGTCGCCGCCTGGGTTCTGAGTTGCTGGATTTCCGCCTGCAACTGCTGATTCGCCGCCTCCAGTTCCGCCGCACGACGGTCATCGGCCGCGGCCGGAGCCGCGTCCTGAGCCGCCTGCAACTGGGTGGACAGTTCGACGACCTTCTTCTTGAGAATTTCGTTTTCCAGCGTCTTGCGTTCGAGGTCTTCGCCGCCGCCGGCGGGGGCTGCGGCCAGCTTCGCTTCCAGCGCCTCGACTTGCTGACGGCTGGCGGCAAGCTGGTCCTGCAGTTCCTGAACCTGAGCGTCAGCCGCTGCGGGTTCCGGTCGCGCCTGCAGTTCGGCAAGCTGCCCCTGGGCAGCCTGCAACTTCTGGCTCAGGTCATCACGTTCCGCCTGCAGCGCGGTCAGTTCGGCGTCGTCAACAGCCGGTGCGGGCCGGGCCTGCAGTTCAGCGATCTGCGCCCGGGCGGCTTCGAGTTCACCGGCCAGGGAGTCCCTCTCCGCCTGTATGGCCTGCAGCACGGAATCGTCCGCCGGCGCCGCGGCCGCCCCTTGCTGTTCAAGCTCGGCAATCCGGTCATTCAGTTCGGCGACCTGCTCGCGTTGGCGGGCGATCTTCTCATTGGCGAAGCGGTTCTCCGCGGTCAGGCGTTCGATCTCAGTCGCACCGAAGGCGGCGGGATCGCCGCCGGCGCGGAGGTCCTCCAATTCGGCCGTGAGGTTGGCCTGCGCCTGACGCAGGCTTTCGAGTTCTTCTTTGTCGGCGGCCTGTTGACCGAGTTCGGCTTGCAGCTCCTGCACTTTGGCGGCCAGCTGTTCGGTTTTCGCCTGCAGGTCGTCGCTCGCGGCGGCCGTCGCCTGCTCCAGTCTGGCTTCGAGGTCGGCGATCGTCTCTTTGGCTTTGGTCAGTTCGGCCGCCTGTTCTGCCGCTGCCGCAGCCTTTGCGGCCAGGTCGGAGACCTTGGCTTTGGTCTCTTCGAGCTCCGCCCGGGCAGCATCGCCTTCCTCTTTGAGCCGGGCCAACTCCGTCGCATCCGCCGGCGAATCGGCATCCAGCCGCAGCTGGGTGGTCTCCACCTTCAACTGCTCCAGCTCTGAAGCCAGCGCCACGATCCGTTCCTGCGCCTCGTTCTTGGATTTCTCCGCTTCGCGCAAGTCCTGGTCGAGCGAGACGTACTTGTCTTTAAGCAGTTCGGACTCCTTGGTCTTGCGGTCCAGTTGCTGTTCGAGTTCTTTCCGTTTCTCGCCGCCGCTTTCAGCCGTCGCCGCCTTCTCGCGGACAGCCTTGAGTTCCTGGATAAGCTTCTCGTGTTTCTCTTTCAACTGGGCGAACTGCTCGCGGAACTGGCCGGAGATCTTCTCCACCTTCGCCTTAATCGCCTGGTTGGCTTTCTCCTTCATCTCCTCGAGCTTGGCCTTCGCCTTGCCGGCGATCTCGGCACGTTCCCGCTCCAACTGCTCGATCTTCTGGCTCTGTTCGACCTTCAGGTTCATGTACTGCTTAAGCTGGTCCTTGAGAACCTTCATCTCGACTTCGGCCTTGCGTTCGGCCATGTCGGCTTTGTCGGAATACTTGGCCAGTTCGCCCTCGAGCACACCCTTGGCCTCGTTGGCGGCAACAAGTTCCGCCTTCAACCGCTCATTCTGCTGCTTGAGCTTGCGCGCGATGGCCGCGCTTCGGTCGGTCGTCTTCTCGCCGGCTGCGGCCGCGGCGTCCGCTCCGGCCGGCGGTGCCTGGCTGCCGACGGGCGCCGGCGGGGCAGCCGGCGGCGTCTTGGCGCCGGACGCCGATGCAACAGGCGCCGGCGGGGCTGCCGGCGGAACGCCGGTCCCCCCCGTGCGGGCCTCGTCCAGCTCCGTCACGGTTTGTTGCAGAACCCCGTCGGGACTGAGTTTAACCGGTCGGACCTGCTGGCCGAAGCCGGAACTCGGGGTCGTCAGCGGGTCATCGACGACGCGGCCTGCCGGTCCGCCGGCGGGCGCCGTCTGGGGCAGATCCTCACCGCCGCCCGGCCGCTGGATAACACCGTTGCAGGTTGGGCATGGAAAGCCCTTGGCCCAGGCGTCGGGCGTGCATTTGGTCTTCGCCTTGCAGTGGGGGCAGGTAACGGCAATGGTTTGTCCGCCGGCCATGAAACGATCTCCTCAAGCTTTCACCCCTTCACGCCGGTCCGTCCAATCCGTGGCGAGGCAGTTGCGTATACGGCTGACCCGCAGTCTCATGTGCGCCGGCGCGTGGTGCGCGGTTGTGATCAGGTGAAGTCCAAATATTGGGGGGAAGCGCCTCAAATTCAAGCACCGGCGGGGATTTTGTCGGGCCCGTCTGGAGGCGGCAAGAAATACCTCCGGCGCCTTGCATTCGAACTCGAATCAGTCTATGGTCATTTTGTCAAATCAGCGATAATCGAACCAGGTGAGAAGGGGTCCTTACATGAAACGCCTTTTGGTTCTATGCCTATTGTTTTGCGTGTTCGCATTGAGTACCGGATTCAAGGAAGTAACCCGGATTATAAAGGTCAACCCGGACGGCACAGGTGTCATTCACGTTCGCGTTCTGTTCAACCCGAAACTGCTGGATGAAAACGCAAAAGTCTTTGATCTCGAGAAGGTAAAGGCCGAGGCCGGCAAACTGGGGACCGGCGTCAAATACGTCGCCGCCAAAGCGATCACTTCGGAGCAGACCAACTGGAAGGGGTACATCGCCAAGTACTCCTTCTACGACATCAAAGAACTTGAGATCCGTCCCGCCAGCCTGCCGAGCGATATCGATGTCGAGGAGTTCGAAGACGAGCTGGCCGGCTGGAAGTTCATCTTCAAGAAACCCGACGTCGAAGGCGGTACCGCCAGTCTCAAGATCATCCCCGCCAACATGGCCCTGGGCGATGATGATGACGACTGGGAAGACGACGACGACGATGGCTGGGAAGACGACGATGATGACTGGGAAGACGACGATGACGACGACTGGGAAGACGACGACGATGATGACTGGGAAGACGACGACGACGACGATGACGAGGATGGCGACTGGGCGGGCGATGATGACGACGATGACCCCGAAGAACGTCTCCAGCAGCGCGGCCGTCGCTATGTGACCTATGTTCAGGTGCAGGGTGAAGTTACCAAGACCGATCCCGAGGATATGAAAACCCTGCAATCCAAAAAGATGGTGAATACGATCACCATCAACGACGAGCAGTGGGAAGTGATGTGGACCAATCCGACGGCGCGCAAGTACATGAAGATGGAGAACCGCAATCTGGCGCCGCTGATCGGCCGCAAGATTGCCGGCTTCCGTACGGTCAACCGCAAGATCACCGTCCTGTTCCGCTGATCCATCGGGGATGAAACAGGCAGCCCGACTGATTTACGCCGACAGCGAACAGTGCGCCGATATGCTGTACGCTGTCGGCCTGTTCATTCCGGACCCATTTCTCTGGGCTGAAGTCGGCAGACAGCGGTATGTTGTTGTAAGCGCGCTGGAGTACGGTCGGGTCGCGGCGGCCGTCGACAAGAACACGCGCGTCTTCTCACTCGCCGAGACGAAGAGGTTGTTCCACTGCCGCAAGCTCGACCCCGCCGCCCAGATCGCCGGCCTGTCGCGGTTCTGCGGCGTGCGCGAATGGACCGTGCCCCAGGATTTTCCGTTCGGCATCGCCCGCCGCCTGTCCCGCCGCCGGATCCGCATTCGTCCTGAATACGACACGTTCTTTCCGCAGCGCGAGATCAAGTCCGCCGCGGAAATCGAAAGGATCCGGGAAGGCGTGCAGTTGGCCGAAGCCGGTCTCCGGGTTGGGCTCGACATCCTGCGCCGAAGTCGCATCAAAGGCGATCGCGTGGTCTGGAACGGGAAGACGCTGACGGCCGAGCGCCTGCGCGGCGAAATCGATGCCGAGATCTCGCGGCTCGGCGGGCTTGCCGCCCATACCATCGTCGCACCGGGACCGCAAGGCGCCGACCCGCACAACACCGGAACCGGCCCGATCCGCCCGCATCAGCCGATCGTGCTGGACATCTTCCCGCGCGTCGCCGCCACAGGCTACTTCGGCGACCTGACCCGCACCGTTGTCAAGGGCAAAGCCCCGGCTGTCGTGCGCCGCGCCTACCGGGCGGTCAAGGACGCCCGCGACCGGGCCATCGCCAAGGTCAAGTCCCGGGTGGACGGCGGTACGGTTCACCGTCTCGCCGCCGACACCCTGCAGCGCCATGGTTTCGAAACCGACAAGGCCGCCGACCCGCCGTACGGCTTTTTCCACGGCACCGGTCACGGTCTCGGCCTGGAGATCCACGAAGCCCCGCGGCTCAGCGCCAAAGGCCTGCGCTTGCGGGCCGGCCACGTGGTCACCGTTGAGCCCGGGCTCTACTACCCGGAATGGGGCGGCGTCCGCCTGGAAGACGTGGTTGTCGTTCGCGCCCGGGGTTGCGACAATCTGACGACCGTCCCGACAACACTGGAGATTTCCTGATGCCCGCGCCGATCCCCGTCTGCCTCACCGTTGCCGGCAGCGACAGCGGCGGCGGCGCCGGCATCCAGGCGGACCTCCGAACCTTCCATGCCTGCGGCACCTACGGCGCCAGCGCCATCACCTGTGTTACCGCGCAGAATCCGCAGGAGGTGGCGGCCGTCCACGCCGTGCCGGCCGCGATCGTCGCCCGTCAGATCCGCACCGTCGTCGGCTGCTACACGATCGGCGCGATAAAGACCGGGATGCTCTTCAACTGCGAGATCATCCACGCCCTGGCCGCCGAACTGCCGGCCGTCACCGCGCCGATCGTCGTCGACCCGGTCATGGTTGCCACCAGCGGCGGCAAGCTGCTCCAGGACGATGCCGTCGCCGCCATGCGCCGGGAGGTCCTGCCGCTGGCGGAGCTGATCACGCCGAACCGCGCCGAAGCCGAGGTCCTCCTGGGCCGCCCGATCACGGACGCCGCCGCCGCCGCCCGGGAACTGGCGGCGCGCTGCGGCAAGGTCCTCCTGAAAGGCGGACACGGCGCCCAACCCGGCGTCGATTTCCTCGCTGCCCCGAACGGTCTCTGGCGACTGACCGCGCCGCCGCTGGATCCGATCGTTACTCACGGCACCGGCTGCACACTCAGCAGTGCCGTCGCCGCCCACCTCGCCCGCGGCAAGGACCTCCTGGACGCCGTCTGCGCCGCCAAACTCTTCGTCTGGGCCTCCCTGCAGAATCCCAGAACCCTCGGGACCGACGTCTACGGGCTCTACCCGCCCGCAGCGCCGACGGCCCAGACAATCGACGTCGAACAATTGGCCTAGAGCGTTCTAAGGGTCCGCGCGGAAATAACTTCACATTTTGAGAGACTTTCAAGAGTCGCG
>CAYLNH010000088.1:0-25163 GCA_964384625.1 uncultured Lentisphaerales bacterium
CGTGAGGAGTGGCGGCTACAGAATAGCTTGAAACGCTGTAGATGGGCTCGGCGTAGGTTTTCCAGCCGGGGACGGAGGCCAAGCGCCGGTCCGGCCAGACGGTGCCGAATGAGCGATGCGAGCATCGTGTCCCGCCTTGGCGGAATACAATTCGTGCTTGCCTCGCTTTGCGGGGGCAGCGCCGCCGGCCGGATGCTTGGACCCGCTCCCCGAGGCCGAAAACGGGCAATCCGTGGCGGAAAGACTTCCGCCGAGCCCATCTAGTACGGGTCCTGCGGCAACTCTTTCTTTTCCATCTCGGTCAGGATGTCCGCCAACTCTTCATCCTCGTCATCGCCCAGCAGGCCGGCAAGCATGTCGCTGTCGCCGGTCGGCGCGGTTGCGGGTGCTGCCGGCGTCTCGTCGGGAGTCAGGTCCACCGCTTCTTTCGGGAAGAATGCGAACCCCAGCAGATTGCCGTCGTCATCCCTGGTGACTTCGACGATTTCGAAGTGCTCGCAGTCCAGGGCGCTCCCGGCCGGTGCGGCGGTGAGCGCCTGCCCGAGTTCCTGGGGCAGCGGCTGGCCGAACTCCAGCAGAGGCGCGCAGTCGGCGTTGAGCAGGATGGCGATGCGGTCGGTCTGGTCGAGCACTACGATGCCGGTTGTGGTGGCGGCGACCACGCTCTCAAAACGCTTGAGTACGTCTTCAGTGCGCTGCAGTGACGCATTCAGAATGGCCACCTGCGCCTGTAGTTGTTCCCCCCCGGCCCCGGGCAACAAACTGCTCACGTCTCAGACTCCAATTGGATTGCTTCAGCAGGGTACTATAGGTCAAAGTACACGGCTGATCAAGAGGACGCCGCGGCGGGGGGTGCACGTCAGTTCTGTCGGTATCTCTTGTCGGCAATTGGCTTGATCATACGACCCCAGGCGGTTTATCCGCCTGGGGAATGAGTTCATTCGTGGCTGCAACGCCTCACGTCTCACCCTGTTTTTCGGGCGCTGGGAAGCCGGCTTCCCAGCGCCCGAAAAACGGGATTGTGGGGCTGTTTCCTTCCCTGATGAACTCATTAACCGGGCCGACAAGTGACCCGGGGTCTGGCGAACCGCGAACCGGCAACAGACATCGCATACGCCTGCAAGCCCCCGCGGCAAGACAGGAAACGTATCTACCGGTAATGTGCAACGTCCGCCACCGCGCCAGCAAACACCTGCAGAACGGACAGGCGCCCCCGCGGCTTGGCGCAATGCGTCAGTGGCGGGGTGCAGCGTCTGCCGCCGGCAGACAGGCAGCGCGCGGTGAGCCGCTTCCCGTGAGCGACGCATTGTAGCCTGGCGGCTTACTCGAAGGGGAAGGTGTACTGGGTCAGTCCGAGTTCGTCGCGCATGGTGAGCAGTTCCTGCTGAACGCTGGCGTTGATCGGGGCGCCCTTGTCCTTGCGTTCGAGCCAGGCCAGGTGTTCTTTCTCGCCGGCCGTGTAGATGTGGTCGTGTCCCGGCGCTTTCGCCGAGCCGCGCAGTTCCCGCAGGATGTCGCCGGTCGTCTGCTTGAAGCTGTCCAATTCGATGAACGCTTCGATATTTACGGCGATGAAGAAATGCCCCAGGCGGTACGGCACGCATTCGCCCTGCTCGCTGTAGCCCGAGAGCATCTTCAGAAAACTGCCGGCCTGCAGTGCGGCGCTGAGAATCTCGACCACGGCGGAGTAGCCGTAGCCCTTGTGGCCGCCGGTCTCTTCGCTCAGTCCGCCCAGCGGCGCCAGCGCGGCATGCCCGCTGACCAGGTCCTCGAGAATCCCCTCGCTGTCAGTGCGGACGTTGCCGTCGCGGTCGATCACACAGCCGGCCGGGGTCGGCTTGCCCTCGCGCGCGTACAATTCGATCTTACCGCGCTGGTTGATCGACGTGGCGCAGTCGATGACGAACGGAAAGTCCTCGTCGCTGGGCATACCGAAGGCCAGCGCGTTGGTCCCCAGCATGTTTTCCACGCCGAAGGTCGGCGCCACGGACGGGCGGGCATTGGTGCCGGTGATGCCCACCATGCCGGCGTCAGCCGCCATCAGACAGTAGTAGCCGGCAATGCCGTAGTGGGTCGAATTCCGCACGGCCACCATACCCGTGCCGTATTCGCGCGCTTTGTCGATCGCCATCTGCATGCTGCGCCGGCCGATTGCGTGGCCCATGCCGTCATGGCCGTCGATCAGCGCCGTGGTCGGGCCTTCCTTGACGATCTCGAAGTTGGTTGCCGGCTGCTGGATGCCGATCCGGATGCGGTCGTAGTAAATCGGTTTCAGCCGGTTGACGCCGTGGGAGTCGATGCCGCGTTTGTCCGCGGTGATCAGGACATTGGCGCACACGGCAGCGTCGTCGGCCGGGACGTCGAGACCGCGGAAGACGTCGGTCATGAATTGCTCCAGCAGATCGAAGTCTACCCAACAGATGGTGTCGTCCGGCATATGGTACTCCCAGCTTTGTTGCAAAGCGCGTTATTCAGCGTTCTATTTGGTTCCTGTCTGCAGCTGCGGCGCGACTACCGTAGCGGAGCGGAGCCGCAGTGCAAGCAAGGGCGCTGCAATCCGGACTTCACCGGGCCGTGAATCCGCGAGACCGGCGGCGACGGCCCGGCGGGGCAGGGGCTTGTCGGCGACGGCGGAATACCGGTTGGAAGGAGACAAATGAAGAAGCTGGAGAACCTGCGTTGGCGGCCGCGCTGGACCAGTCATCTGGCCTGTATGAAGGGTTGTGTCGACTACCTCGGCCTCGAGCTGACGGATGCCTGGCTGTTCGGCTGTACCGGGCACGCCTTCGTGATGAATATCCATCCCTTGATCTGTCCCAGCGGTCCGACCGCCTGGAACAACGCCATGCTGTTCCGGCTCGCCCCGAATCTGGGCTTCTTCATCGAAGCCGAAACCGGGCACAGCAGCCAGGACGACTTCGCCGATATCCAGGCGAACGCCTTCCAACTGGTGAAGCGTTCGATCGACAGCAACCTGCCGTGTTACGGCTGGGAACTGGAAATCCCGGAGTACTACCTGATTCACGGGTACAACAACGAAGGCTATTTCTATCGCGGCCCGAATGTCGAACGCGAAGCCGGCCCGAAACCATGGCGCAGTCTCGGCAACAGCGAAATCGGCTGGCTCGAAGTCTTCGCCGTCCGTCCCGGCTACCCGGTTGACGCGCGGACCGCCGTCAAAGTCGCCCTGGCCTTTGTCGTTCAGCTCGAACAGAACCCCGGTGAATGGAGCTACAAGCATTATCAGATGGGGCTCGCCGCCTACGACCAGTGGATCGCCGCCCTCGAAGACGAGCGCTCCGGCGGCTTCGGCATGGCCTACAACGCCGCCGTCTGGTCCGAATGCCGCAGTTACGCCAAGGAGTTCCTGATGGAAGCCCGCGACCGGCTCGGCGCGTCCACGGCCTTCAATCAGGCTGTGGCCCATTTCAGCGTTGTCGCCAACAAACTGGCTGCTCTTGCCAGATTGTTCCCGTTCGACAAAGACGATGTGCCGGCCATGGAAGAGACCTTCGGCAACTCGACCCGTCGTGACGACGCCAAGGGCCTCCTGGAGACTGCCAGAGCCGCGGAACAGAAGGGCATCGTCGCGCTGCAGGAGCTCGCCGGCTCCCTCTGAGCATGCCGGCGGCTGCAGTCCGGCGTTATTGCGCCTGTCGCCCCCGCCCGGTCGAGCGCGTCATTTCTTCTTCGCGGCGACGTAACCGATCAGCGTACCCGAGCGGTAGTCATGCGCCAGCAGAATACCGGGACCGGGGTAAAAGCGGAAATGGCGCGCGTCTGCTTTGCCGATATCCTCCTTCTTGGGGAAGGTCTCCGACAGGAACTTGCCGTCCGGCTTCATAAAGCGGACGCCGGACTTGATGAAACGGATGCGCTTGCCTTCTTTCTTGTACTCGCGGTAGTTCACCAGAACAATGCCGTCGCCGACATAGGCAAACGGGTAGGTGTAGCGGTTCGGCATCTTGCGGTCGAAGACGATCTTGCCCTTGTTCATGTCGAGGTAGACCATGTGATAGGGCGTTCGCTGGTTCAGGCGCAACTGCAAAATGTTGCCGGGCTGCGCCATGAAGTAGTTGCGGAAATAGATGTATTGGTTCTTGTGGATCCGGGGCCACTGGTACTTGTTCCCGGTGCGGCAGGAGACCTTGCCGTCGGAGAGTCGCACCAGGGCCAGGCGGTTGCCGGCGAGTTTGAGCAGGGCGTAGTTGTCGGCCACCTGGTAATGCGTGGCGATCTTCACATCCGCCGGCGTCTGCCAGACGACCTTCTTGCCGTCGCGGCGGGTCAAGCGGCCGCCTTTGAGCTGGAGCCCGGGGACTGCTTTCGGCGGGTTCATGCCGGGACGCTGATGGGTTACCCGCCAGAGGCTGGACGCCTTGCGCCGGTCCAGTTTCTTCTTGGTGAACGCGCCGGTCTGCAGGTTCAGCTCGCCGACCAGCACGTGCCGCCGATCCCGGGTGTAGCCCCAGACGACCATCTTCCCGTTGTGCATTCTGTACTGCGCCGTCATCGGATTGCCGATGGCGTTGAGGATTTGATCCTGGCGCCACATGACGCGCCTGGCCAGACTGTCGACCACGGCGAGCGTGCCGCCGCCGGCCGACGAGAACAGCGGGGCGAAGCCGCTCAGGTCGGCGTTCTGCATGCTCGCTCCGGGCAGCGGGCAACGGAACTGCGCGGCGGTTTTGCGGGCGATCACATCGGTCGTCTTGATGTTGTTGCCATGGAGGTTGGCGGTCAGATGCATGGCGGAGTTGTTCATCCAGGCGAAGATCTGCGTCCGGTCGACGGTTGTCTCGGCGATCTTCTTGCCGGTGCGCAGGTCCAGCCGGCCAACCAGTCCCCGGCTGCTGCCGTAGTACCAGACGCCGCCTTTGAAGTGGTTGTAGTTGATGTACTGATTGCGGCCGCCGATCTTGGTCTTCCAGAGTTTCTTCAACGGGAATTTCAGCGGCGGCAGTTCCGGTACGTCTTTGGTCATGCGGGCCAATTGACTCCGACAGGTCTGCAGTTCGGGTGGATTCCAGCCGCGTTCCTTCTGTGTCATCTCCTTGAGGAAGCGCTGCGCGATGTCGACCTTGCCGGCGTCGATGTAAAGCTTCAGGATCGCCAGGCCGCCGCGGCGCCGGGTCGCGGCGGACTTCGATTTGTACAGCCGCTGCAGGACCGCCGCGCCGGCGCCCGGGAGGCCGGCCGCGGCATAGCGTTCGCCGGCCAGAAGGCCGGCGGTGACGCCCTCCGGCGTACCGGCAAAATCATTGGCGAAAGCCACCAGGGCCGCGGTGTCTTTGTCGGCTTTGGCGGCGTCCAGCGCCGTCTTCAGGGTTTCGGCAATCTGTTCGCGCGACGCCCGCGAGGCTTTCCCCCGGAGCGCCTGGAGGCGTGACCAGATGGCGATCCGGCCGGCAATCTGGAGGGCGTCCTTGTCCCGCGGGTCCTGCGGCATCAACCGATCGCCGCCGCCGGCGGCGAGTGCCGCCAGGTAGACCTTGATCGCCGGGTCAACCTGTTTGCGGTCTTCCAGATACCGCCCCAGCGTCCAGGAGGTCTCCAGACGTTCCGCGTCCGTGCGGGCCAGGGCGTGGGCTTTGCGGAGATACTTCTCGGCATCGGCCTGGCGGCTCTGGGCGTATTCGAACGCGGCGGCGACAAGATCGCCGCGGACCTGCTCTCGAACCTTCTTGCCGCGGGCGTCCCCCGGCAGTTTGGCGTAGGCGATTTCCAGATCTGCAATCGCTTCCTTGAAGCGGCTCAGGAGAAAGTACATGTGGCCGCGGCCGGCGTAGGCGAACGGGTCCTGCTTCGTCTTGATGGCGCGCGCGTATTCATCCAGCTCCCGACGGACATCGCGAATCAGATAGACGCGGTCCGGACCGGCAACAATCAGGCCGTGCCGGCTGACGTACAGATTGCCCAGCGGCAGGTTGGCCGGCGTCCGCAGTCTGACGGCGGCAGTGCGCTTGCCGGTCTCGACGTTGTGACGCCAGACATCGCGATTGGCCGGCATCAGGATCTCGTTGCCGGCGATCACGCCGCGGCCGGTTGTGCTGCCGGTCTTCGTCATCCAAACCTTCTTCCCGGTGGTCATGTCAAACGCCGCGATCGTGCGGGCGCCGCCGAGGATAATGCGGTTATTGTGGGTGCCGATGACGTAGTTGACGGCTTTCGGCTTCGGTGTGGTCCACAGCCGTAGGCCGGTCAGCCGGTCGTAGCAGAACATGGCGGCGGCGTCGGCGGGCAGGGCGACGGCGCGGGTGGCGTCGCAGAGCACCAGGCTCTCCTTCCAGCCTTCGGGCAGCTTGATCTCGGGCTCTTCCTTCTTCTTGTTCTTGGGGTCCTCCTTCTTTGCGGCTTCCTCGAGATCGAGCTTCGGCATCATCTGCATGAAACTGTCGTAGCGCGCCAGCCAGAGCACCATGCCGTCGGTGGCGTCGACACAGGCGATGTGGCCCTGGCCGCTGCAGAGATAGAGGAAGGTGCCCTGGACGGTCAGATGAACCGGTGTCTGCGGCGCTTCCGCCGAGGGTTGGGTGGCGGCGACCCGCGTCTGCCACAGCGGCACCCCGGTCGCGGGATTCAGCGCCACGACATTCAGTCCGAGGTCGTCTTCCAGCGGCACGACAATCCGGCCGGCGACCTCGACAGGCGCCGCCATGAAGCGAACGCGGTTGACGTCCCAGCGTTTGAGTTCGTGCTTCGCGGCCGTCCGGCGCTGGTGATAGCGGCCGCGGGCATCGGCCAGCCGCAGGGCGTTCATGTTGCCCGGGTTCGCGTGGGTCTCGCGTTGCGGATGCCAGCTGGTGACCCACTGGTTCTTCGGGTCGTCCCAGTCGTTGATGTACATCTGGAACCCGAGCTCGCCGCCTTCCTTCGGCGTGATGCCGAGGTTCTTCCACGGGAACAGTGCTTCGACGATGTAGCCGCCGTCGACTTTGCCGTAGCCATACTGGACCTGCAGTTGCTCGGCCGCGCCTTTGCCCCTGGCCCGGCGATGATCGAAAATATGGCTTCGCGGTTTGGGCTGTTTCGGGTCGACGCCGGTCGTGGACAACGCCTGGTACATGTTCCAGGAACCGCGGAATTGCGCGATGAAGAACTCGACGGAGTCGCCGCGGTACAACTGCTTGGCGTCCTTGTATTCGAGGATCTTGTCGTCAAGTACTTTGACGCGGACGACCAGGCCGGCCTTGTTCCAGGCGATCGCGGCTTCCGGGTCGAGATTGCCCTGGTCCTTGCGGCCCTTGCCGCGGAGGTCGAGCTGCAGTCCGGTCTTCCCCCAGTCCGTCAGGTCGCCGTCGATCTTGATGCGTTCCAGGAACGGGACGTTGAAGTACTTCGTCTTGTCCACCACCACTTTGGCTTTGACGCCGAGCTGGCGGCCCACGCGCCAGCGGACCTTGCCGGTAGCCTGGTCGTAGGCCGTCAGGACATTGCCGATCGGCACTTCCGTGCGCTGCTGCCGGCCGTTGCGGACGACGACGGCAAACAGGCTCTGCGTATAACCGGCTTTCTCGTTGGCCTCGATGCGGTACAGGTTGCGGCCGATCACACTCATGTCGCGGTTCAGCCGCTGGGCGAAGTTCCACAGTTCCTGCGGTGTGCGTGGGACGTTGTCCTTCTGTTGCCGGCGCATCCAGCTGTAGTTGTAATAGCGCTGCTGCGTCTTCTCCGTGTGCGGCTGTCCCTGCCAGATCTGCTTGCCGGTGCGCAGATCCAGGCAGTAGGTGTGCGGGTGCGAGCCGAACCAGGCGCGGTCGCCGGCGAACACCAGCTGGTCCGTCGGCCGCCAGTTGTATTTAGTCATCTTGTTCGACATCTGCGCGGCCGTCAGATGCATGTTCTGGATGTACCGCCGGTAAAAACTCGAGGTGTGGGGGTTCTTCGGCGTCAGATCCGTTTTGTGTTGCACGGTCCACTGTACCAGCCACAGGGCGTCCTTCCGGTTGCCGCCGATCGCCGGCATCCGGCCCAGCCGCCGGCCGTCGCCGTAGGCGTTGACCACATCGCTGGACGGCGCGGTCTGGCGGGCCTCCAGCGCTTTCAGCTCACGCTCGACCGCCCGCCAGTTCGCGGGAATCGGGTCGACCAGCCCGGCATAGTGATCCCACGCCTGCCGCCCGCCGACGGGGTCCTGACTGCGAACACACGCCAGGGTCAGCCGCGGCAGCAACTCGGTCGGGGGAATATCCGAGTCCGGATGGAACCGCCGGATATCGTCCAGGATACGGCGAGCCTCGGGCCAGCGTTGTTGGTCCAGGTGCAGACAGGCAAGCAGATACGCGGCGTCGTCGCCGAAGTTGCCCAGGAACTTGTTCTGGTAGATCTCCTCCAGGGCCTCGCCGTGCATGTGACGGCGGAAGTCCTGGACCAGCCGGCGGGACAGCGGGTCCACCAGCAGCCGATACGACTCCAGCGCTTCCGGCGGCATCTCGCGCAGGATGCGGATGACCAGATGCCGTGTCGGCAGGTAGTGGTCGCCGTCGGCGCTGGCCATGGATTTGCTCCCCAGCGCCAGCGCTTCGTCCAGCAGACGGAAGACCAGTTCGTATTTGCCCTCCTGCGCGAAGCTGCGGGCCTGCATGAACAGCGTGTTCGCCTGCGAGTCCATCTGGGCGGTGGCATCGACTGCCGCCGGCACGCGCGGCTCGAATTCGACCTCGGGCTCTTTCGGTTTCTCAGGAGGTCCTTCGGGACCGGCAGCCACCGGGTCAAAGGGGGCCTGGGCAAAGACCAGACAACAGCAGAAAGCAAGTGTCGACGCAAGAATGCGCCGGCAGCCCGTCAAACGGTCAGCAGCAGAATAGGTGGCGAGCACGCGCATCCTCGAAATTGTCGTTGGCGATTCTCAAACCGGGGAAGCAGTGAGCGTCGTCCCCATGGAATCGTCTTGCCGCACGGCAAGACTGTATTGTCAGGGACACCGGAAATCACCTCCAGGTTCCCGGAAGCCGGGCTTTGCCCGCGTCCGTCCGTCCGTCAACCATACAACGCCGCCGCCCCGCAGACTTCTCAGAATCGCGGCGGCGATTGTGCCCGTGCCCCACCCGCACTCCGCGAAGAAGCCCCAAGCTCAGCTTGGGGAGTGTCTACACCGCCTTCAGTTCAACGGCACACCACAACCCCGCCTTTGCTTCCGGACACGGCAAACATATTTGCCGTGTCCGGAAGCAAAGGCGGGGGAGACGAGGCAAACGCGAAACTGAAGGGAAACTGACACTCCCCCGGCACAGCCGGTTTGCTGCTCTCCAGCTTCACCCGGCGGCTGATTCCACCGTTCATCTTCTGCCCGGCTGCCCGACGAATCCGGGTCCGGCTGCCCGATCCTTGACCCCGGCGCGTCCGCCGGCGATCCATTCCTCCGTGCTTACCCCAATCGCCTGCCGGCAGCCGCAGTCGCGTGGACTCCGAGACGTAGCGCGGGCCTCTGCCCCGCGTTCCCGCTGCGACCGGGCCGGCAGCCGCAGTCGCTTGCACTCCGAGACGTAGCGCGGGCCTCTGCCCCGCGTTCCAGCTGCGACCGGGCCGGAGAGTCGCGGGGCAGAGGCCCGCGCTACGTGGCGGAATCGGAAACAACATAGGAGAACATGGCCAGGACCGGTTGCCGCAGCAATTGCAGCCAGTGGCGACGACGCACTGGGAAATGATGAAATCTTCAGGTTAACGAGTCCCGATTCTTCGGGACTGGTCGGCAATCCGGTTGACAGAATGACGGGTCTGAGCTAAAATATATAAGATCGACGGCTGGGGCGATTGTGTCCGTTGTGCAACGGTTGTGCAAGATGTGTCGGACGGAAAACTCCCCCCTGGGGACACATGAACAATGAGTGAAATATATTTGTTTCCTGGTGAAGCGGTGGTACGCCGGGGGATGGGCGCAGATCTGTTTCCCATGTACCGGGATATGGCCGACATGGCCGGGCAGATCCTCGGCTACGATCTGGCCGAATTGTGCATTCAGGATCCGCATAAGAAACTGGCAAGACCGCACTATGCCGGGCCCGCTGCCTTTGTCGTCAATGCCATGACCTATCGCTCCAAGGTGCGCACGGATTTCCCGGCAGACGTTGTCGCCGGGCATGGGGCTGGGGAGTACAACGCCCTGCTGGCGGCCGGCGCCATCGACTTCGTCAGCGGCTTGCAGATGGTCGCCAAGCGCGCCGAGTTGTTGGGCGAAGCCCGCGGCGGCGCCATGGTCCGCGTCTTCGGCATCGACGCCGAACACATCCAGAACGTGCTGGACGGACAAGGTTTCCAACAGGTCTACATCGCCGACTACTTCGCTCCGAAGCAAGTCGTCATTGCCGGACCTGAGGAGCACATGGACAGTGCCGTCGCCTGGATGGAGCAGGCCGGCGCCAAGCGTACCGTTCGTCTGCCCGGCACCGGCGCCTTCTACACCCCGCTGATGGCGGATATTGCCCGCGAGTTCGGAGAGTTCCTGCTGAATTTCTGCGTCCATCCGGCGCGGTTGCCGGTAATCTCCAACTGGTCCGCCCGCGCCCATGCCGGCGACACGGTGTTCGAGTGTCTGACTCGCCAGCTCTGTTGCCCGATCCAGTGGGAGGAGTCCATCCGGTATCTGAAGACCTTCCCCAAGCCCAACTTCTCCGAGGTCGGCCACGGCAAGACGCTGTCCATCGTCCTGCGCAGCATTACCCCCCGCCAACCGGCCGCGACATCCTGACGCGGCAACTACCGTCCTCCCATCGAGCATCGTGTCCCGCAGCACACAACCCCGCCTTTGCTTCCGGGTACGGCAAACATATTTGCCGTACCCGGAAGCAAAGGCGGGAGAGACGAGGCAAACGCGAAACTGAATGGAAACTGAACATTCCCCCGGCACCGCCGGGGGATCTTCCCGCGGACCCGAGCCAAAGGCGGGAACGGCTTCAACCGCCTGCGCCCTGCGACTCCGGCGCCGAAATTTGTCACTCCCACGTCAACCTTTTTTGACACTTGTCCACTTTTGTCTACCGTCACGATTCGGTTGTCGCTGTCCTCAGCCTCAGAATCAGTTTGGCATTGGATTTGCTTCCTCTCATGCAGATTTACCGTGTTTGTGGTAACCGATGTTCTCCCCAACCCACCCATCCCCCGAGTGGGGGTCGACCAATTAGGTCGGCCCCCTTTTTTTGTCTTTCGTGTGTCGCTTCCTGGTCCCCGTCCCAACCTCTTGCGAGCCAAGCTTTCGTCCGTCCGCTGGCGGCGTGGTTCGATTCGACTGCAATCGACTGCAGTCGATGCCCATCGATTCGTTTGGCTCAGTGAACAGCGTGCCTGTTCTCCGATCTCCGCTACGCTCCTCGGGTTGCATCGAGCTTCGCGCCTTCTATATTCAAACAGTTACCACAGGATATCCCGATGAACGACAAACCGGTTATTGATCCGGACGCCGTCGATCACATCATGGGCGTCGGGGGCAGGGACCTCCTTGAGCATCTGATCCAGTTGTTCCTTGAAACCGCCCCGCAGCGGGTTGAGAACGCCCGCAATGCCGCGGCCGACGGGGACTTGGAGACGGTCCATCGCGAAGCCCACGCGCTGCGCTCGGCCGCCGGCAACCTCGGCGCCAACCGTCTGGCTTCGATTGCGTCCGCCCTGGAGTTGCGGGCGAAGTCCGGCGGAGCGGTGGGTCTGGAGAAACTGGTGAGCGGGTTGGCACAGCATTTCGCGGAAGTCATCGACGCCCTCAAGGAGCTGGCTGCCGAACCGGACTCCGAGCCGCCGGAGCTGCCGCCGCCGGCGCCCGGCGCCCCGGTGATTGTCTTGGTGGAGGACAACCCCGACAGCCGCATACTGTTGGAATCCATTCTCACCCCGACCTACCGGCTACGAACCTTCTCCCAGGGGCGCCAGGCCCTGGACGCGATGGCCCCGGCGCCGCCGGATCTGGTTATCCTGGATATCTCCATGCCGGAAATGGATGGCGTCCAGGTACTGCACTGCATTCGTGCCCATGACCGCCTGCGAAAGCTGCCCGTCATCGCGCTCACAGCCCACGCGATGGCCGGCGATCGTGAGCGGTTTCTGGCCGAAGGCTTCGATGCCTATCTGGCCAAACCCGTCGACGAAGACGAACTGTTTGCCGCCATTCGCCGGTTCCTCCCCTGAGGGCCGTTGCAGAAATCCGCCGGCGTTTTTGCGTCGGCCCTGAGTTGTTCGTCATCGTGATTCGCCCTTGAGCCGGCCCTTTGCCGCACTATGGTTCTCTTGAAGCCCCCGGCAGCCGTGCCGGTCCTCCCGGGCAATCCCGAGATCCGTGACCAACTGCAACCAACAGGGCACATCATGCAGTACATCCAGCTTGGCGATCACCAGGTCAGCCGTTACATCCTCGGCAGCAACCCGTTCAGCGGGTTCTCGCACCAGAGCGTCGAACGCGATAACGAAATGCGGCATTTCTACACGGTGGACCGCATCAAGCAGACCATCCGCCAGGCCGAAGACCTCGGCGTCAACGCTCTGATCGCACGCACCGATCACCATGTGCTGCGGATGTTGATGGAGTACCGCGACGAGGGCGGGACGATCCAATGGTTGGCCCAGACCTGCCCGGAGATCGGCAACAGCCGCACCTGCGTCCTGCGCGCCGCCGGCGGCGGCGCCAAGGGGGTCCATATCCACGGCGGCGTGATGGACCACCATCTGGCGCAAGGTCATATGGACGACGTCCTGCCGATGCTCGACCTGATCCATGAGCACGGCATGCTTGCCGGCATCGCCGGCCATACGCCGGGAGTCTTTACGTGGGCCGAGGAACACGGCTTGCCTGTCGACTACTACATGTGCTGCTACTACAACCCCACCAATCGCGGCGTCAACCCGAACCACATCCACGGCGCCGAGGAGGTCTTCAGCGACAGCGATCGCGAAGCGATGGTGGCGACCATCGGCACCCTCAGCAAGCCGGTGATCCACTACAAGATCATGGCCGCCGGCCGCAACGATCCGGCAGCCGCCTTCGCCTACGCCGCCAAACACATGCGCCCCACCGACGCCGTTTGTGTAGGTGTCTACCTCGGTGACGACGACAACATTCTGAAGCACGGCGTTGGTTTGCTCAACACCGCTCTCAGCGAGTAAGAACAATTCCGCAAGCCTTCCGTGCCTCTCCGGCAGGGTGACGGGGAAACGGGTATCGGGTAAACGGGTATCGGGTAAACGGGTATCGGGTAAACGGGTATCGGGTAAACGGGTATCGGGTAAACGGGTAACGCCTGCCCGGCATAGTCCCGACTCTCAAGAGGTCGGGACGACGATGGCTTTGAATTCGTTGATTCTCTTTCCTGCTCCCTGCTCCCTGCTCCCTGCTCCCTCCGGAATCATTCTGCCCAATAATCATTCTGCCCAGACAATTCCTCTCCTTTCCTCATCAGTGTCCATCAGCGTTGATTCTCTTTCCTGCTCCCTGCTCCCTGCTCCCTGCTCCCTGCTCCCTCCGGAATCATTCTGCCCAATAATCATTCTGCCCAGACAATTCCTCTCCTTTCCTCATCAGTGTCCATCAGCGTTGATTCTCTTTCCTGCTCCCTGCTCCCTGCTCCCTGCTCCCTGCTCCCTCCGGAATCATTCTGCCCAAACAATTTCGCTTCCGACCCGCCGTCCCAAGTACTACCCAGCATCAACTGTTCACCAGGCCCGATTCCGCGGGACTGGTCGCCCGGCGCCCTGCCTTGACACGCGGGGCTCCCCGAGGCAACTTGTTACAAAAGCAAAATGTCGTGGACCGATGAGTGAGATTGCCATTTTCGAAGCGGTGGGACGCGGTGACCCGGATGCCGTCCGGGAGTTGCTGGCTGCGGATCCTGAGTTGGCCAGAACCTGGCGGGAACACGAGATTGCGACGCCGCTGCACAACTGTCTGGAACGACCGCAAATCGCTGCGATCCTGATCGAGGCCGGCGCCGAGGTCAATATGATCGACAGCGATGAACGCCGGCTGACGCCGCTGCACCGGTTCGCCCGCGCCGGCGACCTCGAACTCGTCGAACTCCTGATCCAGCATGGCGCCGACGTCAACGCCCGCAGTCATATCGGCACGCCGCTGCATCTCGCCCTCGCCGGCAACGACGGCAAACTCCCCGACCGCTGGCGCGACATCGTCGCCGTCCTGCTCAATGCCGGCGCCGAGATCGACGCCCCTGTTGATCCCGACACCGACTGCTGGACGCCCTTGCACCAGGCCTGCAACGACGGCTTTCTCGAGGCCGTCCAATACCTGGTCGAGCAGGGCGCCCGCATCGACCTCCACCGCGACGGCCTGACCCCGCTGCTCATCGCCGAAGGCAATGAATTCGACGAGATCGCCGAGTTCCTCCGCCTCAATGGCGCGCGCTGAGGAACCGGCTGCGCCTCTCGGCCTTGCCGCCGCCGGTTCCTGCGCCCGGCCATTATTGGCCGGGTCCTCCTCTTCAACCGGTCCAAGGGCGCATGTCAGTTCTGTAGGTCATCCCTTCGTGTTGTGGCAAGAACCGCGCCATAGATCCAGAACGTTCGCCAGTCCAGCCACCGGCGGCCAAACGTTGCAATTCAGCGCCATTCTTCGCTAGACCCCGGGTCGCTCGTCGGCCCGGTGAATGAGTTCATCAGGGCAGGAGACGGCCCCGCGACCCTGCTTCCCAGCGCCCGAAAAGCGGGGTGAGGGCTTGCAGCCACGAATGAACTTCTTCCCCAGGCGGATAAACCGCCTGGGGTCGTATGATCGAGCCAATTGTCGGCAGAGAACACTTACGGAGGTGACATGCGCCCCGGTCCAAACTTCGCAAACACGTTGCAATTCAGCGCCATTCTTCGCTAGACCCCGGGTCGCTCGTCGGCCCGGTGAATGAGTTCATTAGGGCAGGAGACGGCCCCGCGACCCTGCTTCCCAGCGCCCGAAAAGCGGGGTGAGGGCTTGCAGCCACGAATGAACTTCTTCCCCAGGCGGATAAACCGCCTGGGGTCGTATGATCGAGCCAATTGTCGGCAGGAAACGCCTACGGCAGTGACATGCGCCCCCGGTCCAAACTTCGCTTTGAACTGAGCGCCCATGTTCATTATATTACTGGCTTGGACGAGTTCTGTTCTGATCACCGATTACGAGGGGTTCACCGATGACCGCATTTCGCCGCCTGTCGCCGCGCCTGCTGTGTGTTTTCGCGCTGTTGCTGCTGTTCGCCACCCCCGGCGACGCCGGCAAACGCCGACGCCCGAAGAAAAAGCGCGGGCGCCCACCGAAGATCGAAATGCCGAAGAAGACCTCGAGAGCGATTACCCCAAAACAGCGAACCACCTCTTCCAAACGTGGACGTTCCCGCAATTGGTGGCGCCGGCTGTTGGGTGTCCCGCCGCGAAATCCCGTGCGCTTCGGCCCGAAACGCAATCGTCACGACATCGTGAGCGAGTTGCGGGCGAAGCAACGCTGGGAGCGGTGGCAGGCCATCTGGTGGGCCCGACTTCACGGAATTCCCATTCGGATTGAAACCAAAACCGTGCTAATGGAATTGATTGCAGTTGAGAACGGCAAACCGGTATACAACCAGACCACCAATGTTGATGCCGCAATTTCCACGGCTGCCGATCAGGTGCGCAACATGCCGCCGTTCAATGTCGACGGCAGCGGTTGGACGGTCGGCATCTGGGACGGCGGCTGGGCGCGGCCGACGCATCAGGAGTTTGGCGGCAGGGTTAACGCGCTCGGTAGCGGTTCAGTCCATTACCACGCCACCCACGTCGCCGGCACCATCGGCGGTACTGGCTACTCCGGCTATGAGAACGCCCGCGGTATGGCACCGGCGGTAACCATCGATTCCTACGACTGGGGCCTTGATGCCAGTCAGATGATGGCCCGCGGCATGTCCTACCCGGGCGAAAGCGGCGCCATCATGCTCTCCAACCATTCCTACGGCCGCACCTGTGGTTGGGTCAGGGATGGGGGGGGGAATTGGTATTTCTACGGCGACTGGGCCGCTGACGTTGAACCTCAGTTTGGTCAGTACGGCAGTGACTACGCCCGGCTTTGGGATGGTATCGCCTACAGCTTGCCGTACTACCTCGTCTTCAAATCGGCCGGGAACGATCGCAATGATGTTGGCCCGACCGATGGAGAGACCGTCTACTATTGGAATGGCAGTTGGCAGCCGATTACCTACGACTCCGCGCAACACGCCGACGGTGACAGCGACTATGCCGGTGGGTTTGATACCATGAATCCTCGGTCCTGCGCCAAGAACATCTTGACGGTCGGTGCCGTCAACGATGCCAACGCCAGTGCCGGCGGTGCTCGTGATACGTCGCAAGCGACCATGACCTCCTTCTCCTCCTGGGGACCGACGGATGACGGCCGGATTAAACCGGACCTCGTCGCCAATGGTGTCGAACTCTATTCCGCGGACTCCGGTCATGATGCTGACTATCGAATTCTGTCGGGCACCAGCATGTCCACCCCAAATGCCTGCGGGTCGGCTGTGCTGCTCGTCGACTACTTCGAGGACCGTTTCCCCGGGCAGGCCATGCGCGCCAGTACGCTGAAGGCACTCCTGATCCACACCGCCGACGACCTCGGTAATCCCGGCCCCGACTACAAGAACGGTTGGGGTTTGATGAATACCAAAGCCGCCGCCGACGTTGTCAAGGCCTACGCTGACAACCCGTCATCCCAACTCCTGACCGAAGGACGGCTGACCAGCGCCAATTCTTCCGATACCTACCGCATCCTCTGGAACGGGAAAGACCCGATCCGTGTGACTCTGTGTTGGACGGATCCGCCGGGCGCCGCCGCCAACGAGCATAACAACAGTGATCCAAAGCTCGTCAACGACCTCGACCTGCAACTGACCGCCCCCGACGGTTCGGTCCTGTCGCCGTTTGTTCTGGACCCGGCCAATCCCAATAACGCGGCCACTGCCGGCGAAAACAACCGTGACAACGTCGAACAGGTCCTGGTCTCTTCGCCCAGCCCCGGCGTTTACACCATCACCGTTGACTACGATGGTACCCTTGCCGACGGCGAACAGTGGTACTCGCTGATCCTCACCGGCGGCGCCCAGCGCGTCGCCCCATTGTTGCCGGGCATCACGGAGGTGATTCCGCATCGCGGTTCCGGCGTTATGTCCATGACCATTTGCGGCCGCAACTTCCTCACCGGCGCCCAAGCCCGTCTGACCCGCGAAGGTCAGACGCCGATCGAACTGACCGGCGAGCAGGTCGGCAGCGAAACCATCATCGGCCAACTCGACCTGACCGGTGCTGCTATCGGCCCGTGGAACGTTGAGGTCACCAACCCCGACGGCCGCAAAGCTGTTATGGCCGGTGGCTTCATCGTCGAGACCGCGCCGGGCTCCGCCTATGCCACCTTGCCGTTCGTCGAAGATTTTGAGACGTTTCCGCATGCTGCATACTGGAGAGCGTTCGGCAGTAATGACGGGCGCATCACCTGGTACCAGGGGCTTGAACCTCATGCCGGGGTCCAGCACGTGATCCTGGACGACGAGTTCGATGATCAGACGTATTCGCAGGCAGGGATTGAGTTGACGGTATATACCGCCGGCTGGTCCAATCTTGTTCTACGGTTCTATCACAAGCATTTCAATGACGAACCTCATCCGATGTCGGCTTCCTATACCACCAACGAGTACAGCGATGGCGTCTCCGTGTCCGTGGACCAGATCACCTGGTATCGGGTCCAGGATCTGTCGGCCGGTACCGCGGACTGGAGCAAATATGAAATCAACCTGAGTCAATTACTTGCCGCCCAAGGCATCCTGCGCCCGGCCAAAATCTACCTGCGCTTCCAGCAGTACGACAACTACCCGGTCGAGGCAGACGGCTTCGCCTTTGACGATATTTCGATTGATGGCGACCCCCGGATTGTCTATGTCAAACACGATGCCACCGGCAGCAATGACGGCAGCAGTTGGACCAATGCCTTTACCTCCTTGCAGGATGCTTTGGCCGTTGCCACCTTCCTTGACGAGGTCTGGATCGCGCGCGGCAGCTACTTCCCCGACACGGCCAGTCCCGGCGATCGCAACAAACGGTTCCAGATTCTCAGTAACATGCAGATCTACGGCGGCTTTGCCGGCACCGAAACCCAGCGCAGTCAACGCGATTGGGTTGCCAACCCCACGTATCTCAACGGCAACATCGGTGATCCCAGTTCGAAATTCGATAATTCCTATCATGTCATCTATGCAACGTCAGCGACTAATGCGATCATCGACGGCGTTACAATCATGAACGGCCATGCCTCGGGAGGGAACTTTGAATCCCGCGCCGCCGGCGCGGCGCTGGTCACTTCGGACCTGCATTTCCGCAACTGCCGATTTGTCGGCAATCACGCCGATCACGGGGGGGCCGCGGTGACGATCTGCAGTTCCCCGTCGGCCGTCGCCACCTTTACCAATTGCCTGTTCCTCGACAACAGCACAAGCCTTGCTTCGCCCGGCGGCACGGTGGAGGTCGCTATTGACCAGCCGGTCGTGTTCAATAACTGTACCTTCGCCCGCAACAGCGCAAAGGGCGCAGAGGCCATCGTCAATACAGACACCGTCGCGGTTGTCGTCCGCAACTGCATCCTCTGGGATTCCCCCGGCGTCGACGAG
This sequence comes from uncultured Lentisphaerales bacterium, assembly GCA_964384625.1. GTDB lineage: Bacteria > Verrucomicrobiota > Lentisphaeria > JABSQK01 > JABSQK01 > CAYLNH01. The sequence continues at coordinate 18,585 of CAYLNH010000088.1, forward strand.
GTCTCCGGCAACGTCACGATCGCCAATACCTGCATCCGCCAGACCGGCTACGGCGGCAGCAACGGCAACACCGAGAATGATCCGCTCTTCAACCGGCCGACAGCCTTTGGCGGCATCTGGGATGTCGGCAGTGACTACGGCGACTACGGCATCCCGCGCACCAGCCCCTGTCGCGATGCGGCTGACGCGGTCACTGCAACCGCGAAGGACCTCCTTGGCTACCCGCGCGACCGTAACCCCGATATGGGCGCCTATGAATATCAGAAACGCCCGCTCAATGTCGTCCTCGTCGATGACAGCGCCGTCGGCGCCAATGACGGGTCCACCTGGGAGGATGCGTTTAACGATTTGCAGGATGCAATCGCGACGGCGGCAGCCCATGCCGACATCACGGAAATCTGGATTGCCGCCGGCACCTACAAGCCGGACGGTGCCAGCCCCGGCGACCGCACCCTCTCCTATCTCCTGATCCCCGGTGTCGCGATCTACGGCGGCTTCGCCGGCATCGAGAATCAACGCAGCCAGCGCGACTGGAAGACCAATATTGCCGATCTAAACGGCGACCTCGCCGATGACGATGGCGATAATCTTAACCCGGACTCCACGCGCCGGAAGAACAACTCGTTGCATGTCATTGATGCCACCGGTGCGGATGCGACCGCCATCCTCGACGGCGTTACCGTCAGCCACGGCAATGCCAGTGTCGGGCCGTTCCCGAATCATACCGGCGGGGGGCTCTGGTGCGTCAACGTCTCGCCCACCGTCCGCAACGTCACCTTCTATCGCAACACCGCCTGGAACAGCGGCGGCGCCGTCTCCTGCGTCAACGGCGGGTCCGCTACCATCGAGGATTGCACCTTCAATGAGAACTTTGCCCAGTGGGGCGGCGGCGGCCTCAGTGTCGTCGACGCGACGCCGGTGATCCGGCGCTGTCGCTTCATCAAGAACAATACCGCTGGCGACGGCGGTGGCCTGCGATTGGCCAATCTGAGCGCCCCGCTTACGGTCGTCAACGGTGTCTTTCTCAACAACAGTGCCGACGACGACGGCGGCGGCATTTATACTTACCTTGGCAGCAACAACGCCACTATCATCAACTGTAGTTTCAGCCGGAACTCCGCCGATACCGGCGGCGGCATCGCCTGCGAGAATTCGCACCCGACAATCACCAATTGCGTGCTCTGGTATAACGCCGCCGTCACCAGCGGTCCGGAAATCTACAGCTTTATGGGTGCGGCACCGACCATCAGCTACAATTGCATCGACCACGTTGCTCTCGATGGCGTCGACAACAACTTCCGAAAACGTCCGCATTACGCTGATCCCGACAGCGATCTGCATATTCGCAATAACAGCCCCTGTATTGACCGGGCCAACTCAAGCGGTGCGCCGGCGGATGACGCCGACGGCAATTCGCGCGATGCCAAGCCGGACGTCGGCGCCTACGAAAAGACCCCTCTCCTGACGCGCGACATCATCTACGTCAAGCAGGATGCCGTCGGCAACAACGACGGCACGTCTTGGGCCGATGCCTTCAATGACCTCCAGGACGCTTTGGCGGTCGCTGTCGTCGACAGTGAAATATGGATCGCCGGCGGCAGCTATCGGCCGGATGGCGCCAGCCCCGACGACCGCTCGCTGTCCTTCGACCTGCCGGAGGGCGCCAAGCTCTACGGCGGCTTCGCCGGCACCGAGACCTCGCGCAGCCAACGCGACTGGCCGAAGAATCCCACGACTCTCACCGGCGACATCGGCGAACCGGGCTCTTACAGCGACAACAGCTACCACGTTGTAACCATGACGGGGCAGGGCGCCGGCGGCGGCAAAGTCTCCACCGTGGTTCCCGGGAACTACGAGGTGGTCTACCAACTGCTCCAACTGATGGACGGCCAGTACTTGGGCGTCGGACAGGTGACCAACGCCGATTCCGACGTAATGCTCGTGCGTTACACCAAGAGCGGCATCCCCGATACGGGTTTCGGCACCAACGGCATCGTCACCATGAACACCGGCTCCGGCTTCTGGGAGAACATCTACGCGGCGACCCTCGATGAGGACGGCCGCATTATCGTCGCCGGCGGCCGTTCTGGAGGCGGCAACTCCGAGATCTTCATTGCCCGTTTCCACGCCAACGGCCAACTGGACACAACCTTTGCTGCCGGCGGCTTCGTCACCCTGAGTGGCGGCAATGGGCAGTGGGCCGAAGCCGTCACCACCGACAACGACGGCCGCATCGTCGTGGCCGGTCGCCGCAACGGCTCAAACAACGATGTCATCGTCGCCCGCTTCCTGGTCAACGGCGAACTGGACATGTCCTTCAATGGCTCCGGTTTCCGCGTGCAGGACATCGCTGGCTATAACGACCAGGCGTACGCCGTCGAGATCGACTCGAACGACCGCATTGTTGTCGCCGGCTACGCGGAGAATGCCTCCGGCAGGGACGTCCTGGCCATGCGCCTGCTCGACGATGGTTCCCTCGACACCAGTTTCGATACGGACGGCATCGTCACCGACGATCTGGGCGGCGGCTGGGATGTCGCCCGCGATCTGGCAATCGACGCGGCCGGACGGCTTGTGATCACCGGTGACGGCCAGTTCGGCGGCAACACCGACCTGTTCGTCCTGCGCCTGGATACGGCCGGGGTGCGCGACAACAGTTTCGATACCGACGGCCTCGTTTCCCTCGATATCAACGGCCACTGGGACAGCGGCAGCCAGGTTCGCATCGACGGCAACGGCAGTATCGTCGTATTCGTCAACAGCGACAGCGGGCCGAGCCAGTATGACTTCACCGTTGTCCGCTATACCCACGCCGGCGTGCTCGACCCGAGCTTCAACGGCACCGGCATTGCCCAGGTCGATTTCGCCGCCGACTCGGACGAGGCCTGGTCCGGTCTCATCGACGACCAGGGCCGGCTCGTGACCGCAGGCAGCGCGTACGCCGGTGACTACGCCGTCGGCCTCACGCGACACCTGGCGGACGGCACGCTCGATGCGGAGTTCGGGCGCTCGGCTCCATGTCGAGTGGACGGTCTGATCGTGGAGCGGGGCAACGGCGTGGGCGGGGCGACCGTACCCCATGGCGGCGGCATCCTGCTTGATGCCGCTCGTCTCGTGGTGCGGAACGCGATGATCCGCAGCAACCGCGCCGGTCAGTATGGCGGCGGAATCCATGGTGATAACGGCTCTACCGTCGACCTGGAGAACTGTTTGTTCTACGAAAACGTGGCGCAGTCTTATGCCGGCGTGGACATTGATCTGGAGAGTTCGTCGGCCGTTCTCAACAGTTGCACTCTTGCCTCCTATCTTGCCGCCGTGTCTACTCCCTCACAGATCCGTTGCCAGAACTCAACCACCGGCATCAACATCAGGAACTCTATCCTCTACCCGGATATAGGTTCTTCAATGGTCCAGGTGATCGTCACGGTCAATGCGCCAGTTTTCGTCAACTATTCCTGCGTGCGCGCTTGGGCCGGTCCCGGTACCGGCAATATCACGGTCTATCCGCAGTACAATCCCGAACTTCGTCTGGGCGCCACCAGCCCCTGTATTGGCCAGGCTGATCCGGCCACTGCCGCCGACAAAGATCTCGACAAGCATGCACGCGACAGTGATCCGGACATGGGCGCCTATGAGTACCTCCCTCTTGCGCCCGCAGGCATCATCTACGTCAAGAAATCAGCCACCGGCGCTAACAACGGGACCTCCTGGACCGATGCCTATGTCGATCTCCAGAGCGCCCTCGCCGCGGCCGTCGCCGGCACGAACGAGATCTGGGTTGCCGCCGATTCCTACAAACCGGACAACGCCTCCCCGGGTGACCGCAGCCTGACCTTCACGCTGAAAGCCGGCGTCGGCGTCTACGGCGGCTTCATCGGCACCTACGAAACCCAGCGCAGCCACCGACGTTGGCTCGAGAATATCACCATCCTTACCGGCGACCTCAACGGCGACGATGATACCACGGGCAACGCCGAGAACAGCTACCACGTTGTTACCGGCGCAGGGACTGATGCGACGACAACCCTCAATGGCTTCACCGTGGAACGCGGTAATGCCGACGGCGCCGGTACGAATGAAATGCGGGGGGCCGGTTTGGCGAATTTCGGCACGTCGCCGCTGATACAAAGTTGCACCTTCCGCTACTGTACGGCTGAGGAAGGCGGCGCGGTCAACAACACCGGCGGGATTGTCGTGCGCGATTGCGTGTTTCTGGAAAACCGCGCCACTGATCACGGTGGCGGCGCGATCTACAATGAAAATGCGGTACTCACACTCGAACGTTGTCGCTTTGAGAAGAACTCCGCAGTCGGTATGTCATCAGGCCCAGCCGTTGGCGGCGGCGCGATCTATACCTACAATGCCCCAATAACCGCCGTGGACTGCGCATTTGTCGAGAACCGGGTCGAGATACATGATACCGGTGTGCCCGATGATGACGCCTTCCGAGCTCCGGGGGGGGCGATTCAGTCGTATGGCAATTCTGGTCCAGCCGGAGATATGGTCATCAGACGCTGCACTTTTGCGCGAAACCGCGCCGGCCGCGGCGGGGCGGCAGTGAGCTACAGGCGCAAGGCGGTTTTCGACAAGTGCGAGTTTGCCGCCAACGCCGTTACCGGCCTTGGCGGTGCTCTGGATCTGCGTTCGCCGGCGGAGGTCGAGAACTCCCGCTTCGTCGGCAATACGGCCGACCGCTATAACGGCGCCTATGGGAATGGTGGTGCAGTTTCCGTGGCCTCATTTACCTCCGCCCCCGCTGTCATGGATTTTGACAATTGTACGTTCACATGTAATCGGGCCGAACGGTATGGCAGTACCGTCTTTGCGTACCTGAACGCACCGCTCACAGCGGTCCGCCTGCGCAACATCATCTCCTGGTCCAACCCGGACATCGGCAGTCCACCCGTTCATCAGCGCGGCGCCGGCACGCTGCCCGGCACTTATGTCGATGTCAGCTACTCGAACCTGGAAATCGCCCCGGCCGGTCTCGTGACCGGCGTCAACAACATCTCCGCGGACCCGCAGTTCGTCGCCGCCGCCGACCCGGGGGCCGACGGGACCTGGGGCACCGTCGACGACAACTACGGCGATCAACACCTGCAAAGCAGCAGCCCGTCCATCGATACCGGCGATCCGAATGACCCGCTGGCCGACGACCTCGACGGCAACCCGCGCAATGCCATGCCCGACCAGGGCTGCTATGAAGCGCAGTTCGCCGGCAGCAAGATCATCTATGTCGATATCGATGCCGCCGGCGACAACGACGGCACATCCTGGACCGATGCCTTCAACGACCTGCAGGACGCCCTCGCCGCCGCCAACGCGCATGACCAGATCTGGATCGCCGAAGGCGATTACAAACCCGATGGCGCTGATCCCGGTAACCGCGGCCTCGCCTTCAATCTCAAGGACCGCGTCTTCGTCTATGGCGGTTTTCAGGGCAATGAAACCAGCCTTGACGATCGTGATCCGGTGACCTACACCGTCAACCTTTCCGGTGATATCGGCGTCCAGGGCGATGCGACGGACAACAGCTATCACGTCGTCAACGCCGGCGTCCTCACCGAGATCCCCTTCCTTGACGGCGTCACCGTCAGAGACGGCCGGGCCGACGGCGCGGCGGCCGACGGCAACGGCGGCGGCCTCTATAACGCGGCGGCCTCCGGCGTCTTCCGGCGGGTGACCTTCATCGACAACTTCGCCTGGACATCCGGCGGCGGCGTTCACCTGGGCGGCGGCAACACCAAACTGCTGGACTGCCGCTTTGTGAACAACTACAGCGACACCATCGGCGGCGGCCTCGGCAATATGGGCGGCAACGCCACGGTTCGGCGCTGTCGGTTCGACGGGAACCGCAGCTATCTCGGCGGCGGCGCCTGCGACTGGGATGGTGCGGTCACAAGCTATATCAATGCGGTCTTCGAAAACAACACGGCCGACATCATCGGCGGCGGCGCCATCCTGGGCTACAACGCCACGGGCTATATCATCAACTGCACATTGGCCGGCAACAGCACCACCGGTGTGGGCGGCGCCATCGACAGCATCGCGTCCACATACTATGTCCGCAACTCCATATGCTGGGGCAACACCGCCGACATCACCAACGAGCTGCACGCCGGCAACGGCAGTACCTTCGACGTGACCAATTCCTGCATCAATGTTACTACCCCTTATCCCGGTATCGACAACATCAACGACGACCCCTTCCTGCAGGCCGACAAATCGCTTGGCGCCGGCAGTCCGGCAATCAACACCGGCGGCCCCGGCCCGGACATCCCGCGCGAGGACTACCGCAATTACGCCCGCGACGCCAGCCCGGACATGGGCGCCTACGAATACGGCGGTGTCGCCCCGACTTCGGTGACCGCCCCGTTAGCGCTCTCCACCGACTGCGCCGCCGCCGACGCCTGTCCGTAGGGCGGTCGCAACAACGTAGCTCGTGGCTCCGTAGCAATTCACCGTGTCGCCTTTTTGCTCCAGAGACACCACAGCCCTGCGCTGTGGAGCCGACGCCCTCGTCTTTCAGCGGATCTTCCAGCGTTTTTGCCCTGAACTCCTCTGATTTGAGCTCAAAAG
>CAYLNH010000089.1:0-25124 GCA_964384625.1 uncultured Lentisphaerales bacterium
GGGTATAGATACTCCCCAAGCTGAGCTTGGGGTCTCTTCTCGGAAAGCAGGAACCTGATTTCGCACCCCTTTCGCGCCAGGTGTAGCCTGGAACGCCGCTGAATCAAGGACCTCCTGAACTACGTTTCCGGCCACTACGGAGACAAGCTGCGTGGTGGCCGGACATGAGAATGTGGATCATCCCAAGCCTGGTCAAGTAGGTGCCATCGCCTCCTGGCTCGATTCACCCATGAACTTCGCAGCAGAAGACTTCCACCTCCCGGGCCCCGCCCCGGCACAAGTCCCGGCCGCCGGGTTGCCGCCGACAACTGCCGAGGACTTCCTCGGCCGCAACGGCCTCGCTTGCAACCGGATGCCCGCAACCTACAATATGGCGTATCGCACGGTCTGCTCCGCAAAGATGATTTCCGGGGGATGTGCGGCTGCCCGAAGTAAATCCAGGACAGCCGGGAGAAGCATGGTTACCAGGTCGCAAAAACAAGAACGCCGGTCTTTCCCGGTACGTTTGGTACGGTGGTTCCGCAGACATCGGGACCGGCGGCTGATTGCGGACAGCGGCGTGTTCGACATCGATTTCTATCAGGCCCAGGCGCCGGATGACATGCCCGGCGACCCGATCCTGCACTACTTGACCGTCGGGGTGGAACAGGGCCTTAACCCAAACAGCTGGTTTGATACGCGGTATTATGTCGACACCAATGCCGATATCCGCTACACAGACACGAACCCGCTGGTTCACTACCTGCAGTACGGTCGTCACGAAGGCCGTTCGCCGTCGGTAAACCGCGTGTCGCCTCCGGACATCGGCGACCTGCAACCCGGGAATCCGGCCTGGCGGTGTGCATTTGCCGCGAGCCGCGTTGTTCGGCTCCTGGTCCGTTCCGCCAGGGTTTTTGTCAGGACTCTGGGCTTTCTGCCGGAAGCGATCCAGTACGCTGAATGGTGCCGGAAGTATGACTCCATCACGACGGCTGACATCGCGGCGATGAAAGCTGATGCCGCCGGCTTCGCGTCGCAGCCCGTGATCTCCATTATCCTGCCTACGTACAATACGCCTCCGAAATACCTGCAGCGCGCCATTCAGTCCGTCAAAGACCAGGCCTATGAACGCTGGGAACTGTGTATTGCGGATGATGCCTCAACAGACCATCGTGTCCTGCGGATGTTGGCGGAAGCAGCGGCCGGTGATGCGCGGATCAAACTGGTCGAGCGCGAACAGAACGGGCACATCTCGGCTGCGAGCAACTCTGCGCTGAAACTAGCGACCGGGGAGTACGTCACCTTCCTCGACCATGACGACGAGTTGCGCCCGCATGCGCTCTACTGCGTGGTTCGCGAGCTTCAGGATCATCCTGACGCGGCGCTGATCTATAGTGATGAAGACAAGATCAGCGCTGCCGGCCGCGTCTTCGACCCGTATTTCAAACCGGATTGGAACCCGGAATTGTTCCTGGCCCAGAATTACCTCTGTCATCTCTCGGTCTTTCGCCGGGAACTGGTGGACCAGGTGGGGGGGCTGCGGCTCGGTCTTGAGGGGGCTCAAGACTGGGACCTGGCGATGCGCGTTGTTGAACGGATCAAGCCGGAGCAGATCCGCCACATCCCGCGAGTGCTGTACCACTGGCGGGCCTGGGAGGAGAGCACGGCGGCTGACCACCGCGTCAAGAAGTATGCTTTCGACGCTGCTCAGCGGATGCTTGAGGAGCACTTCGAGCGCCTCGGCCAAACGGCCGGCGTCCGTTGTGTTCTCCCCTTCTTTCACATCGAATACCCAGTGCCTGATCCGGCGCCAAGCGTGACGTTGATCATCCCGACCCGCAATCATCTCAAGGAACTGAAGCGCTGCCTCGACAGCATCGAGGCGAATACGGACTATCCAGTCTACGAGATCCTTGTGGTGGACAACGGCAGCGATTGCCCCGAGACCCTGACATACCTGCGGCAACTGGAGTCGAACGGCAAAGCACGCGTGCTGCACTACGATGCCCCGTTCAACTTCTCCGCCATCAACAATGCTGCAGTCAGCAACGTCGAGTCCGATCTGGTCGGTTTCCTCAACAACGACCTGGAAGTGATCAGCCGCGGCTGGTTGTGTGAGATGGCGGCACTGGCGGTTCGGGAGGACGTTGGGGCCGTCGGCGCCAAACTCTACTTTGCCGACGGCACCCTGCAGCACGGCGGAGTTGTGCTGGGGATCCACGGTTGTGCCGAACACTGGAACAAACATGCTCCAGGCGATGCCCCGGGTCTGGGCGGGCAGGCCTGGCTGCGGCGGAATGTGTCGGCGGTCACCGCGGCTTGCCTGCTGATGAGACGCGAGTTGTACCTGGATGTCGGCGGCCTGGACGCGGAGAACCTGGCGATCGGCATGAACGACGTTGATTTCTGTTTGCGGCTGCGGGACCGGGGTCGGCTCAACATCTGGACGCCGCACGCGCAGTTGTATCACTATGAATCTCTGTCACGCGGCTACGATGATACCCCTGAGAAGATCTCCCGCTTGCGGCGTGAGATTGAGTTTCTCCGGGAGAAATGGGGTGAAAAACTTGAAACCGACCCCTACTATAATCCGAACTTGTCCATCTCTCGGGCAGACTTGAGTCTGGCGGAGCCGCCGCGCGTCTCCTGCCCGTGGAAATCCGAGATTATCGATGTCCACTGAAAACCTGTCAACGGATCGGTCCAGTCCTTCCATGTTCGCGACCGTCACAGCCGACATCCGCGTTCTGCGGACCTATCGCTTTCTGATCGCCAATCTGGTCAAGAAGGAGCTTCACCTGAAATACCGCAGTTCTGTACTGGGGTATTGCTGGTCGCTGCTCAACCCGATCTTGTTGATTGCCACCTATGTGGTAGCGTTCAAGTTCATCTTGAAGGTCGGCGTCCGCAAAGGCTACGATATTGACTATGTCGCTGTTTTGATGACCGGCATTGTGTTCTGGCAGTTCTTTTCAACTGCCTTGAGCTCGTCGGCCGGCAGTGTTTTGAACAACATCAGCCTGCTGCAGAAAGTGCGGTTTCCTCGAGTGATTCCGGTACTCAGCAACCATCTGTTTCAGCTTGCCCTGCATCTGTTGATCTGGCCGTTCCTGTTTCTGGCGCTTTTCCTGCTTTTCGATGCCCCCGTGGGCTGGCACGTTCTCGGGCTTGTCCCCACGTTTATTCTGCTTAATATCTTCCTTTTCGGGGCGGGATTGTTTCTGGCTACAGCCACGGTGTTTTTCCGAGATGTCCGCCATTTTCTTGAGCTGGCGTTGCGCAGTCTGTTCTGGCTGTCACCGATCGTATATCCGATGCACCGCGTGCCGGACTCCATTGCACCGTTTATCCGGGCAACCCCCTTCACGCCCTTCGTCATGAGTCTTCGCAGCTCTCTGTGTTTCGGCGAGATTCCCGAAACCAACTGGCTGGTACAGTCCGCCGGGTACGCCTTTACCGCACTGGCTCTGGGGCTCTTCGTCTTCTACCGGTATCAGCGACGCTTCGTGGAGGAATTCTGATGGACGGCATCCGAATCGAGAACGTCAGCAAGGCCTTTGTGTTGCGGCACAACCGCAGTCTCTCGCTCAAATCGCGGTTCGTCGGGCTTTTTCACCGACGCTACCGCGAAACCACCGAGCAGCTTCTGGCTGTCGACAATGTCTCGTTTTCCGTTGCCGCGGGGAGCTGCATGGGCATCGTCGGTCTGAACGGCTCGGGAAAAAGTACTTTGCTCAAAATTGTGGCGGGTATCCTGGCCCCCAGCAGCGGATACGTGAAAATGGCGGTGACGGCGCGGGTCGGTACGTTGATCCAGTTGGGCGTCGGTTTCTGCCCCGAGTTGACCGGGATTGAGAACATCTACCTGAATGGATCGCTGTACGGTTTCGGGCGGACTGAAATTGCCGAGGTCTATGATGATATCCTCGCATTCGCCGAACTCGAGCGCTTCATTGACACCCCCTTGAAGAATTATTCTTCCGGGATGTATGCCCGTCTGGGGTTCTCAATTATGGCGCACCTGCCGATGGACATCATGCTGATCGACGAAGTTCTCAGTGTCGGCGATCAGGCGTTCAGCCGGAAATGCCTGGCCCGGATGGCCGAGTTCAAGCAGCGCGGCCGAACGATTCTGTTTGTGTCGCATGCCCCCGGCGCGGTAAAGGACTTCTGTGATCAAGCGGTGTTGCTGCATGAAGGCAAGATGCTCGGACAGGCCGAGCCGGGGATGTTGCTTGACGTTTATGGTCGAATGGCCGAGCGGGAGATTTCCCCCGCGAGTGCCGCTGCGGAACTGGCTGGTGCTTCAGCCAATCCGGCCGCAGCACTGTGAGAAGGCGTTGCGTGCTGTGCGTCTTGGTCGATGCACAGCGGCAGATGGCGGCAATCCTGCGGCCAAGGCCGGCGCATGAAAATCACCTGATCCCTCTGGCAGGCTGGTTGTTCCCCTTGCCGGGGGATTTCCGGATTGCAGGGTGTTTGCCGGTTTCTCACGGCGCTCGTGATGATCCTCCCCAGGCCCGGCTGCGAAGCAAAACTGCTCCCGGCCGGACCTGAGCTAATTCTTCTGTCGGCACGGCGGAGACTCCGGCGCCCGTCGCTTGCCGAACTCGCCGGCTCGATTGAGGGTGGCTTCAGAAACTTCGTAGATCAGATAACTGTAGGCGATACGGCCGGTGGGGCTGTAGTTCCGCCGCAACCAGGCAACACGGTCTCGGGTGCCGGCGGCTCCGGTGAGGACGTTTGTGCCCATCACAATCGTCCCGGTCGTCGGGTTCAATGGATTGAATTTCGCCTCCGGGTGTTGTTCAAGGTATTTCTTCAGATACCATCGGTCTTGTCCCCAGTTCACGTTGGAGTCAGCCAGGATGCGAAACGTCTGTTTCCGGTCCGGCACAAGTTCGTTGAAATAGGATAGGTAGTGTGGAAACCACGACAGCACTGAGGCAATCAAGAGAAACATCCAGCCTGCCAAGAGTGCTTGACGGCGGATTCCCCAGGAATCCCAGTTGAGCGCAATTCGTCCACAGAGAACGTGCATCAGTGGGAACAGCGGCAGGATGAAGCGAATCCCTTTATGGGTATTCATAAACAGACTGAACCATATCGCCAGAAAGACAAACGGCACGATCAGGAAGAGTTCCCGGCGGCAAAGGCTGTGCCAATCGGGTTTTCGGAAGAGAAGAAACAGCGAGATCAGAAATATGGACTGAGTTACCAGCGGTACCTTGAACAACCATGCAACGATGAAGTAATGCGGAAAGCCACGGCTGCCGGGCTTGCGTTCACGGACTTCCCCCAGCAGATAGATCCAGCCGGAATGTTCGTCGGCAGCGTCCCGGGCTTTCACGTGATCGAGTCCCTGAAGATAGGGAACGGGGACAGGCACAGGGATATGCCGCATTCCCGGCCAGTTCTGGATCTTCTGGAAAAAACGGCTGCGCAGCTTGTAGCTGCCAAACGGATGCATCGTGCCGTTGAACAGAAAGCCGATGTTGATTGTCAGAAGGACAACAACAAGCGTAACCAGACCTTGCGCCAGCGGCTTGCGCAAGGTCTGCAACTGCTCCCTCCATGGTTGTTGGTAGAGCCGCCGGCCGACATAGAGGATACCGACAAGCAAGAGGAGTATGGGAGCTAGGAATACGGCCGTATACTTGGCCAGAAAGCACCAACCCAAGGCCATGGCAAAGGCAATTGTCCATTTCCATTGCCGGGTCTCGCAGTACTTCCAGAATGTATACACTACAGCCGTCATGGATACGGCCAGTGGAAGATCAGTCGTGATTAGTCGACCGTGTGCGATTACGTTTGGTGCGAAACAGTACAGCAAGAGCGACAGCCAGGCGGCCCGTCTGCCGTAGAATTCCCAACTCCACTGAAACACCAGCAGGCCAAGAAGTGCAGCGAAGAAGATCGTGACGGTTCGCTTCGCCCTCATTCCGTTCAGTGTCCGGGCGTTCTCTTTGCCTGCAATTGCCGAGACCACGCTCTCGAGTAAGCGGGGGATTCCTGCGTTCAATGCCGAAACGGGCATCTTGCTGTCGTCGAACCGGTCTGAGTTGCCGTTGACGATCTGTTCGCCGTAGCGCAGGTGGCGCAATTCGTCCGTGGTCCAGGTCTTGTGGACGATTGAGACACTGCAGTGAATGCAGTAAAGCAACAGCAACGCGCCAGCAATCAGGTAGCTCCGCCGGTCCGGTCTTTGCTGGTTGTCTGGCGCGGCTGCAACTTCGGAGTCAGGGTCGGGTTCCCGGGCGACAATTTCGTCAGCCATGGTCCTCTTCCAACGGTTCCCAGTCGGCCTGGTTGGCGCCGGATTTTTTCAGGACCTCGATGCGTTTGGCCGTCTCTTTGAGCTTGGCTTCGCAGAACTTCGAGAGCTCCGTGCCTTTTTCAAATTGCGCCAGACAATCTTCCAACCCGAGATCGCCAGTCTCCAGTTGGTCGACGATGTCCTCCAACTCGGTCAGCGCGTCCTCGAACTTCAGGTCCTCGGGCAGGACCTCCTTGTCTTTCTTCTTCTTCTCCGCCATGGTCGCTCTTTCTTTTTACTGAATATTCCCTGGGGCAGGCTATGCCAACAGCAGGCTCGAGACTGTCACGCTTTCAGCGCGAGGAGTCCCGACGATGGCACAACTGAATACTCGAATAGTCAGCGTTCCAATGAGTTCTCACTCCGCGGGCAACTGAACAGCCGCGAACTCTGTTTGTTTCACAGGCACGAAGTCCCGTGACGGAATCCGCGGGATCCCCGCTTGTGCTCCGGAGCATGAGCAGGCCTTCAGCAGTGCTTCGGCTCGTTCGACGATGCTCATGATATTTCTTCGAAATGCCGTTTGCCGAATAGCCGGAGGAAATCGTTCCGACGATTGCCTTATTCGATGACCTTGATTACTTCGAACTGCTTGATCCGCCACTTGCCGTCTGTCTTCACCAGAATGGCGGCCATTTCACGCGCTTCCACGCGGGTGCCGGAATCATATTTCGAGCGTCCGGAGGCGCGCGCTTTGAACTGGACCTTCGCCTGGTCCGCCGCCGGGAACTCCACCTGCATATCGTAAAACTTGATGCTCGCCGTCTCCGCCTGCATCCGCAGGTTGATAATCATCTGCGAGAGCTCCTCAGCCGAGTGCTTGCCGCCGAGGAACGGGACCTGCCCAATGATCTCGATCTTGTCATCGAAGTAGTCCGGCAGGCGCTGGCTCTTCAAGGCCAGGATCGGTCCGGTCTCCCCGGATTTCTTATGCACCGTTTCCGCCAGGCTGTCGAAGCGGTCGATGACCTGTTTCTCCGGGCTGTTGCCGCGCAGGAACCACCAGGCCAGACCGCCGCTGCAGGCGATGATCACCAGGATCAGTGGGAGCTTCTTCTTCAACGGGCCGTCCTCCAGAATATCAACCGGCCTAACATAGATCCGTCCCGCCGGTTTCCAAAGGAAATCCATCAAGGCGGCCCGCCGGAAGCGTGGAATTCTGCCGCGACCGCGTTACGTTCTCCCACACACCCGATGAAGACCAAGCTGATCAAAATCAAGACGGCCTACCGCTATATCCCCACGTGTCTGACCCTCGGCAACACCGTCTGCGGGTTCACCGCGATCCTGGTGACGCTGCAGGTCTACACCGAAAGCACGAAGGTCGAAGTCTCCAAACTGCTGGCCACCAGCGCCTGGCTGATCGGCGGCGCCATGATCTTCGATATGCTCGACGGCTGGACCGCCCGTAAACTGCACGCGTCGTCCCCGTACGGCGTCGAGATGGATTCCCTGGCGGACATGGTTACCTTCGGCGTCGCTCCCGGGATCATGGTGGCGGTCATGGCGCGCTCCGGCAACAGCTTCTCCTGGCTGCCCCATCCGTGGGTGGTCGTCGCCTGCTATGTCTATGTCTCGTGCGCCGCCTTGCGGCTGGCGCTGTACAACGTGCTGGCCATGCAGGAAACGAAGAAGTCCTCCGTGTTCCATGGCCTGCCCTCGCCCGGCGGCGCCGCGGCCATCTGCAGTCTGGTCATCCTGTTCCGCTCCGGGGTCGACTCGGCCATCGTCAATCGGCTGATTCAGATTCTGCCGTTCTACGCCGTCATCCTCGGCGGCCTGATGGTCAGTTCCCTGCCGTATGTTCATTTCGGCAAATGGCTCGGCAGCAAGCGCCGGAACAAGATCAAGATCTTCCTGCTCATTGTCTTCGCCGGCCTGCTCTGTTACCGCCCGCCGCTGGTTGCGGCAATCGCCGTCAATGTCTACATCCTGTCCGGCCCGGTGCTTGCCATCTTCTCATGGCGCCGCGACGGCGGTGAAAAGGCGCCGGCCAAGGATCCGGCATGAGCCTGGAACGACCGGATCCCGATTGGGACGAGGTGCTTGAGCAAGTCCCGGAAAGCCCCGATACCCCGTGCTCCTACTTCGGCGACCGACCCAGCCGCGTGCGGTATTTCCTCGGCGACGAAGACATCCCGCCGGCGCTGCAGGAAGCGGCCCTCGCCCGCGGCTTCCGCCGCTGCGGCGATACCTATTACCGCCCGGTCTGCCGCGCCTGCAATCTCTGCATCAGCTATCGCGTGCCGACCGCGACCTTCAAACCCAGCCGCAGTCAACGCCGCGTTCTCCGCCGCAACGAAGATGTCGAATGCAGCTTCGGGACGCCGACCCAAACGGAAAAGAAGATCGAGCTCTACCTGCGCTATCAATACTCCCAGCACTTCCTGCGGCCCCCCATCCCCGCGCTGGAAGCCGACCGCGAGTTCGACCCGGGCCGGAGTCTGGAAACGATGATCTACCAGATGTATACCAATCCCGACACCACGCTCGAAATCGAGATGCGGTTCGAGTCTCGCCTTGTCGGCTTCGGCATCATGGACGTGGCCGTCCGTTCGACCTCGCTGGTCTACTTCGTCTTCGACCCCGAAGACAACAGCCGCAGCCTGGGTACGCTGAATATCCTCAAAAGCATCGAATGGGCTGCTGCTCGGGGACTGGACTATGTCTACCTGGGGTATTACATCCCCGCGCATCCCAAGATGGACTACAAATCACACTTCCGCCCGGCCGAAATGCTGGATGTGGTGTCCGGCGAATGGGGACCGGAACGACCGCCGCTGCGAACGCCGGATCGGCCGTCGGAGTAGCTGCACGGTCCGCGAAAAGGGGCGTGTGGGGACGGGTTTCGGCTCTCCGACAAGAGACCCCAAGCTCAGCTTGGGGAGTCCTATACCCTTCCGTTCAGCCGGCCCACCACCAATTCCGCGGGGGAGACAGGACGAAGACGAAACTGAAGAGAAGTTGACACTGCCCAAGCACAGCCGGGAAGGATCTTTTCGCGGCAGGTGCAGCTACAGGTCCCGGCCGAGGAGGACCTTGTCGACCTGTTTCACCGGGCGGCCGAGGAAACGGCTGGCCAGAGTGAAGAAGCTCGCCGGCATGTCCGTGACGAAGTACTGCTCGGGACCGCCGTCGGCTTCGCTGGCTCGCATGCCGTTCTCCTGCAGGAACTCCTTGGTCGCATCGGCGCAGGCCAAAGCGCTGTCGACGATTCGGACCCCCTTCGGGATGACGCCGCGAATGAGATCCGTCAGCAACGGGTAATGCGTACAGCCCAGAATCAAGCCGTCCGGGGGTGGCTCCATTGCCGCGTTCAGGTAGCCCCTGGCAATCTGTTCCGGCACTGTGCCGGCGATCATCCCCTCTTCCACCAGCGGCACAAACAGCGGGCACGCCACACTCCGCACGCTGATGTCCGGACGCTGCCGGTGAATCAGCAGCCGGTAGCTGTCGGAGTTCACCGTGGCAGAGGTGCCGATCAACAGTACGCGCTTCATGCGGCGCATCGACAGAACCTTGCGGACACCCGCTTCGACGACGCCGATAAACGCGACGTCCGGCCAGCGTTCCTGCAGATGCGGCAGCGCCAGCGACGACACCGTATTGCAGGCGATGACAACGCATTTCACTTCGCGCTGGATCAGAAAGGCGGCGTCGTCCATGGCGAACTGGACAATGGTATCTTTCGACTTCGAACCATACGGCACGCGCGCGGTATCACCCAGATAGATGATGTGTTCGCCCGGAAGTTGCCGCCGCAGTGCGCCCGCGACCGTCAGCCCGCCGAGACCGGAATCAAAGATCCCGATCGGTCGATTGTCATGTGTCTTCTTCAAAAACTGCTTTCTGCAGGACCAGACTCGTGCTTGCCACGCTCTGCGGGGTCCCGCCTGTCAGCTGAACTGCCAGCCTGCACTGCTGATGGCCTGTTATTTGCGACGATCACCGATCACCGATTACCGATCACCGGACCACGCTCCAGCAACCGATGCCGATGAAGGCCAAGGCGGAGACGACCACAAGGATGCGCAGGATCACGGCCCAGTCGAACATGGAACGGCGAGCGTAGCGCATCCGGCTGGTCGTGGTCATCGCCTTTTCCAGGCCCAGGGATGTCGAAGGGGCGCCTCTCCTTTTCAAGCCTCCAAACATGCTATATGCTATGCCGCGCGCCCGACAAAAACAAACGGATTTCCCATGAACCCCGAATTCTTTGATACACATTTCCATCTGGACGCGGACGACGACCTGACGGAACTGGTCGAGGCGGCCGCGCCAGCCGGTGTGACCCGCATGCTGGCGGCCGGCGCCGCCGTCGGCAAAACCGCACAACTGCTGGAGCGCGTGGAACCATTGCCGCAGGTTTTTGCCGCGGCCGGCATTCACCCACACGAAGCCGCCGCTTTCGACGGCGATCTCGTGCGCTTCCGGGAGTGGACGTTGCACCCGAAGGTAAAGGCCGTCGGCGAGATCGGACTGGACTACCATTACGACCACTCTCCCCGCGAGCAGCAGCAGGAGGTCTTCCGCCGCTTTCTGGAGTTGGCCGTCCAGGAGGACCTGCCGGCGATCGTACATATTCGGGAGGCTTACGACGATGCCCTGGCGCTGCTGCGGGAGGTCCTTGGCGGCAACCACCCGTTTGTGGTGCATTGCTTCAGCGGCACACCGGCCTGGGCTGAACGCTTCCTGGAACTCGGCGCGATGATTTCCTTCACCGGTTTGATCACCTTCAAGAAAGCCGACGACATCCGGGCTGCACTCCGGGTGGTGCCGGTCGAGCGGCTTATGTTTGAAACGGATTCGCCCTATCTGGCGCCGGTCCCGCATCGCGGCCGCCGGAATCAACCGGCTTATGTGCGGCATGTCGTCGAACGCGCGGCAATGGAGCTGGGAGCGGCGCTGGACGAACTGGCGGCCGCCACCACCGCCAACGCCAGGGCGTTCTTCCAGGTTTAAAGCGACAGGTAGAAACGCTTCAGAATCGCGATCGTCGCGCCTGCAAGCGAGATGCCCGCGGCAAGATAGCAGGCGAGTGTCGGCACTTGCCGGCACTTCTCCTTGAGCCAGGTCCAGCGTGATAACAGCGCGTGACAGACAATCGCCAGCAGCGGCAGAAGGATGAGATAGTAGCGGCCCTGAATGGCGTATATCTTCCGGTTCGTATTCAGCAGCACGATTGCGTTGATCAATGCCAGAATCAGGCCGCAGCTCAGTCCGAGAGTTGCGAGTTTCCAGGTGCGGACACGTCGTTGCAGGGGGCGTTCGAGCATCAGGGAGACCACGAGTGCGGCGCCGTGGAGAAGTGCGAAGACGATGGGGATTGGCGTGTCCAGCCAGCCGAGCAGGCCGTAGATCATCTGATACGTTTTCAGTTGGATAAAATTCCACATGAGATTGCGCCCGACCGTAACGCCGACCAGCAGCGGCCGGTCCAGAGCAAAGGCCACCATCGAGCTTTTGCCGGTCTGGTTCATGCTCATGCTGTGCATGGCAAAGCCGAACCAACCCAGACTGCACAGGCCGACAGCCAGCATGGTGCCCCCGACCATCATGATCCGGTCGCGTTGCGAGCGGAAACGCGCGGGAGGAATCAGAAGCAGCGTCAAACATACCGGAGCATAAACGATTTTGGCCGTGCCGACAACAATCCCCAGGCCGGCAAGAAAGCCGAATTCCTGCCAGCCGAGCTTCTGCTCATCCGTTGTAAAGGCGAGTTGCAGAACAGAGGCAGTGAAAAGCAGGGACACCGAGATCAGAATGGCATCCGCTCCGGGCGCCAGGTATTGCTGCAGCGCCATCGGCAGTAGAGCGACAAGAAACACGTGCTCGTTCAGGAACGGTAACCGGCGGAGCGCCAGCCAGGTGATGCCCGTCGCCAACGCCAGCGTGAACAGACGCATGAGATAGATGGTCCAGATCAGAGGCAGATCAGCCGCCCGGCCAACCCAGATCGCCAGAACCTGCGGGACATAGGCCGCCGGCACATAGGGCAGGGTATTGGGGAAGGCGATAAAGACCCGTTCTTCCGCCCGGGTACGGATCCGAATGGCCGCCGCATAGCGCCGGGAGTTCACTTTCTCATGCTTGTTGTATTTCAGCCGGTCCAGCTCCAATTGCTCGGCCAGGGCCGGCAGGGATGCGGGCAGCAGGTCCCCGGCGGCGCCGGTTTCCGGGTCGCGACGGCCGATCAACCGACCCTCCGAAAGCATGTAGGCCCGGCAGATGTGGTTCAGTTCATCCGGAGTTTGCAGGGGTGGAATCAGAAACACCCAGATCACGCCGAAAATCAGGCTGAAAACCAGGAATATGCGAGCCACCTGTTGTGGCGTCGAACGTTGTTTGAGGCGGTCGCGCCAGTCCGTTGACAGACCGTCGGAATTGCTCGCGGCAGGCCCGGGTTGATTGGCGTCGCCCCCGGTCATCAGGTTGTATCCACATCTGAGTTCATGGCTAAAGGTAGTACCGCTTCAGAACCGCGAAAGTCGCGCCCAACAGAGAAATGCCGCCCACCAGCCAGCAGGCAGCCTGCGGTACCGGCCATTCCCTGGCCTTCAGCCGCTCCCAACGCGACAGCACCAGGTGTGTCGGGACGCTCAACAGCGGCAATAGAGCCAGATAATAGCGCCCCTGAATGACGTAGATGCGCCGGTTTGCCACCAGCATCAGTACCAGGCTTATCGCGCCCAGGGCCATGGCGCCCAACACCAGTAGAACGGCAGGCCGCCAGAGGGCCGTCGATCGCTTCGCCCGCGGCGCCAGGACAAGAGTGGCCGCCAGGGCCAGGGCATGCAGAAAACCAAACACAGGCGGGATGTGCGTGTCCAGCCACCCCAGCCGACCGTAGATCATGTCGTACGTGTGCGGGTTGGTCAGATTCACCAGGATATTCACCGTGACGGAGCGGACTGTGAAGAACGGATGGCGGCAGAGAAACGCCAGTGAGGAGCCGCCGGCAGCGCTCCCTTCGCCTTGAATTGCGAAGACAAACCAACCCAGGCTTACCGCAAAGATCAGCGAGAGCACAGCACCGGCGCCGATCACCTGCAGACGGCGGCAGACGAAGCGGTCGGACGGGATCAGCAATAGAGACAGGCAGATCGGGAGATAGACCACCTTCGCCGTGCCGATGACCAGGCCAAGGCCGGCAAAGACGACCAGATCCGCCCACTTGATGGATTGCGGCCGCGCCCGGAACCAGGCGCGCAGGACGAGGGCCAGAAACAATACGCCGCAGGAAAGCAACAGTGCGTCGGTTCCCGGACACAGAAGCTGTTGGAGCGTCATCGGCATGAGGAGCAGCAGGCAGATATGCGCCTGCAGGAACGGTATCTGTCTGAGTGCGATGTAGAGCAGCAAGGTGGACGTGCAAAGGGCAAACAGGCGCGTCAGGAGCAAAGTGACAACGATGGGTAAGTTCAACGCGCGTCCCAGCCAGATGGCGATGATCTGCGGCACATACGCAGTCGGCGCGTAGCGCAAAGTATTCTCGAACTCGACAAAGACCCGCTCGGAATGACGGGTCGGGATGGCAAAGGCATCGACGTAATGATCCGGGTTCAGTTTTTCATCCGGATGAAAGCGTATCCTTGAAAGCCCGACACGGGTCGCCAGCAAAGCGATTGACCGCGGCAGATAATCGCCCTGCTTCTCTTCCTGTTCATTGTTTCGTCCCCGACAGCGCCCCTCGGACAGTTGATAGGCCCGGCACAGGTGATTCAGCTCGTCCGGTGTCTGCAGCGGCGGAATCAGGAACATCCAGACCAGACCGAAGCCCACGGTGTACATGACGAACATGCGCGCCATTCCCCGGGGTGTCGCCGGCTGCCGCCAGAGCTCCGTCCAGAAGCCGTTTTCGGCAGTCGAGTCCGGATCGGTTTCATTGCGTTCAGCAGGTTCTGTTGACATGCGGGCCCTCTGGCAACGGGAGGAGACAGGAGCGCCACAATAGCCTGATTCTGTCCGCAAGCCAAATGCAAAACGGAGGGGGGCAGTCCCGACGAATCGGGACTCGTTAATAGTGGATCGTGGGCAGTTCTTGGTCCGGAGGGTCGGAAGCGGGCAGGTGGAAGGCGCCGGAGATCCAGTTGTCGGCGGTTGGGCGTAAGCACGGAGGAATGGATCGCCGGCGGCCGGATTGGAACATGGATCGTGGAGTCGGATCTGAATTGGTCGTGCAGCAGCACTGAGAATAAAATCGGAGAGCAGGCAACGGGTAAAGCACGCCGCGGCGCCGGGAAATGACCGGCTGCAGTGACTTGCGCCCCGGCGCGGTCGATGCCCGGCAGGCTCGTCTCTGACGCATTGCTTCGCCTCGGCGGGGGCTGATTGAAAACATCCGGCCGCAATGGCATATTCCTCATCCTCTTTACTGTTCTGTAATTGCTGTGTGCGGCGGAGGCACGCTCCGGGATGATTGAAGTTGATAATCTGGTAAAACGCTACGGCCGCTTCACCGCGGTTGACCACGTTTCCTTTCGTGTCGATCGCGGCGAGGTCCTGGGGTTCCTCGGCCCCAACGGCGCCGGGAAAACCACGACCATGCGCGTGATCACCGGTTACCTCCCGGCCGACGGCGGCCGCGTCCGCGTCGGCCGGCATGATGTCGCCGAAGCCCCGGTCGCGGCCAAAGAACTCATCGGCTATCTGCCCGAAGGCGCGCCGTTGTATGACGAGATGAAGGTCGTTGCCTTTCTGAAGTTCGTGGCCGCCGTTCGCGGTCTGTCCGGTGCGGCGCGGGATCAGGCCCTGGATCGGATTGCGGACACCTGCGAACTGCGTTCGGTCTGGAAGCAGCCGGTCGGCACGTTGTCCAAGGGCTATTGCCGCCGCGTCTGTTTCGCCCAGGCCCTGATTCATGATCCGGACGTCCTGATCATGGATGAACCGACGGACGGCCTCGATCCCAACCAGAAACACGATATGCGCCAGCTCATCCGCCGCATGGGCGAGAAGAAGGCCATCATCATCTCCACCCATATCCTCGAAGAAGTCGACGCCGCCTGTTCCCGCGTCGCGATCATCGATCATGGCCGCCTGGTGTTCGACGGCGTCCCGAAAGAACTGCGCCGCCGGGCCGTCGACAGCGGTCTGGTCGATCTGGTGGTTGCCGACGCGATGCGCGGCGACGTCATGAAAGCGCTGCGCGCCCTGCCGGTGGTCGATCGCGTTCAGTGCTACGACCAGGCGAATGAGCGCGTCGGGCTGCATGTCTTTCCGAAGCCAAACAGCAAGGACCTCCTGGCGGCCATCGGCGGGCTCTGCCGCCGGCACGGCTGGACCGTGGTGAAACTGCACTCCGAAGCCGGTCGGCTCGATAACGTCTTCCGGCAGTTGACCCTGGCGCCGGAGACGCCGGCCGCGGAGGACAGCCAATGAAGGCCATCCGCCAGGTCTGGACGCTGACGCGCCGGGAGCTCTACAGCTATTTCTGTTCGCCGATCGCCTACGTCTTTATTGTGATCTTCCTGATTACCATCGGCATCTTCACCTTCGGCGACGGTCTCGGCTCGTTCTACAGCCGCGGTGTGGCCGATCTGGAAATTCCGTTCTTCACCTGGCATCCCTGGTTGTTCATGGTGCTGGTGCCGGCAATCGGCATGCGCTTGTGGGCGGAGGAGCGCCACAAGGGCACGCTGGAGCTGTTGTCGACCATGCCGTTGCGTCTGTGGCAGGCCGTGTTGTCGAAGTTCCTGGCCGGCGCCGCAGTCCTCGCCGCCGCCCTGCTGCTGACGTTCCCGATCGTCATCAGCGTCAACTACCTCGGCGATCCGGACAACGGCAAGATCGGCTGCGGTTTCATCGGCAGTTTCCTGATGGGCGAGGCCTTCCTGTCGCTGAGCAGTCTGACGTCTGCGATCACGCGAAACCAGGTGATCAGTTTTGTCCTGGCCCTGGTGTGCTGCCTGTTCCTGATCCTCTGCGGGTTCCCGGCCGTGACCAACGTCCTGCTCCAGTGGAACCTGCCGCAGCCGCTGCTCGATTTCGTCACGAACCTGAGTGTGTACACCCATTACGCCGCCCTCCAGCGCGGCGTGATCGATACCCGCGATATCAGCTATTTCGTTGTGGTGATTCTCTTCGGCCTGCTGGCCACCACCGTCGCGGTGAAGGAGCGCTGAGATGCCGTCATACCAGACAAAACGTGTACTGACGGCCGGCGGGACAATCCTGCTGATCGCCCTGACGCTGGCGGCGATTTTGCGGATCTCGCAGCATGTCTATGCCCGCGTCGATTTGACTGCAGACCGCCGCTATACCTTGTCCGACAGCTCGAAACGCGTGATCGCCAAGGTCAAAAGCCCCGTCACCATCCACTTCTATTACAGCCGCGGCCTGAAGCAGATTCCCGTACCGGTGAAAGACTACGCCCGTCGCGTCGAGGACCTCCTGCGCGAATACGAGATTGCCGGGGACGGCCAAATCATCGTCAAGAGGATCAACGCCCAACCCAGGACAGACGGCGAGTCCGCCGCCCGGATCGCCGGCATCGAAGCGCAACTGGCGCCCGACGGCAGCTCCGTTTTCTATTTCGGCATTGACATCGACTGCGTCGAGCAGAGCCAGACGCTGCCGACACTTGTCCCCGAGCGCGAGAGCATCCTGGAGTACGAAATCACGCGCGCGATCCAGCGCGTCAGCAATCCCCGGCGGCCGGTGGTCGGGATCATGTCGGCTTTGCCCGTCCTGGGCCCCGGCAAGACAAATCCGTTCATGGTCCGCAGTCAGCGCCGGCCCTGGATGTTCGCCGAAGAACTCAAACAGGACTACGACGTTCGCAACCTGACGCTGCAGGCCGAGAGCATTCCGGCGGCCGTCGACGTGGTGATCGTTGTCCATCCGAAAGCGATTTCGCCCATGGCGGTGTATGCTCTGGACCAGTTCATCCTGCGCGGCGGCAAGGTGATCGCGTTTGTTGATCCGTTCTCCGCGACCGACGCGCGGCGCGTCGGCCCGCTCGGCGCGCCGAACGTCGGCAAGTCGTCGCTGAGCGCGTTACTGAAAGCCTGGGGGATCACGTTCAACGAGACCGCGATCGTCGTGGATCCGGGCTTCGCGTTCAAGGCGCCCCAGGGCATGCAGCCGGCGTTCCTGCTGCTGGATCAGCGGGCCATGAGCGACAGCGATCCGGCCACCTCGGCGCTCGGCACGATGCTGATCCCATACGCCGGTGCTTTCGAGGGCGCACCCGCTGACGGCCTGCAGCAGGACATCCTGATCCGCAGTTCGGACAACGCGCGGCTGCTGCCCGCGCAGGTCGTCCAACTCGGCGCCGACCTCGAAAAGGCCATGCAGGAACAGCCGGGCCGGGAACGGGCGCTTGCCGTCAAGTTGACCGGGCGCTTCCCCGCCGCCTTCCCCGCCGGCCCCCCGGCAGTGCCGAAGCCCGCGGAAGTACTGCCGGAACTGCCGCCCGCGCCCGGCGCTCCGGCCGCGCCGCCGCCCGCCGACCCGAAACAACATCTGACCCGGGCGACCGACCCCGGCGCCGTGATCCTGGTGGCCGATGCCGACCTGCTGCACGACAGCGTCTGGCTGCAGCGCACGCAGAACCCGTATACCCAGAAGGTCGTCTACCAGGTGCGAAACGACAACAACAACTTCCTGCAGAATGTCCTCGACCAGATGGTCGGTGGCGAAGACCTGATCGGCATCCGTTCCCGGACGATCTCACTGCCGCCGTTTACTGTGGTTCGCGATCTGCGCAAGGATACGGAGGAAGAGCTGCGCGAACAACTGGTCGCCCTCGCCGCTGATATTGAGAAGACCGACAAGAAACTCAAACAGATGCGCCGGTACAAGACCGGGCAGCAGCAGTGGATTGAGTCCCCCGCCGAAAAGGCTGAGATGGATCAACTGGAGAAACGAATCCTCAAACTGCAACGTACCCAGGACGAACTGAACAAACGCGTCACCCGCGACATCGACCGTCTCGGCGCCCGTCTGATGTGGCTCAGCACCGGCGCCACTCCGGCGTTCGTCATTCTGCTCGGCCTCGCTGTCTGGGGTCTCCGGAGGTTGCGGTGAGGCGAGACCCCGCAGAGCGGGGCAAGCACGGGATTCATCCCGCCCAGGCGTGATACGAAGAACGGTTTAGTCGTCACGCGGGAATCTGTCCCGCGAACTTACATCGACGGACACGAACAGATGCGTAAGACAATGAAACCGAAACACCTTGTCATCGGGATCATCCTGCTGATCATCTTCGGCACGGCCGGTTGGTTGACTGTGCAGGATTACCGCAAGAACTGGTCACGGCATGGCGCCGAGGTCGGCGAACTGCTGTTCCCCGGACTGGTTGCCAACGACGTGACGCAGATCTCCGCCGTCGGCAGCGACGGCACGGTGGCGTTGAAGAAGCAGGGGAAGACGTGGGTCGTGGCGTCGCGCAACGGCTACCCGGCGAATTTCCAGATGCTCGCTGAGCTTGTCCTCAAACTGCCCGAACTCAAAGTCGTGCAGTCGTTCGTCGTCGGGCCCGATGATCTCGGTCGACTCGACCTGAATCTTCCCGGACCGGAAGTCGCCGACAGCGGCACGCTGCTACGGTTCGCCGATGCCGACGGCAAGGTCCTGGCCGAACTGGTCCTCGGCAAAGAACACCGAGATGAAAACCCGGATCCGTACTTCGGACGCTACGCCAACGGCCGCTATATCCTGCTGCCGCGCGACGGTGACGTGGTGCTGGTTACCGAAACGTTCGACTCGGTAACCTGCCGAAACGAGGACTGGGTTGATAAGACGTTCCCGCGCGTTCAGGCGTTGACCTATGCCGGCCGCTTCCGGGGTGACGAGGAACTCTGGGCCATTGAGTTGGCCGAAGCCGGTGAGGACCTGGTGCTGAAAGGCGATATCCCGCCCGGCAAGGAGGCCGATCCCGAGCGGCTCAACAAAGTCAAGGAGGTCCTGTCGTGGCTCAGCTTCACCAGCGTGGGCGATCCGGCAAAGACCGACTGGGGCTTTGGCGACGACCGTTTTGTTGTGCAAAGCGCCAACGGCTTGAAGTACACCTTTACGGTCGGCAAACGCACGGAACGCTACGACCTACCTGTCCGCGTCGACGTCGACTACGACGAACCGCCGCTGGCGCCGGGGCCGGCGGGGGAGACGCCGGACGAACGCGCCAACCGGGAAACGGCCCATAACCGGGAGGTCGAAGAGACGCGCGGCAAGTTCGAGTACGAACGGGCCCTCTACAATGGTTGGGTCTACCTGCTGCCGCGTGCCTCCCACGAACCGATGCTTTACACCGTCGACGATCTCGTCCGAGTCGCACTGGCGCCGCCCGCTCAGGACGCCGATGACCAGAACAATGAGAACCGGGATGACGGCGCCGGCGCCGCGGACGACATCGAGTTGCCGCCGGAGGATGGACCCGAGGAATAGAGCATGTGTGGACGCTTCACGCTGCATCGGCCCAAGCCGGAGATTATCAAGGAACTGCAGCCGGAACTGTGGGAAGACGAAGACCGCTATGAACCGATGTACAACATCGCGCCCACGATGGACTGTCTCGTGCTGACCGCGGTCAACGGCGCCCGGCGTCTGTCGTTCATGCGCTGGGGGTTGATCCCGTCCTGGGCCAGGGACGCAGCCATCGGCAGCCGGCTGATTAATGCCCGTTGTGAGACCGTGACCGAGAAGCCGTCCTTCCGTCATCTCGTGGGACGGACAAATTGCGCCGTGGTCATGGACGGCTACATCGAGTGGCAGCGCCGCGGCGGCCGGAAGCAGCCGCATCTGATCCGCCATCGAGACCACGGGTTGATGCTAGCCGCCGGCCTCTGGGATACCTGGACGACGCCCGAAGGACTGGCTTTGCGGACCTTTACCATTATTACCGCCGATGCCGCGCCCGGGATCCTCGAGATCCACGACCGCATGCCGGCAATCCTGCCGCGCGACGGGGTTGACGACTGGCTCAATCCCGCCGGCCCGGCCGCCAGGCAGGTCCTCGGCACGTTCCAGGGCGAGCTCGACGTCGCCGCCATCTCAACCGCCGCCAACAATGTTCGCAACAACGCGCCGGAGATTCTGCTGCCCCCGCCCGAGCAACTCGACCTCGGCCTGTAACCGCTCTCGGCGGCTCGCCGCCGGCCTTCTCCCGCGCCACCGCCTTGAGAACGTTGCCGGGAACCCACTCCGCTGCGGCCGAACCCGGCGCGCCGCAGCCTTCTGCGAAGGCGGCCGCCAGCGATATCGCTCAGGGACTTCGCCGATGGCGAATGACCCTACACGTATTCGTCTCCCGGCACCATATACGGTGTGTCCGGATGGCCGTAGTGGCGGCCGCCGAAATCGTCGTTCGTGCGCTCGCACCATTCGCGCAGGAACTCCCGGTGCTCCTGCAGCACGGCCGCGAACGCCCGGTCCCCGGCCAGGTTCTGCGTCTCGCCGGGATCGTCGAGCAGATCGAACAATTGCTCGCGATGCCGGCCGCGATCGAAGGCGATGTACTTGTGCTGGTACGACCGGACCACCCGGGCCTTCGGCTTGTCCTGCAGGGAATCGAACAACATCTCGCTGACGATGTAGTCGTGGAAGCCGTGCAGTTTCAGGCCGGTCAGGATCGGCCGCAGACTGAGGCCGTGACAACCTTCCGGCAACTCGGCGCCGGCGTAGTTGCAGATCGTGGCGAACAGGTCCGGACCGTTGTCGACAAGATGCGAACGCGTCCCCTGTTGGGTCACTCCGGCGCCGGCAATGATCAACGGGACGCGAATTGATTCCTCGTACGGCACGTTCTTGTGGCTCAGCCCGTGGGCGGCATCCTGATCGCCGTGGTCGCTGGAGAAGATTACCAGGGTGTCGTCGGCCAACCCCGCGTCATCCAGCCCGGCCAGGATCCGGCCGATCTCATGATCGACCATTTCCGTCAGCCGCGCGTAGGCCCAACGCAACTGACGCCAGTCATCTGCGGTGTTTTGCATGATCAGACCGCGGTGCAGCGAGTAGTCGTGCCGGTGACGCGTGATCACGTTCGGTTCGTCCGCCGCCGCCGCATGATTCTCCGGCAGGGCCGGGCAATCAGCAACCGCCGGGGGCGACGAAACACCGCCCCACGGCAAGGGCTGCTCACGGGCCCACTCACAGATGTTGTGCGGGTTGTCGAAGGATACCACACAGAAGAACGGCTGCGCATGCGGCTGCCGGAAAAACTCGATGCAGGCGTCGGCAAGTTGCGTGTCGTCAAAACCGCTGATCCGCCGGAAACCATGGACGTCGTCCGGAACGGCAATCTCCGGCACATGCCACTTGCCGCCGTACACACATTCATAGCCCGTCCGCGACAGTACGTGCCCCAGTTCGTTCTCGCGACAGCACTCGTCAATGCCGACATTGTTGCGGTTGACGCCGACTTCGTGGGGGTAACGCCCGGTGAACATGGAGGCGCGGGACGGGGTGCACAGTGGATAGGTGCAGTAGGCCTGATCGAAGCGCACGCCGCGGGCGGCCAGTGAATCCAGCGCCGGCGTCTGCACGTCCGGATTGCCGGCGCAACCCATCATCGTCGATGATTGCTGGTCGGTGAAAATGTAAAGGATGTTCGGCTGCATGGGGTCTCCTTTCCTGCTGCTGGTCCAACGATGGCCCCGGATCGGAGCGAGTCAAGGCGCTCCGCCGTGTTGTCCCGGTCGGCTTGCACATGTCGGTTTTTAGGTTTATAATGTGGACCAATGATGGCAATACAGAGGATGATATGGTAAAAGTACTCAAGAAGGTCGACGAAATCCTGCGGCTGATCAGCGAGGTGTCCGATACGATTATGTTCTCTGAACTCGAGGCGAGGACTGCGATCAACAAGGCGACGCTGGCGCACATCCTGAAATCCCTGGTGCAGCTCGGCTATGTGGAGAAGCCGGCGAAAGGGCGCTACCGGATCGGCCCGGTACTGCTGGAACTGGCCGACAGCCGGCAGCAGCAGGACCTCCTGCAGCAGGTTGCCGAACAGGAAGCACGGGCGGTTGCCGCGGAATTGCAGGAGGGGGTTGCCGTCGCCAAACTCGTCAATGGCGAACGCCTCAAACTGGCCAAGGTCGATGTCAACCAGACGATCATGGTCAACCCCAACGCGGACCTGAACGCGTCGCCCTATGCCACAACCACGGGGCGGGTGCTGCTGGCCTGGCTGCCGGCAAAGGAACGCGACCGGATTATCGCCGATCGCGGTTTGCCGTGCGGCGAATGGCCGGAAGTGACAACGCGGAAGGAGTTGATCCAGGCCCTCGGCCGGATCCGGGAGGACGGGCTCGCGTCGTACACCTCAAAAGATGGGCAGTTGCGGACCGTTGCCGTCCCGGTACTCGACGCTGACGACACGGCACCCGCCGCCATCGGTGCCGGTATCCCGGCGTATCGGTTCACGGACGATCTTCGTCAACTCACGATTGATCGACTGCGGGCCGCCGCCGAACGCATTGCCCGCGCCTTGACGTCGGGACGCGGCTGAAGGCATCCGCGTCGGCAGTCAGTTGTCCTGTCCCCAATACTGATATTTGTATCGGTCGGTGCCCACATCCGGATTGCCGGCGCCATCATTCTGAAAGGACTGTTCGCCGAGGACGAGCGGCCGTCTGTACTCGCGTTTGCCTTCCACATGGCCGTCGGCGTAGAGCAGGCTCTGGTAGGGGGGGATGCTGTTTCGCGCTGCATGGGTAGAGTAGGTCACATTGCCGGGATGCAGTTCCACGCGATCCGTGGCAATCAGGCGTTTGTCGGCGTTGTTGTCCCGTTGCGACATCGCGGGTTCCGCGTGGTCGTGAAACCGCCATTGGGCATTGCTGCTGTAGCAGCGGCCCGGCACTTTATGGGGATCCTTGCCGTCGAACGTGATGCCCGACGTGATGATGTAGTCTGTCACCCAGCGTTCGCCAATGCCGCCCCAACCATAGGATGAACCGTCTTCATTGGCGTGAACCGGACTGATCGGACTGCTGGGACAGTCCAGCAACTCAATGACAAGCCCGTATTCTTCCCAGGTGCTCCATGATGTTCCATGCCCGCGCCAGGCCGGAGCGTTGATCGACGGATCATGATCGAACTCTGTTTTCGCGCCGCCGCATTGGGAGGCCAGCGTCCAGGTCGTGTCGCGAGAGTAATTCGTGGTAATGACCATGGGCCGGGATTGGTGACCACGAACATCGGCCGACCCCATACGGGGAAACCAGTCGCCCTGTTCATCGGCAAAACTGAACGCCGCCAGGCCGACATTCTTCAGGTTTGCCAGGCAGACGACGCGACGCGCCTGTTCGCGGGCGCGGGTCAGCGCCGGGAGCAGCATGGCCGCCAGGATCGCGATGATCGCCACAACGACCAATAACTCAATCAACGTGAAGACCGCTCCTGTGCCGGCCTTCCGCAGGTATGCTTTCATCGATATTCCTCCAGCCGTATCGCATTGCGTATCGAAACTTCCGGCGCCCGGCGAAATGGCGGCCCGCAGAATATTTTTGCACACCGAGTGTAGAATGTCAAGCCGGAACGTGTTCGAGCAAAATCCGGGATTTTGACTTGAAACATCATCAATAACAAATAGGGTTGATATTATAAACCTGGCCGGGCTGGTGTCGGCGCCGGCGGCGAAGGAGTGAGCTATGAAGTATGTCGTTCAGCAGGGCTGTACCTACTGCAATACCTGCATCTTTGAATGTCCCGTCGGAGCCATTGAGATGACAGCTGCCGGGGCGCAGATCGATCAGGCGACCTGTATCGGCTGCGGGCAATGTCAGGAGAACTGCGCCTCCGAAGCGATCGTGGCATTGGTGGCAGCGCCGCCCGGCCGGCCGGCGGGGATCCCGCCGGCCCCGCCGCCAGGTGCCGTGTTCACCCCGGATACGGCGGGGCGGCACCGAACCTGAAAACGAAAAAAGGAACGTTGAGATGATCCCTTACGAAGAGAAACAAGAAGGCCTCCTCGAACCGGAACGGATCCTGTCCATTGACGGCAGATATGACGTGGTGGTCGTCGGCGGCGGCATTGCCGGCATCGGCGCCGGCATTGCCGCGGCCCGGGCGGGGTGTCGAACGTTGATTTTGGAGCGCGAGTCGGCTCTCGGCGGGCTGGCCACGGTCGGTCTGGTGAATATTCCTCTCGATTTTGTCAGCGGCATTGGCGCGGACATGTTTCGCGAGCTGAAGGCCGTCAACGGGTTGTGGCACCGCAACAGCGACCCGGGAAAACACAAGCTGGTCCTGGACCGGATGATGCGGCAGGCCGGTTGCGACATCCTGCTGGTGACCCACGTTGTTGAAGCCGTTGTCGAGCGGGACCGCATCTGCGGCGTCGCGGTCGAGAGCAAAGCCGGGCGTCGGGTGATTCTGGCCGAACGCGTAATCGATTGCTCGGGCGACGGCGACGCGGCGTTCTTCGCCGGCTGCGAGCATGCGATGGGCCGCGCGGCAGACGGCCTGGCGCAGGCCTGCTCCCTGGAGTTTCGCCTGGGCGGTGTGGATTGGGATACCTACGTTCAGTCCGAGTTGAAAGCGCAGGATCCGAAGTGGATCGAACTGATTGCGAACGAGGCCGGCAACGGCTGGGCCCGGGTGGCGGAAATCGAGAACCACCTGAATTGGATCACGCACGTTCCCGGCCGCCCGGAGCACTGCGGCATGGACGAAGTCAGCATCTGCTTCGCGCATTCGCGTCGCTGCCGTCCGGCGGATAACCATGACTTGACCCGGATGTATCTGGAGGGTCGGGAACAGGCGGACACGCTCTGGCGGTTCATCCGCGCCTGCGTACCTGGCTTCGGGCGAAGCTGGCTGATTGACCGGATCTTCCAATGTAGCGGGATGGGGGCATTCGTTGCAACCAGTTTGAAATTAA
>CAYLNH010000090.1:0-6827 GCA_964384625.1 uncultured Lentisphaerales bacterium
GAATATGGAGGCAATAACACAGATGTTCAAGTTATTTGCGGACGACGCCTAAGCGACGTGTCGGGTCGAAGCCCTGTGGCGAAGCCTGAAGACGGGTCCGCGGGATTACATGACAGCGATGGGTTGTTCGCTCGGTTGCGTCCACTAGAAGATGAACCATAGATCATCTTTTGCCTCGACGCCGTTGGGGAGATTCCGTTTGCGCATGGGCATCTTGGGATCGTAGAGACAGACAATGATAGCCTCTGCGGGAGTGGTGTTCAGGGCGGAGACCGGCTCTACTTCAAGGGTTAGAAAGGTTGGTTTGGGTGGTTCATCATCGTAGACGGCGACTACCTCCAGGCCCCATTCCTGGACGCCAAGATGGCAGATCTCCGCCAGCTCGGTCGCACCCAGATAGGCGATCTTCGTTTTGCCTTCGAGCGAAATGTCCTTGCAGACCTGGGCGCTGCGCTTGCGCGCCTCCTGGTAGAAGTGCATGGAGAACTTCAGGAACTCCATGGTCAGACGCGTCTTTTGGGAGATGCCCTTCGGGGTGAGAAAGTAGTCCCAACGCCGGGCATGCCGTTTCTTGACGTGCATCAACCCCTTCTTCACCATGCGCGTGAGGATCTCGTGCGCCAGCCGGATGCTGACGCCGAGCTTGTCGCGCACCATGCGGTTGCTCAGACGGGGCGTTTGCTCGACGTGCTCCAGGACCTGCAGCTCATACAGGTCGTGGACGTCGATCGTCCCCAGTTCAGGGTCGGTCTTGGCGTCCTTTGTCGGGACGCCAGGAGATGAATTGGACGGAGTGTTAACCATAGGGAATCAGGAAGTCAAAACCACGAATCACACGAATCTGACGAATCCGGAGGGATGCGTCAGCACTGCACAACCGCCTTCGCCAGCTTCGGCGCTCAACGGGCTTCGCTTGACGCCTCCAGGAGGAGGGCGGATATCGGAGTGGAAATTTAGAATTAATTCTGCCGCAGAATTAATTAAGGAGGGCCGTTTACGGCCCGCCTGGTGAGGCTGCGCGCACCGGTGAATTTCATTGTCCGGAGACGCTCCGCCCGGTCACTTCTACACCTTGCCAGGCTGAAATAACCGGTTTTATGCGTAACTTTACTCAGCGTTACGTTACATTAGTAAACGATAGATGTCAAGTGCGGGTGGTTACTGTTTCGCGTCATTATTGACGCGCCCGGAGGCGGAACGCTTGCACCCACAGCGTTGCCGCGTGATGGTACGGGATGCGGAAAGTATGGATCAGTCTGGGGTTGTACGCGGTGTTGGTCGGGTTCAACACCGGCCTGCATCTGACGTGGGGCTCGCGGGCCGGGCAGGTGACGCCGTTCCTGCTGCTGGGACTGGGACTGGTGGGCATTCTGCTCCGGGTGGATCGGGCCGAGGAGGACCTGCAGCCCCCCCGACCGCTGGTCAGTCTGGGAGAGGGACTCCTGGCGGCGGTCGTTGTTTTGCCGATGTTCGTGTCGTCGCAATACCTGCTGTCTCGAATCGGGATTCTGTCGTTCAGCCCTGTGATGCCCGACAACCTTGTCAGACTGGTCGCGTTCGAGGTGATCGTCATCGCCATCCCGGAGGAGCTCTTCTTCCGCGGCATGCTGCAGCCGGCGCTGGACAGCAGATGGAAGCCGCGCCGGCGTTTGTTCGGCGCTGCCGTGGGACCTTCGTTGTTTGTGACTTCGGCGCTATTTGCCTTGGCGCACCTGCCGATTCAACGCAGCCCGATTGCGTTGCTGACGTTCTTCCCGGCGTTGCTTTTCGGAGTGCTGTACGCCCGCCGTCGTTCGATTGTGGGCGCGGTTGCCTTCCATGCGGCGTGCAACCTGACGTTGGCGTTCTTCCCCTTGTAGTCGTGCCGCAAGCGGCACACCCGAGCGTTTCCACAAAAGCTGTGGCCGCCAATCCTGCAAAGCCGACTGCAACGCCTTCAGCGTTGATGTCTGTTGCCATGTATCCTGGGGTAGGCTTCGCCAACCCCAGGCTCGAGACTGTCACGCCTTCAGCGTGAAGAGCAGCGGCGACAGAAACGCTTAGGGGTTGCAGCTGGTCCCGGCGGGGGACCCGGGGTCATGTCGCCGCTGTCGGCGATTTGAGATGGTCGGCCACCAATGCCGTGTAGTCGAACTCCCAGGCCGGTGTAATCTCAATCCGGCCGGTCGGTACCAGGCCTTCCCCGAGCTTGCGTTCGACGTATTCCTCGACCTTGACGTTGCCGGGCCGGCTGCCGTCGCGGTCCCGGCCGAAGCCGCTCAGATGGAACGAACCCGTACCGCCCCAGCGGTAGAGATAGAAGATTTCTTCCGGGGCGATCGCATTGAAGTTGCACTTGTGCGGTTTGTCGGCCTCCTCGAAACGCAACTCCAGCGCCATATCCTGGCCGCTGCCCATGTGCGGGTAGCCGCCGACCTCGTCAAAGAAATCTCGCGTCCAGACACTGCCGCTGTGATACAAATTCGCATTCGGCCCGCCGATCACGCCGTTATTCAGGGTCAGGGCTTTCGATGGTTTGAAGAACCGGCGGTAGCGCTCTGCGCTCTGCATCTTCGCAATCGAATAGGAAATCCGATGCGGCAGGTAGATGTCGTCGTCATCCCAGACAAAGAGAATGTCGTGACTCGCCAATGCCGCACAGGCGTTGCGTTTTTCGCCGACCGTCCGAAACCGCTTGCCGGAGTTGACCACGACAACGTCGGGATGATCGATCACAATGGTCTGCTGATCAAAGTCATTGAGGACCAGCAGTTCCTTCGGCCCTTCGCAGTCCTGGCGCAGAAAGGACTCAACGGCTTCTCCCAGCAGCGCCGGCGGCCGCCCGTACGTCAAGCACATGCAGCTCACTGCGGGGAGTTCTGTTTCTTGCTTCGTCTTCACCTTTGTCGCAACCCTTGTCTGTCTGGTATTTGTCGATACCTGTCGATTCCGATCGTGGCCGCGGTCGTCTCGACCGCGCACATTCCCGACTTTCGTCGGGAATATCAAGACCCGTCGTTCATTCCGAACAGCTCCTCCTCAATCACATCGACAATCGCCTCGGTCACCCGGGTCAGCGTGCCGCCGTGGGCGGTGGGGTAGGGGTTGATGTCGAAAACATAGAGCTTGTCCCTTTTGAACAAGCCTTCGATATGGGCTACGTCAACACCGAGCTGCTGCATGGCCTGAATGATCGGGCCGTGGTACTCCTTCGGCAGGGAGAAGGGTGTGCGGTGTTTGCACATGCCGCTCTTCAGGATCTCCTCGGAATCATCGTGGCAGTACAGCCAGCCGTCGCACACGCGGCCCAGGCTGAAGCCGATGCGGAAGAACGAGCGGACGCCGGACTCGAGATTGTCGATGTACTCGACCGTGATCTTCTCGATCGCCCGGCGGTCTTTGTAGTCGCCGCGGTTGTTGTTGGTGGCGTAGAGCTGAATATACTTGCGGTCTTTGGAGACGCGGGCGCTGTGTTTCGACGTCTGCCACGCGGCCGAAGCGCGGTAGTCCGCCGGCAGCTCCGCGCAGATGCGCGGGCCGATGCCGAGCTCTGCCAGAAGCGGCAGATACTTCCACTTGGTCAGATCGCGAAAACGGGCAACGTCGTTGATCACCGGCCGGCCGCTTGCCGCGAAATCGGCGGCTTCCAGCTGCGCCAGCACTTCCGGCTGGGTGGGGTCGCGGAACATATGCCAGAATGCGTCGTAGTCGTCGAAGTCCACTTGATGCAGCGTCAGCGGCTTCAGCCTGGAGCGCATCAACGGCAGTTCGATCGGCTCATCCATCAGTGACACGACGTCAACCGCGTGTCCGCGTTCGCGCAGCAATCGGATCATCTCGTCCGGCGCCAACACCGTCCATTCGTCGGTGCTGTTGCGGTGCAGTTCGTTCTTCCTGCCCCAGGTAGGGAAGCACATGACCAGGAGGCGTTTGGTGCGCGCCGGGGCGGGGACTGCCACATCGTCGTCGTTCCACAGCATGGTCAGGCCACGGTGCGGTTCGCCGTCGGCCCCGATCTCTCCGGGCGTCAGGACGGCGTGATGGCGAAAGGCGGCGAAGTGTTTGTGCATATCGCTGCGGGCGGAATCGTGGACGAAGCAGAAGCCCCCGGGCGCCAGGTGTTCTGCTGCTTTTGCCAGACACTGCCAGCGGTGTTGGCCGTCGATGAAGATGAAGTCGAACTTGCCGGTTACGGCTTCGTGGTCGACGTAGCCGGCGAACTGCCGTTCGAGCGGCAGCGACGCATCCTGATCGGCGGCGTGGAAGAGCTGCACATGTTCCGGCGCCACGGCCGCAACCTTGTCGACCCATTCCGAGTCATGATCGATGCCGATCCATTCCGCCGCCCGGCCGCATTGCGAGAATACCAGTGTGCTGTGGCCGATCCCCCATTCCAGACAGCGCCGCGGGCGATGCCTGTCAATGTGGCGTTTGATGATCGCCGCTTCCTGGGGGGTCATGTACGGTGTGTATGGTGGACTGAGCACGGTGTTCTCTATAGTGCAGGGCCGGCTGCGCCGGCCGTCGCGGGCGGCCGAGGCCAGCATGTTTCTATTCTTTGTATTATATCAATGGGAATCGGCTGTTTCATGCTTAGCGCCGATTTATGTGCCTGTTTTTGAAACCGTTGAGCTTATGCTCACGCGAGGCAGCAATTCGGCCCTTGGGCCTGTGTTTCAGGATCAACCCGATACTTCGTGGTCGACGCAGCCGGCGAACTGCCGTTCGAGCGGCAGCGACGCATCCAGATCGGCGGCGTGGAAGCGCTGCACATGTTCCGGCGCGCCGGAAGAGGGGGAGGGGAAGCGTGCCGGGCGCAGCGGCAGTCACTGCGGCAGGACCTCCTGATCCCAGCGGCCGTCCCGCAGCCAGATGGCGTCCCAGGCGTGCCGGTCGACCGCGGCCGGATCGGGGGATGCGGCGTCGGGCAGGGCGGCGAGATGCCGGCGGATCCGCTCGTGGGCGGCGTCGATGTCCGGCGGTGTCGCCGGCGGCGACCAGCCGTATTCGGCCGCCGCCAGGAAATCGGGCAGCCAGTCGTCGAGCATGTTGCCCGACCATTGTACGGCAAACAGACCGAGAACATTGTCGTAGTCGACGCCGCAGCGCGCCCAGGTGGCGAGGTTCGCACAGGCCGCGGGCGACGGTGATTTGGAATAGGGCGTGTGGCCGGACGCCGAGCCGCCGGCCATCAGTACCGGTTGGCGGCATCCCGGAGCCAGCAACTCGGCCAGCCCCTGGCGCTTCAGATGCTCGTTTTCCGCCGCGACCGGCCCGCCTTCGGTGGCGTAACTCCAGAGACAGCGGATGACCCGCTCGGCCCGCGGCGCCGGTGTCGGCGGGGCATCCGACCAGACCATGGGCATGACGTCGACGCCGCTTGCCGCGGCGCAGTCCTGCACGATGTCGAGCAGTTGCCGGAGATGTTCGGCCTGCTGTTCGACGGGCAGTCGGACTTCGTCGAGTCCCAGGTGGAGCATGGGCGGCTGCAGCGCCTGCAGCCATTCGGCGTAGACCGCCCGCAGGAGGTCCCTGGTGCGTGCGTCACAGGGGGCCAGATGGGATTTGCGGATGTGCGTGCCGACGCCTTCGTAGGTGTGCTCGAAGCCGCCGCTGACCAGTTCCGGATAGTGGCGGCCCTTGGCCGTCGAGTGTCCCAGTGACTCGATCTCCGGAATCAACGTGATACCGCAGGCCGCCGCGTAGTCGGATAATTCGCGGACCTGATCCATGGTCAGCGCATAGGGGTTCTGCGAACCCAGCGGCACAGAGCGGTAGCGCACGGCATTGAGTTCGTCATCGCCTTCGCGGAAGAGCAGGAAATTTAGTTTGAACGCGGAGCAGATACGGATGATGCGTTTGATCTGGGCGATGGAGTTTGGGGCCCTGCCGCTGTCGATCTGGAAGCCGCGCCACCGGTAGTGCGGCCGGTCATGGATGCGTGCCCCGCGGACCACGAGACCGCGGCCGTTGCGCTGTACGAGCTGCCGCAGCGTCATGGCGCCCCAGAGCAGGCCGGTTGGCGAACCGGCATCGAGCTGCACGCCGTCCGGTCCCACGTGCAGACGGTATGCCTCCGGCTCGAGGTCGGCGGCGGGAGCCGCCGCCGGCGTGCCGAGGACAAGTTGGTGCGGCCCGATGTTGTCAGACGCAACCGGGATGGTGGTCTTATGTTCCTGCCGCAGCAGTTCGGCCAGGCGCCGGCCGACGGCAGCGGTACTGCAGCGGATGCAGTCTGCCGGCGCCATGGCGAAGTCCGCGCGACTCCATTCCACGGAGCGGGGCGTCGGCAGCAGTTCCGGTGTGGTCATGGCGGGTTCTCCTTTGTGGTGCTGCTTGCTCCGACGCCGGCGCGTTGACAGGGCGTGCCTGAAGGGAATAGAAATCAAATGTCACCATAGTTGTGAATCCATGTCCTGCGATCCTTACGAAAGGGATTCACAGGAAAACCCGTTCCGGCGTTGACCCGGAGCCCGAGGGTTTCCCGCCTTTTTTTTCGACAAACGATGGAACAGAAGAGCAGGGGACAGAAGAGCAGGGGACGGAAGAGCAGGGGACGGAAGAGCAGGGGACGGAGTTTGGCCATGGGAGATCCTGCGGGACGAGAACGGCGCTGCGCGCGCGGAGGAATGGCGCTGCGCGCGGAGGAGAGAACCTATGGGGCGCTGCCCCAAACCCCGGCAGGGAGGCGGTGGCCCCCCTGCACCCCCACACAGTTTGCGCTGCGCGCGGAAGAATGGCGCTGCGCGCGGAGGAATGGCGCTGCGCGCGGAAGAGAGAACTTATGGGGCGTTGCCCCAAACCCCGGCAGGGAGGCGGTGGCCCCCCTGCACCCCCACACAGTTTGC